>DASQNC010000025.1:0-300000 GCA_035645145.1 Azospirillaceae bacterium | reverse complement strand
AGATTTCCGTCACCGTGCCCACGGTCGAGCGCGGGTTGCGGCTGGTCGTCTTCTGCTCGATGGAGATGGCCGGCGACAGCCCCTCGATGGCGTCCACATCCGGCTTCTGCATCAGCTCCAGGAACTGGCGGGCGTAGGCCGACAGGCTTTCCACATAGCGCCGCTGGCCCTCCGCGTAGATCGTATCGAAGGCCAGCGACGACTTGCCGGAACCCGACAGGCCGGTGATCACGACCAGCGAGTCGCGCGGCATTTCCACGTCGATGTTCTTCAGGTTGTGCTCACGCGCGCCGCGGACGACGATCGACCTGGAGGAAGGCTGCATGGAGGGGAATGCCGTGGATTATGGGGCGTGCTGCGGAGGACCGCCGATGGCAAAGATGGTGCGTGCGAGGCGGCTTGACCACAATGTCCGCACACCGGGTTGCGTCCGTTCCGCGCAGACGCCATAATAGAACATACAGGGAACATTGCCAAGCGCCGGCCCGCGCGCCACCCGATGTTCCCGTGGTGATGAGCATGGCGGCGATGGCCACGGTGGCGACGGCCACGATGCGGGTGTACGGTGCGCCGTTTTTTTGGACAGGTGGCCCGCGCTTCGGGAAAGGCAGACGAGCATGGCTGGCAGCGTCAACAAGGTGATCCTCCTCGGCAACCTCGGGAAAGACCCGGAGGTCCGGTCCATGCAGAACGGCGGCCGTGTCGCCACGCTGCGCATCGCCACATCCGAAAGTTGGAAGGACAAGTCGTCCGGCGAGCGGCGCGAGCGAACCGAGTGGCACTCGGTCGTCATCTTCAACGAAAACCTGGTCGGTGTGGCCGAGCGATTCCTGAAGAAGGGGTCCAAGGTCTACATCGAGGGGCAGTTGGAGACCCGCAAGTGGACGGACCAGTCCGGCCAGGAACGCTACACGACCGAGGTTGTGCTCCGCCCGTACCGTGGTGAACTGACCCTGCTCGACCGCAGTGAGGGCGGCGGCGGCGGCGGCGGTGGCGGCGGCTACGGCGGTGGCGGCGGTGACGACTACGGCTCGTTCGGAGGCGATTACGGCGGCGGCGGTGGAGGCGGCACTGGAGGCAGCGGCGGTGGCCGGTCGGGTGGTGGCAGCCGCCCTTCGCGCCAGGATGATTTGGACGACGAAATTCCGTTCTGACGACGCGGATTTCGACCGGCGGCGGCTTGGCGACGCGCCGCCGCCGGCCTGCGACCGGGTTGCATCAATTTCATACAATTAGGTTTCAAAGCCTATATATGTAACGGCCCGTTAACGACTTGGCCCTACCTTTCCATATGCGAACATCATGTGGTTATGACCGTTCGCCTGCCGGTCGGATCGATTAGGGCCATATCATGCAGATGCCATGGAAACGGTCCCGTACTGTACCGACCCTTCGGCGGGGAATGCCTGGATCGGGTGGCCGCACTGATCTGGTGACGGCCATCGAGGGCATTCTCAATGCGACCGCAGAAGCCATTCTCGTTGCCGATACGGGTGGGGTGATCCGGTTCGCCAACACGGCCGTTGCCGACCTTTTCGGCTATGAGGCGGGCGATCTGATCGGGCGGCCGGTGGCGCAGCTTCTTTCGCTTCCCCGGCCGGATCAGCCGGACGTGCCTTCGTGGAGTGACCCGGACCTGGGCCGGACAAACCGTCGGCCGGCATTCCCCCTGTGGCAGATGGCGCACCACCGCGACGGGTCGACCTTCCCCGTCTCGTGCAGCCTCGGCAGCGCCATGGTCGGGGGCGAATGCCTGCAGGTTGTCGTCATCCGGGACGTGCAGGATGACCATGGTCCCAGCGCGGTGTCGCACGACCTTCTCACGGGGTGGTTGAACCGGATTGGTTTCCTGGGCGAGGTCGGACGGCGGCTCGGGCAGCCGGGAGTTGCATTGTTGTCCGCGGATCTGGACCGGTTCCGCGAGGTGAACGAGACCCTTGGCCACACCGTGGGCGATGCCGTCCTCCGGGCGGCGGCGGTTCTGCTGGAAAGCACGCTTCCGCCGGGCGCTGTTCTCGCCCGCATCTCCGCCGACGAGTTTGCCGCCCTGGTGCCCGGCATGACACCGTCCGGGGCGGCCCGCCTTGCCGAGACGGTGAGCAAACGGTTCGCCTCGCCGCTTCCCGCCGAACGCCATATGCTGCAACTGAATTGCAGCGTCGGTTGTGTTCTGGCGGATCCGTCCATCCGGGCTCCCGAGGAACTGTTGGGGAAGGCCCAGCTGGGCCTGCAGGAGGCGAAGGCGCGCGGAGGCGGGGTTGCGGTCCTCTACACGCCGACCCTGGCGGCCAGCGCCAGCCGGCGTGCCCAGCTTCGCTTGCACATGGCGCAGGCGATTGCGCGCAACGAGTTCGCGTTGGTCTACCAGCCCATCGTCAACCCTGAGGGCGACGTGGTTGCGGCCGAGGCGCTGTTGCGCTGGAACCATTCGAACCTTGGCGCCGTGCCGCCGACGGAGTTCATCCCGCTGGCCGAGGACAGCGGGCTGATCGTGCCGGTGACCGGCTGGGTGCTGGTCGAGGTCGCACGCCAGCTCCGCGCTTGGGACGAGGCCGGCCTCAACCTGCCCCGGGTGTATGTGAACGTGTCGGGCAAGAGCCTGAACGCGGACTCGTTGGTCGATCAGCTCGGCGTGCTCGTAAGCACCTATCCGTTGCTTGCCGGGCGTTTGGGCATTGAGATTACCGAACAGGCCGCGATCGGCGATTTCGACGCCGCCGTACGGATGATCGAGCGGCTGGCCGGAATGGGAATCCAGACCGCCATCGACGATTTCGGAACCGGTTATTCGTCGCTCAGCTATCTTCAGCGCCTTCCCGTGCACGCGCTGAAGATCGACCGCAGCTTCATCGACTGCCTGCCCGGCGACGGGCGCGACGTCGCCCTGGTGCGTGCCGCGATCGGCTTGGCCAAGGGATTGGGCCTGGAAATCGTTGCCGAGGGCGTCGAAACCGTGGCGCAACGCAACCTGTTGGTCGAGCTCGGTTGCGATCGGCTACAGGGCTACCTGTTCAGTAAGCCGCTGAGCCCCGACGCGCTCCTCGAACGCAGAGGCGGCAAGCTGGGGACGGCGGCCGACTGAAATCCGGCCGACGCCGGCCCGCGCCTTCCGATCCCCACCGATGGATCGCCGACGCCCATCGCGTCGACGCGGCCGCATGCGCGGATCTGCCGTCCGGCGTCCATGACACCGTGAAATGCGGGACCGTACGGGCGGAGGGCGCATGGCCCCGCCCGTACGGTCCCGCATTGGCCGGCGACTTACTCGAACGCGTACTTCACGGTGAACAGAACCGCGAGCACGAGGACGGCAGGCTTCGCCTCCGACACGCGCCCGCTCAACACCTTCGCCGCGGCATAGGTGATGAAGCCGAAGGCGATGCCGTGGGCGATCGAGTAGGTGAACGGCATGGCGACGGCGGTCACGACCGCCGGGGCATACTCGGTGGCGTCGCTCCAGTCGATCTCGGCCAGGCCCTGGGCCATCAGGCAGGCGACGAACAGCAGTGCCGGCGCCGTCGCATAAGCCGGGATGGAGCCCGCCAGGGGCGAGAAGAACAGCGCCAGCAGGAACAGGATGGCAACGACGACCGCGGTCAGGCCGGTGCGGCCGCCGGCGTTCACGCCCGCCGCACTCTCGATGTAGCTGGTCGTGGACGAGGTGCCCAGCACCGCGCCGATGGCACTGGCCGAGCTGTCGGCCAGAAGGGCGCGGCCAAGACGCGGCATGCGGCCGTCCGGGGTCAGCAGGCCGGCGCGGTGGCTGACGCCGACGAAGGTGCCCGCCGTGTCGAACAGGTCGACGAACACGAACGCGAAGATGACGCCCAGCAGGCCGAGTTGCAGCGCACCCGCGAGGTCAAGCTGCAGCAGCGTCGGCGCAAGGCTCGGGGGGGCCGACACGAGGCCGCCGAACTGCGAAACGCCGGTCGCAATGCCGATCGCGGTCACCGCCAGGATGGCGATGATGATCGATCCCGGGATCCGGCGGGCGGTCAGGACGGCGATCAGGATGAATCCGACCCCCGCCAGGATCGGTTCCGGCGCGGTCATGTCGCCCAGTGTCACCATGGTGACCGGGTGGGGGGCGATGACCTTTGCGTTTTGGAGCCCGATGATGGCCAGGAACAGCCCGATCCCGCCGGAGATCGCCAGCTTCAGGCTCTTTGGAATGGCGTTGATGATCGCTTCGCGGACGGGCAGTACGCTGAGGATGATGTTGATGACGGCGGACACGAAGACCACGCCGAGTGCCACCTGCCACGTGTGGCCCATGCCCTTCACGACGGCGAAGGTGAAGAAGGCGTTGAGGCCCATGCCCGGCGCCAGCGCAATCGGGTAGTTGGCGTAGAGCCCCATGATGGCGGACGCCACCGCCGCGGCGAGACAGGTCGCCACGAACACGGCCCCGTGGTCCATGCCGGTTGCCGACAGGATCTGCGGGTTGACGAAAATGATGTAGGCCATCGTCAGGAACGTCGTGATCCCGGCGACCACCTCGGTGCGCACGGTCGTGCCGTGCTGGTCCAGCTTGAAGATGGAATTGAGCATGGTTCAACACCCTTCCGACGCGGATACCGCACCCGCGAACGCGCCCGCACAATGGTCTTACTTCGTCTGGGACGGAAGGGCCGGGTGAAATTCGAAAGCAAATTTTGCACGCATAGGGCAATCTGATAGGATTACTCGCACAACCGACAGGGTTGCCCAACGTTCGGATGTGGTGCGGATGTTTTCAAAGGCGCGACTCGTTCCGGCGCTTGCCCTTTTGGCGCTTTCGGCCGGGACCGCCTTGGCGCAGCAGGCTCCGCGCGATGCCGGGCCGCAGTCCGTCGACCCGCGCGTGTGCCGTGTGCTGGAGCGCCACATCCCGAATGCCGATGTCGCCCACCGGCCCGGTGCGGAGCGAGGGGGGGCGGAGCGGGGTGGCCGGCGGGTCGCCCCGGCCGACCTTCCGGGGTCCTATGGCACGCCCGGCCCCCAAGTCGTGCCCGTCGAAATCCAGATCGGTGTCGACCTCGCCAAGCGGCTCGGGGTGCCGCAGGACAAGCTCAACCCGCGGATGAACATTCCGCCGGGGCAGGGGTTGTTCGTCGGCGACGCGGTTGCCGCAACCATCACCGTCGCCGGGGACGAGGTGTTGATCAACGGGAACCCCCTGACGTCGGCATCCGAGCGCGAGCTTTACCTGCTTTGCCGGCAGCGCCGGTAGCGAACCGAGGCACTGCCCCGATCGCCGGGGCACTCCGCCCGAGGGTTCGGGGCGGCATGGACAGGGGGGGCGGCTTTCCTTAGAGTGCCGCGCTTCCCGAGCACACGTGCCAAGGATCGCAGCCGGATATGCGCGTCTCAGCCTACTTTCTGCCGACGTTGAAGGAAAACCCTGCCGAAGCGCAGATCCTGTCCCACCGCTTCATGCTGCGTGCCGGCATGATCCGGCAGCAGGCCGCGGGGATCTATGCCTGGCTGCCCCTGGGCTTCCGGGTGCTGAAGAAGGTCGAGCAGATCGTGCGCGAGGAGCAGGATGCGGCCGGCGCGCAGGAAATGCTGATGCCGACGATCCAGCCGGCGGAGATCTGGCGCGAAAGCGGCCGGTACGACGATTACGGCAAGGAGATGCTGCGCATCCTGGACCGGCATGAGCGCGAGATGCTCTACGGGCCCACCAATGAGGAAATGATCACCACGATCTTCCGCAACGAGGTGAAGTCCTATCGCGACCTGCCGAAGCACCTCTACCATATCCAATGGAAGTTCCGGGACGAGGTGCGCCCGCGGTTCGGCGTCATGCGCGGTCGCGAGTTCCTGATGAAGGACAACTACTCGTTCGACCTGACGCCCGAGGCTGCGCGCCGGTCCTACCAGAAGATGTTCCTGGCCTATCTGCGCACCTTCGCGCGCATGGGCCTGAAGGCGATTCCCATGCGGGCCGACACCGGCCCCATCGGCGGGGACCTCAGCCACGAGTTCATCATCCTGGCCGACACCGGGGAAAGCCAGGTGTTCTGCCACAAGGATTGGCTGAACACCGATGTGCTGGCCGAGACGGTTTCGTACGACGGGGACCTGGAGCCGATCTTCCAGCAGTACACGTCGCTCTACGCCGCGACCGAGGAGATGCACGATCCCAAGGCGCTGCCCGTCCCGGAGTCCGAGCTGGTCAGCCGCCGCGGCATCGAGGTCGGGCACATCTTCTACTTCGGCACCAAGTACTCGAAGGCGCTGAACGCCGTGGTTGCCGGCCCGGGCGGCGAGCCGGTGACGGTCGAGATGGGGTCCTACGGCATCGGCGTCTCCCGCCTGCTCGGCGCCATCATCGAGGCGAGCCACGACGAGAACGGCATCATCTGGCCGGACGCGGTCGCCCCCTTCAAGGTTGGTTTGATCAACCTGAAATCGGGTGACGCCGAGTGCGACCGGGTCTGCGACGAGCTTTACGGGAAGCTGCAGGCGGCCGGCGTGGACGTGCTCTACGACGACCGCGACGAGCGTCCGGGTGTCAAGTTCGCGAACATGGACCTGATCGGTCTGCCGTGGCAGCTGATGGTCGGGCCGCGTGGGCTGAAGGCCGGAACCGTCGAACTCAAGCGCCGCGCGACCGGGGAGCGGGAAGAGCTTTCCCCGGAAGCGGCAATGGCGAAGCTGACGGCTTAAGACCGTCCGACCAAGCCGGAAGGCACCGGAACGCCGCGGTTCCGGTGCCGCTTATCCTGCGGGACGTCCCTGGAGCAAATTCCACTCAGGCAGAACCACCTGAGTGGAATTTGCTCCATCAAACAAGCAGACGGAGCACGGCTCGATCCATGGGATCGAGCCGTGCTCGAGGGCCGAACAAGGAGGCCATCGGTGATCTTCGGCGCGTTCGAACGCATGGTCGCGATGCGCTATCTTCGCGCCCGCCGGCAGGAGGGATTCATCTCCGTGATCGCCGGATTCTCGCTGCTGGGGATCGGGCTCGGCGTGGCCACCCTCATCATCGTGATGGCGGTGATGAACGGATTCCGGGCCGAACTCCTGGGGCGCATCCTCGGCCTGAACGGGCACATGAACGTGGTCGCCGCGTCGGGCGGGATGTTCACCGAGTGGACCGACCTGGCCGAGCGCCTGCGGCGGGTTCCCGGTGTCGTCAGCGTGACCCCGTCCATCGAGTCGCAGGCGCTGATCACCGTCCGCGGGAACGCATCGGGTGCGATCGTGCGCGCGGTCCGGCCCGAGGACATCCGCACGCGGCCGGTGGTGTCCGACCACATCGTCATGGGCAGCCTGCGGGATTTCGGCGGCGAGGGCGTGGCGATCGGGATCCGCATGGCCCATCGGTTCGGGCTGGGGGTCGGCGACCAGATCACCCTGGTCAGCCCGCGAGGAACGCCGACGGCCTTCGGCACCACGCCGCGCCAGCGGGCGTTCACCGTGGCCGCCATCTTCGACGTCGGCATGTTCGAGTACGACAACAACTTCATCTTCATGCCGCTCGAACCGGCCCAGGTCTTCTTCCGGTTGGAAGGGCAGGTCGGCACGCTGGAGGTGATGGTCACCGATCCCACCGACGTCCGCCCCATGCGGTCGATGCTGTCCGCCGCCGCCGGGCCGGAGGCCCGTGTCGTGGACTGGCAGCAGATCAACTCCAGCTTCTTCAACGCGCTGCAGGTCGAACGGAACGTGATGTTCCTGATCCTGTCGCTGATCATCATGGTCGCCGCCTTCAACATCATCTCCAGCCTGATCATGCTGGTGAAGGACAAGGGGCGGGACATCGCCATCCTGCGCACGATGGGCGCCACGCGCGGCATGGTGATGCGCATCTTCTTCCTGTCCGGCGCGTCGGTCGGTGTCATCGGCACACTGTTCGGACTGGTTCTCGGCGTGTCCTTCGCGCTGAACATCGAGTCCATCCGCCAGCTGCTCCAGGGCCTGACGGGCACCGAGCTGTTCTCGGCCGAGATCTACTTCCTGTCGCACCTGCCCGCGAAGATCGAGTGGGCGGAGGTGGTCCAGGTCGCGCTCATGGCGCTGGGCTTGTCCTTCGCGGCCACGGTGTATCCGTCCTGGCGTGCGGCCCGCCTCGATCCCGTGGAGGCCCTTCGTTATGAGTGATGTGGCCTTGGCCGAGGCGCCGCGCGCAGTGGCCGGCGGCGCCATGCTGGAAATGCACGGCGTGGTGCGGACCTACCGGCAGGCCGGCGAGGAGTTGCAGATCCTGCGCGGCGTGGACCTTGTTGTCCGGCCCGGCGAACTGGTGGGGCTGGTCGGCCCGTCGGGCGCCGGCAAATCGACCCTGCTGCATCTCGCGGGCCTGCTCGAACGTCCCGACGCCGGGAAGGTGATCGTCGACGGCAAGGATGCGAGCCGCATGTCCGACGGGGACCGGACCGCGTTGCGCCGCCGCGCGATCGGCTTCGTTTACCAGTTCCACCATCTGCTGCCGGAATTTACCGCGCTCGAGAACGTGGAGATGCCGCAGATGATCGCCGGCGTCCCGCGCAGGCAGGCCAGGGCGCGGGCCGAGGAATTGCTGGCCCGGGTGGGGCTGGCCGGACGGGTGTCGCACCGTCCCGCGCGGCTGTCCGGGGGCGAGCAGCAACGGACGGCGATTGCACGCGCGCTTGCCAACCGGCCCCGCCTGCTGGTGGCGGATGAGCCGACCGGAAACCTGGACCATCGCACCGCCGACGAGGTGTTCGAGATGCTGGCCGGCCTCGTCCGGGGCGGCGATTTCGGTGCCCTGGTGGCCACCCACAACCTGGAACTGGCCCAGCGCATGGACCGGGTTTTGGAAATGCGCGACGGCGTGTTGGTGGAGCACATTCCGTCGGCGTGAGGATGCCGCCGGTGTTCGGCAGACAAGGGGGGCACCGGGGTATGGCGATCGACCCGCGCATCATCGCGCTCTATGACGAATACACCCACGCCCCCTTGGACCGGCGGGTCTTCCTGGACCGGCTCGCGAGACTGGCGGGCGGCGCCGCGGCCGCAGCCGCGCTGCTTCCGGTCCTGGAACCGAACCACGCGCTGGCTCGGACGGTGCCGCCCGACGATCCGTCCATCCGGGCCGAGCGTGCCGCCGTCCCCGCGGGCGATGGGCAACTGCCGGGCTATCTGGCCGTGCCGACGAAAGCGGAACGTTCGGGGGCGGTCGTGGTCGTTCACGAGAACCGGGGCCTGAACCCGCACATCGAGGATGTGGCCCGGCGCTTGGCGAAGGCCGGCTTCATCGGTTTTGCGCCCGATCTCCTTGCCCAACTCGGCGGCACGCCGAAGGACGCGGACGAGGCGCGCGGCATGTTCGCCCGCCTGGACGCCCGGAGGGTGCAATCGGACCTGAAGGCCGCGATCCGCTTCCTCGAGACCCATCCCGCGTCGAACGGCAAGGTCGGCGCGGTCGGATTCTGCTGGGGCGGCGGGACGGTCGCCCGTCTGGCCACGGACGCGCCGGATCTCGATGCCGCGATCGTCTTTTATGGTCCGGCGCCCGACAGCGAAGCCGTCGGCGGGATTCAGGCGCCGCTGCTGCTGCACTACGCATCCCTGGACACGCGTATCAATGCCGGCCTGCCGGCGTTCGAGTCTGCGCTTCAAGCGGCCGGCAAGCGGTACCGGCTGCATATGTACGAGGGTGTGAACCACGCCTTCCACAACGATACCGGCGGCGAGCGGTACAACGCCGAGGCGGCCGGCCTCGCGTGGGACCGCACCCTGGCCTTCCTCCGCGAGACGCTGGCCTGAGCCGGAAGGGGGCGCCGGCAAGCGGAAGCCCCCTATCTGGCGCCCCGATGCCGCATCCGGGTGGGGCGGCCCGTTCCGCCTCCCCGGCCGGCGGATCCCCGGGGCGCATCTGGACCTGCGTGCCGAGCGTTGGCACTCTGGCCGCCAACGCTCCTCGACCGGAACCTCCATGCCGCACGCCGACTTCGTCCATCTGCGCGTCCACTCGGCCTATTCGCTGTCAGAGGGGGCGATCAAGATCAAGGACTTGGTCAAGCTCTGCCGCAAGCACCGCATGCCCGCCGTCGCGGTGACGGATACGGGCAACCTGTTCGGTGGCCTGGAATTCGCCCAGGCGGCGGTGGACGCGGGTGTGCAACCGATCATCGGCACCATCCTGTCGGTGGGCCGGTCGGAAGGGGGGCCGCGTGCGTCCGCCGGCGGGAAGTCGACCTCACCCGACCAGGTGGTGCTCCTGGCGCAGACGGCCGAGGGCTACAGGAACCTGCTGAAGCTGATCTCCAAGTCGTATCTGGAGACCGAAACCGGCCTGCCCCCGCAGGTCGTCTACGAGGAGCTGGAGCAGTACAGCGCCGGCCTGATCGCGTTGACGGGCGGTGCCGGGGGCGGGGTGGGGCGCTTACTCGCCCAAGGCCAGAAGGCGGCGGCCGAGGAGCTTCTGGTCCGCCTGGCCGGATCCTTCGGCGACCGGCTCTACGTCGAACTCCAACGCCATCCCGATAGCGCCATCTTCGAGGTTGAGGACAGGATCGAGGACGATCTGGTCGAACTCGCCTACAAGCACGGGCTGCCGCTGGTCGCCACCAACGACTGTTTCTTCAACGACGCGGAGATGTACGAGGCGCACGACGCGCTGCTGTGCATCGCCGAAGGCCGCTATCTGACCGAGTCCGATCGGCGCCGGGTCACCCCGCACCATTATTTCAAGTCGCCGGACGAGATGAGGGAGCTGTTCGCCGACCTGCCCGAAGCGGTGGAGAACACGGTCGTCATCGCCAAACGCTGCGGCTTCCTGCTGAAGAAGATCAACCCGATCCTTCCCCCGTTCCCAACCGAGAGCGGCCGGACCGAGGATGAGGAATTGACCGCCCAGGCCGAGGCGGGGCTGCGTCGGCGCCTGGACACCGTGGTGTTCCCGGGACAGCCGCCGGAGCCGGACAGCGAGCGCGAGAAGCCGTACTGGGACCGGCTCCGCTACGAGCTGGGCGTCATCATCGGCATGAAGTTCCCGGGCTATTTCCTGATCGTCTCCGACTTCATGAAGTGGACCCGGCGAAACGGGATCCCGGTCGGCGTCCGCGGCTCGGGGGCGACGTCCATCGTGGCCTGGGCCATGGACATCACCAACCTGGACCCGCTGCGCTTCCGCCTGGTGTTCGAGCGGTTCCTGAACCCCGAGCGCGTGTCGATGCCGGACTTCGACATCGACTTCTGCCAGGAGCGGCGCGACGAGGTCATCCGCTACGTCCAGGGGAAGTACGGGCGCGACAAGGTCGCCCAGATCATCACCTTCGGTAAGTTGCAGGCCCGCGCCGTGGTGCGCGATGTCGGGCGCGTGATGCAGTTGCCCTATCCGGTGGTGGACCGGATCTGCAAGCTGATCCCCAACAACCCGGCCAACCCGGTCACCCTGCAGCAGGCGATCGACAGCGAGCCGCTGTTGCAGGAAATGCGCACCAACGACGAGCAGATCGGTCGGCTCATCGGGATCGCGCTCAGGCTGGAAGGCCTGTACCGGCACGCCTCGACCCATGCCGCCGGCGTGGTGATCGGCGACCGCCCGTTGGACGAGCTGGTGCCGCTCTACCGCGATCCCGGTTCGGACATGCCGGTCACGCAGTTCAACATGAAGTACGTCGAGCAGGCCGGCTTGGTGAAGTTCGACTTCCTCGGCCTGAAGACCCTCACCGTCATCGCCAAGTCCGAACTCCTGATCCGCGACCGGGGGGTCGAGGTCGACACGGCGTCGATGCACTTCAACGACCCCAAGACGTACCAGATGCTGGCCCGTGGCGAGTCGTCCGGCGTGTTCCAGCTTGAAAGCTCGGGCATGCGGGACCTGCTGCGCAAGATGCGGCCGGATCGGATCGAGGATCTGATCGCGCTGGTGGCGCTCTACCGGCCGGGTCCGATGGACTCGATTCCCCGCTACATCGCGTGCAAGCACGGGGAGGCGCAGCCCGAGTACCTGCATCCCGACCTGGAGCCGATCCTCTACGAGACCTTCGGCGTCATGACGTACCAGGAGGACGTCATGATGATCGCGCAGAAGCTGGCCGGCTACACGCTGGGCGGTGCCGACCTGCTGCGCCGCGCGATGGGCAAGAAGATCAAGGAGGAGATGGACAAGGAACGCGTGAAGTTCGTCGAGGGGTGCATCAAGAACGGCATCGACGAGCAGATCGCGCGCGAGATCTTCGAGCAGGCCGCCAAGTTCGCCGGCTACGGCTTCAACAAGGGGCACGCGGCGGCCTACGCCCAGGTGGCCTATCAGACGGGTTATCTGAAGGCGAACTACCCGGTCGAGTTCATGGCCGCCACCATGACCCTGGACATGGGCAACACGGACCGGCTCAACCTGCACCGGCAGGAGCTGGGCCGGTTGAAGATCACGCTGCTGCCGCCCGACGTGAACAAGTCCAAGGCGATCTTCGCGGTGGAGGCGTTGCCGAACGGCGAGCAGGGGATCCGGTACGCGCTCGCCGCGGTGAAAGGCGTCGGCCAGCAGGCGATGGAAGCGCTCGTGGCCGAACGGGACCGCAACGGCCCGTTCAAGGACCTGATGGACGTTGCGCGGCGCCTTGATACCAAGGCGATCAACAAGAAGATGCTGGAGAACCTGGCCTGCGCCGGGGCCTTCGACAGCCTGAACCAGAACCGCCATCAGGTCCGCGCCTCGATGGAGATGCTGGTCCGGCAGGCCCACGCGGCCGCCGAGGAGCGGGAAAGCGGGCAGGTCAGCCTGTTCGGCGGGCCGGTCGGCGGCGGTGTCCTCAAGGCGCCCGCGCTGCCGGACGTCCCCGACTGGGATCCGCTCGAGCGGTTGCGCTACGAGTTCGACGCGATCGGATTCTATCTCTCCGCCCACCCGCTGGACGGTTACGCCCGTCCATTGCAGCGGCTTCAGGTCGTCAAGGCGGCCGAACTGCCGGCCAGGATCGGATCGGGCAAGCCCACCCGCTTCAAGATGGCCGGCATCGTCATCGCCCGGCAGGAGCGCAACTCGCGGACCGGCAACCGCTTCGCCTTCGTCCAGCTTTCGGACGCGACCGGCGTCTACGAGGTGATGGTGTTCTCCGAGACGCTGGCCCAGAGCCGCGCGTTCCTGGAGAACGGCAAGGCCGTCCTGCTCACCGTGGACATGCAGGTCAATGGCGAGGGGTTCCGCCTGAGCGCCAACGAGATCAAGCTCCTGGAGGAAGTGGTCGCCGCCTCGGCCGAGGGGCTGCGCATCGTGCTGCGCGACCCCGCGCCCGTACCGTACCTCAAGAAGACGTTGGACATGCTCGGACGCGGCGGGCGGCCCATCCACATCGTGGTCGAGATGGACCGCTACAAGGAAATCGAACTGGCGTTGGACGAGCGCTACTCGATCAACGCCCAGGGGCGCGCGGCCATCAAGTCGATCCCCGGCGTCGTCGAAGTGCAGGACCTTTAGCAGGGGCCGCCGACGCCCCTCGCCGAACGCCTTGCCAAAGGGCCGGGGACCGATTAGTTAAGCGCCCGTCGCAAATCCCACACGCGGGCTTGCGGACCATCGCGTTGACCCCTACCGGGGCGCCGGTGGGCCGCTCCGGTGTCCGTCCCCATCCCGGGGGCGGGCGTGCCCGCGGAGGACGAACCGGAAAAGGAACATTCCGATGACGATGCCCACCTTCACCATGCGCCAGCTGCTCGAGGCCGGCGTGCACTTCGGCCACCACACCCGCCGGTGGAACCCGAAGATGAAGCCGTACCTGTTCGGCGTGCGCAACGGCGTGCACATCATCAACCTCGAACAGACCGTGCCCATGCTGTCCCAGGCCATGCAGGCCGTGCGGTCGGTTGTGGCGGGCGGCGGTCGCGTCCTGTTCGTCGGCACCAAGCGCCAGGCGCAGGAGAAGGTCGCATCGGCGGCCCAGCGCTGCGGGCAGTACTATGTGAACCATCGTTGGCTCGGCGGCATGCTGACCAACTGGAAGACCATCTCCCAGTCGATCCGCCGCCTGAAGGAGATGAACGAGCGCTTCGACGAGCTCCGCAATGCCCTGACCAAGAAGGAGCTGCTGGAGATGACGCGCGAGCGCGACAACCTCGAGCGGGCCCTCGGCGGCATCAAGGACATGGGCGGGCTGCCGGACGTCCTGTTCGTGATCGACACGAACAAGGAATCCATCGCCGTCCAGGAAGCCAACAAGCTCGGCATTCCGGTCATCGCCGTGGTGGACAGCAACTCCAACCCCGAAGGCATCGCCTATCCGATCCCGGGGAACGACGATGCGCTCCGCGCCATCGACCTGTATTGCGACCTGATCGCCGATGCGGTGCTGGACGGCCTCCAGGCCGAGCTGCAGGCGTCGGGCGTCGATGTCGGTGAGCAGGAGGATCTGCCGGCGGAAGATCTGCCGGAGACCGCGGACGAGACGGCCACCGCCTAAGGCCCGGCCCCCGGAATTCCGAAACGGAGATTTGAACCCATGGCCGAAGTGACCAGCGCGCTCGTCAAGGAGCTTCGCGAGAAGACCGGCGCCGGCATGATGGACTGCAAGCGGGCGCTGACCGAAACCAACGGCAACATGGAGGAGGCGGTCGACTGGCTCCGCAAGAAGGGGCTTGCCGCCGCCGCCAAGAAGTCGAGCCGCGTCGCGGCCGAGGGGCTCGTCGCCGTCGCGGCGTCGGGCACCGCCGGTGCGATCGCGGAGTTGAACGCCGAGACCGACTTCGTTGCCCGGAACGACAAGTTCCAAGACGCCGCGTCGAAGATCGTCCAGGTCGTCCTGGGCGGCGTGAGCGATGTCGAGGCCGTCAAGGCCGCCCCGTTCCCGGGGTCCGGCCGGACGGTGCAGGACGAGTTGACGCACCTGATCGCCACCATCGGCGAGAACATGAACCTGCGCCGCGTCATCCGCCTGTCGGTTGGCCAGGGCTTGGTTGCCAGCTACGTGCACAGCGCGCTGGCCCCGAGCCTCGGCAAGATCGGCGTCCTGGTGGCGCTCGAGTCCACCGGTGACACGGCGAAGCTGGCCGAACTCGGCAAGCAGATCGCCATGCACATCGCGGCGGCTCGCCCGGAAGCCCTGAACGTTTCCGACGTCGACCCGGCCAAGCTGGAGCGCGAGCGCAACGTTCTGATTGAGCAGGCCCGCACCAGCGGCAAGCCCGAGAACATCATCGAGAAGATGGTCGAAGGGCGCATCCGCAAGTACTACGAAGAGGTCGTGCTCCTGGAGCAGACCTATGTCGTGGACGGCGAGACCAAGGTCGCGCAGGTTGTCGAGCGCGCGGCCAAGGAGATTGGTGCGCCGGTGAAGATCGCTGCGTTCGCCCGCTTCCAGTTGGGCGAGGGCATCGAGCGCGAGCAGAGCGACTTCGCCGCGGAAGTGGCCTCCCTGGCTGGTTGAGGATGACATGACGGCTTCGCTTGAGACGCAAGCGCAAGGTCCCCGTTACAAGCGGGTTCTGCTGAAAATCTCGGGCGAAGCCCTCATGGGGGAGAGGGGCTATGGCCTCGATCCCGAGACCGTCGAACGGATCGCCCAGGACATCCGGGCGGTCCGCGCGCTCGGCACGGAGGTGTGCGCCGTCGTCGGTGGCGGCAACATCTTTCGCGGTATTTCGTCCGCGGCGGCGGGCATCGAACGCGCCACGGCCGACTACATGGGCATGCTGGCGACGGTGATGAACTCGCTCGCCATGCAGTCCGCCTTGGAGCGGATGGGCGTCACCACACGGGTCCAGTCGGCCATTCCGATGTCCTCGGTGTGCGAGCCGTACATCCGCCGCCGGGCCGTCCGCCACATGGAAAAGGGGCGGGTGGTGATTTTCGCCGCCGGCACCGGAAACCCGTTCTTCACCACCGATACGGCGGCCGCCCTGCGGGCGTCGGAGATGGGCTGCGACCTCCTCCTGAAGGGGACGAAGGTCGATGGTGTCTATTCCGCAGATCCCACCAAAACACCGGATGCCAAGCGGTACGATCGCTTGAATTATCTGGAGGTCCTGTCGCGGGACCTGCAGGTCATGGACGCATCGGCCATATCGCTTGCCCGTGAGAATCGCATCCCGATCGTGGTGTTTTCGATCCACACCGCCGGAGCGTTCGCCGACGTTGTTTCGGGTCGTGGACGCTTCACGATCATCACCGAGGAGGATTGACCCGTGGCCCAGCCCAACGTCGACGATCTCGGGCGCCGGATGGACGGTGCGCTCGAAGCGTTCCGTAAGGAATTGGCTGGCCTCCGCACGGGCCGGGCGTCCGTGAGCCTGCTGGAGCCCATCGTCGTGGACGCCTACGGCAGCAGCCTGCCCATGAACCAGGTCGGCACCATCAGCGTGCCCGAGCCGCGCATGCTATCGGTCACGGTTTGGGACCGCGGCATGGTCAAGGCGGTCGAGAAGGCGATCCGGGACTCGGGTCTCGGCCTCAATCCCCAAACCGAGGGCAGCACCATCCGCGTGCCGCTTCCCGAATTGACCCAGGAGCGCCGCAAGGAATTGGCGAAGGTCGCCCACAAGTACGCCGAGCAGACCCGTGTCGCGATCCGCAATGTGCGGCGGGACGGCATGGACATGCTGAAGAAGGCGGAAAAGGACGGCGACATCTCCGAGGACGAACACAAGAAGCTGGCCGACAAGGTTCAGCAGCTGACCGACCAGCACATCAAGAAAGTGGACGAGACGCTGGCGAGCAAAGAAAAAGAAATCATGCAGGTCTGAGCCCCATGCCGGGGTCGAAACCAGCCGCGCCGCCACGGCACGTTGCCATCATCATGGATGGCAACGGCCGTTGGGCCGTCGGCCGCGGCCTTCCCCGTACGGCCGGCCACAAGAAGGGTGTCGATGCCGTTCGGCGGACCTGCGAGGCCGCCCGTGAACTCGGAATCGAGTACGTCACCCTGTTCGGGTTCTCGTCCGAGAATTGGCGGCGGCCCGCGGGCGAGGTTTCGGACCTCATGCAGCTCCTGCGTCTGTATCTTCGCAGCGAGTTGGCGGAACTCCATAAGACGGGGACCCGTCTGCGGGTTATCGGCGATTTCACAAAGCTCGCCCCCGACATCGTCCAGTTGATCGAGCATGCCCACGAGGTCACGCGGGCCAACAGCCGCTTCCATCTCACCATCGCCTTGAGCTACGGCGCCCGTCAGGAGATCACGGCCGCCGCGCGCCGCCTGGCGGAGAAGGTGGTTGCGGGTGAGCTTCGCCCGTCGGAGATCGACGAGGTGCAGGTGGAGTCATCCCTGCTGACCGCCGGCCTGCCCGACCCGGATCTGCTTGTCCGGACCAGTGGCGAGAAGCGGCTCAGCAACTTCCTGCTTTGGCAGTGTGCCTACGCGGAATTCGTGTTCCTGGACACGTTGTGGCCCGACTTCGGGAAGCGGGATCTGGAAGATGCTCTGGCCGAGTTCCAGCGCCGGGAGCGGCGCTTCGGCACAAGCGCGGGGACCCTTAGCTGAGCGATCGTCCCCGGATAAAGGGCGACCTGGGCACGCGGTTCCTTTCGGCGCTTGCCCTTGGTCCGGCCGTGTTGGCGGTGGCCTATGTCGGTGGCCTGCCGTTCCGTGCGCTCGTGCTGGTTTTTGCCGCACTCGCCGTCCGGGAGTGGGTGCGGCTTGTCGAGCCCGAGCAACCGTCCCCTTGGGTCGGCGTCTCACTGGCGGCGGTTGCCGGCCTTCAACTCATCGACATGCTCCTGGGGCCGGGCACGATGGCTCTGGCCTCAATGCTCGGCGGTGTGGCGCTTGGCCTGGCGGCTGCCAAGGCGGGCTCGCGCCATGCGGGCCTTGTAGGGTTCGGGATTCCCTACATCGCCATCGGCAGCGGTGCGCTGATGTGGGTCCGCGACGAGCCGGCCATTGGTTTCGGCCTGTGTTGGTTCCTTCTTCTGTCCGTGTGGGCGACGGATGTCGGCGGCTATGCCGTCGGGCGCACGGTCGGGGGGCCGAAGCTGTGGCCGCGCGTCAGCCCGAAGAAAACCTGGTCCGGTCTGCTGGGGGGCATGGCGGGGGCCGCCCTTTTCGGCGCCGGCACGGCTGCGGTTTTCGATGGCCGCATCGGGATTGCGGCCGCGGTGGCTGCCGTCCTGGCCGTGATTGCGCAGGGGGGTGATCTGTTCGAGTCCGCGGTCAAACGGCATTTTGATGTGAAGGACAGCGGGAACCTGATCCCCGGCCATGGCGGCCTTCTCGATCGTGTCGACGGCCTGCTTGCCGCCGGTCCCGCGCTGTTCGTTTTCCATGTCCTCTTCGGCAGGTGGCTGGGATGGTGGTGAACGGTGCCGGATCCAAGCGGGTGACCGTTCTTGGATCGACGGGCTCGGTTGGGCGGCTGACGTGCGAACTGCTTGAGCGCGGCGGCGGCGCCTACGAGGTGGAGGCCCTTACCGCGAACAAGGATTGGGTCCGCCTTGCCGCCCAGGCCCGCACGTTGCGTGCGCGCCTGGCTGTGGTGGCCGATCCGTCCGCCTACCAGAACCTCAAGGATGCCTTGGCCGGCACGGGCATCGAGGCCGCCGCCGGTGCGTCCGCGGTCGCCGAGGCGGCCGCGCGCCCGGCCGGATGGGTGATGTCGGCGATCGTTGGTGCGGCGGGGCTTCCTCCGACTCTCGAAGCCGTCCGCCGGGGTGCGGTGGTCGCGTTCGCGAACAAGGAAACGCTGGTCTGCGCCGGCGACCTGATGACCGCGGAGGTGGTGCGGCATGGGGCCACGCTGCTGCCCGTGGACAGCGAACACAACGCGATTTTCCAGGTTTTCGATGCCCCTCGGCGCGCCTCGGTCGAACGGTTGATCCTGACCGCGTCGGGCGGGCCGTTCCGGAACTGGACGCGCGACCGGATGGCGGCCGCCACGCCCGCCGAGGCCGTCGCGCACCCGGTCTGGAGCATGGGGGCGAAAATCTCGGTGGACAGCGCCACCATGATGAACAAGGCGCTGGAGCTCATCGAGGCGCACTATCTCTTCGCCATGCCGGAAGACCGGATCGACGTGCTGGTGCACCCGCAGTCCGTTGTCCACAGCATGGTCGAATACATCGACGGGTCCGTGCTGGCGCAGCTCGGCACCCCGGACATGAGAATTCCCATCGCCTATGCCCTGGCATGGCCCGATCGCATGCCGGCCGCCGCGGCGCGCCTCGATCTGGCGCAGGTGGGTGCGCTGACCTTCGAACCTCCCGACGATGCCCGCTTCCCGGCCCTGCGCGTGGCCCGGGTCGCCTTGCAAACAAAAGGGGGCGGGCCTACTATCCTCAACGCGGCGAACGAGACGGCCGTGCAGGCATTCCTGGATGGCCGCATCGGGTTCCTCGACATCGAACGGGTGAACGAGGAGACGCTGTCCAGCGTCGATCCCGGACACCTTTCCACGCTGGATGATGTCCTGGCACTGGATGCCGGCGCCCGCCGACATGCCGAAGCGGTCGTCGGACGCCTTTCGTTTTCGCGCTGATCCTTCAAAGATTGCAGGCCGGGGCCATGGACCTCATCACAGGGTTTGGGGGCTACTTCGTTCCCTTCATCCTCGTCCTCAGCGTTCTCGTGTTCGTTCACGAGTTCGGGCACTTCTGGGTCGCGCGCCGATGCGGCGTGAAGGTCGAAGTCTTCTCGATCGGTTTCGGCCCTGAGCTGTTCGGCCGTTATGACAGGACCGGCACCCGCTGGAAGGTGTCGGCGATCCCACTGGGCGGCTACGTCAAGATGTTCGGGGACGCCGACGTGGCCAGCGCAAGGCCGGCCGACGTCTCCGGCCTTAATGCCGTCGATCTCTCCGGCTCCTTCCACACCAAGCGCCTGTGGCAGCGGGCGGCGATCGTGGCCGCCGGGCCCATCGCCAACTTCCTGTTCGCCATCCTGGTCTTTGCCGGCCTGTTCATCGCCTACGGCCAACCCTACACGCCGCCGGACATCGGAGGGGTCGAGGAAAACAGCCCTGCCGCCGTGGCGGGGCTCCGGCCCGGCGACGTGATCCGTTCGATCGACGGGCGGCGCGTCTCCCGGTTCGAGGAAATCCAGCAGCAAGTGCGGATGAACGCGGACCGGACCCTGACGCTCGAGGTCGAGCGCGACGGGCGGATGCAGGAAATCCAAGTGACCCCGCAGCTGCGCGTCGAGCCCGACCGGTTCGGGAACGTCCACAAATTCGGGCGTCTGGGGATCGCGCGCACGGGGGTCGAGTACAAGACCCACAATCCGCTGTCCGCCCTTCGCGCCGCCATGGCCGAGACCTGGAACGTCACCACGACCACGCTCGGCTATCTCCGCGACATCATCCTTGGTCTGCGGGGGACCGAGGAGCTTGGAGGGCCGTTGCGCATCGCGCAGGTCTCCGGCCAGGCCGCGCAGGTGGGAGTCGTGGCCGTGATCACGCTGGCGGCCCTGCTCTCGATCAATCTCGGACTGATCAACCTGTTTCCGGTTCCGCTTCTGGACGGCGGCCACCTCCTGTTCTATGCGATCGAGGCCGTCCGCGGTCGCCCGCTCGGCGAACGGGCTCAGGAATACGGTTTGCGCCTGGGGTTCGCTCTGGTACTTACCCTCATGGCTTTTGCGACCTGGAACGATCTCGTCCAGCTCAGCGTGGTCCAATTCATCCGCGATCTCGTGTTCTAAGGGGGACCGTCGGTGTCCAAACAGAGCAGCGGCAAGGGGCGCATCGCGACGGCGTGCGCCGCGGCTGCGGTCGTCGCCGTGGCATCGCCCGCGGCGGCGTTAGCCCAGACGGGCGGCAATGCGCCCGCACGCCATGGCGTCAATCAGGTCGCGCAGTCCCTTTCCGGCGGCACTGTCCGGGAAATCCGGGTTGAAGGCGCGCAGCGCGTCGATCCGGCGACGGTCCGTTCCTACCTGCTGGTCATGCCCGGCGACCCGTTCGATGCCGACCGCATCGACGAGTCGGTGAAGGCGGTCTTCGCAACGGGTCTCTTCGCGGACGTGACCGTCCGGCGTGACGGGGATGCCCTGGTGGTCCGGGTTGCCGAAAACCCGATCATCAACCGCATTGCATTCGAAGGAAACCGGCGCCTCACGGACGAGCAGCTGCAAGCCGAAGTGCAGCTGCGGCCGCGTGTTGTGTACACGCGCAGTCGGGTGCAGAACGACGTCCAGCGGGTCCAGGAACTCTACCGTCGCAGCGGCCGGTTTGCCGCCATTGTCGAGCCCAAGATCATCCAGCTCGACCAGAACCGAGTCGACCTCGTTTTCGAGATCGACGAAGGATCCCTGACCGGTGTCAACCGCATCACCTTCGTCGGCAACGAGCAGTTCAGCGACTCCCGCCTGCGGCAGGAGATCCAGACGCGCGAGTCCGCCTGGTGGCGCATTTTCAGTTCCACCGACAACTACGACCCCGACCGGTTGACCTTCGACCGCGAGCTGCTGCGCCGCTTCTACCTGTCGCGCGGCTATGCGGACTTCCGGGTCCTGTCCGCCGTCGCGGAGCTTGCGCCCGACCGCACCGGCTTCTTCATCACCTTCACCTTGGAAGAGGGCGAGCGCTACAAGTTCGGGAACGTCGACATCCAGGCGAACATCCCGGGGGTCGATCCGGAGGTGTTGCGGGCCACCGTCACCACCAAGGAAGGCGGGTGGTACGATGCGTCCCTGGTGGAGCGGACGGTCACCGCGCTGACCTCCCAGCTTTCCGATTTGCAGTACGCGTTCGTCGACATTCGGCCGCGCGTCACGCGCAACAAGGAAAACCTGACGGTCGACATCGTCTACGAGATCAACGAAGGCCCCCGCGTCTTCGTCGAACGCATCAACATCGTCGGCAACCTGCGCACGCTGGACCAGGTGATCCGGCGCGAGTTCGACATCGCCGAAGGCGACCCGTTCAGTGCGTCCCGCCTGAGGCGGTCCGAGCAGCGGGTGCGTGATCTGGGATTCTTTGAAAAGGTCGAGGTGCGCCGCCTGGAAGGGACCCAGCCCGATCAGGCGGTTGTCGAAGTCGAGGTGGCCGAGCAGTCGACCGGCGAAGTTTCGTTCGGCGCCGGCTATTCGACAGCGGACGGTATTCTGGGCGACATCTCCCTGCGCGAGCGGAACCTGCTCGGGCGCGGCCAGGATCTGCGCGTCGGCTTCACGGTGTCCGGCCGGGGCACGCAGGCGGATCTGAGCTTCACGGAGCCCTATTTCCTGGAGCGCGACCTGTCCGCGGGTTTCGACCTGTTCCGGCGGACGCGCGACAACCGCGAGGAAAGCTCCTACGACGAACGGAACGTCGGCGGGGCGTTCCGGCTCGGCTATCCGCTGGCGGAGAACCTGCGCCAGCGGGCCTATTACTCGCTGACCCGGACGACGATCGAGAACGTGCCGGCCCGCGCCTCGCGGTTCATCCGCGAGCAGGAAGGGACGCGCCTGACATCCCTGGTCGGACAGGAACTGTCCTACGACCGGCGGAACAGCCGTATCGACCCGACCGAAGGCTATGTGCTTCGCCTGACCACGGACTTCGCGGGTCTGGGCGGCGATGCCCAATTCGCCCGCGCCCGCGTGTCGGCGGCCTACCACTACCCGATTGCCGAGGATTGGGTGCTGAGCGTCGGCGGTGAGGTCGGCCAGATCTTCGGCTTGGGCGAACGGGTGGCGATCACGGACCGCTTCTTCCTGGGCGGCGACAACCTGCGCGGCTTCCGGCGGGCCGGCGCCGGTCCGCGCGACCTGACCAACGGCGTGGATGACGCGTTGGGCGGCAACCGGATCTACCGGGCAACTGCCGAGCTGACCTTCCCGCTTGGGTTGCCACAGGAACTCGGTGTGAAAGGGCGTGCCTTCACCGACATGGGCGTGTTGACGGATGCCGATGTCGATCCGAGGCCCAACGAACGTTTCGTGGACGAGGGGTCGCTTCGCTTGTCCGTTGGTGTCGGTGTTTCATGGGCATCGCCGCTCGGGCCCATTCGGATCGATTTGGCCAAGCCGATCCTGAAGGAGCCCTACGACAAGGACGAGTTGTTCCGCTTCAGCTTCGGCACCAGATTTTAAGCATGAGACGAGTAGCGGTTGCCTCTGCGTGTCTTGCCGTTGCGCTGGCGTGGGGGCAGTCCGCGCAAGGGCAGGCCGAGTTGAGCCCGAGGCCCGGCCAAGCCCCGGCGACCATTCAGCCGCCATCGGCGCTCGGGGCGCCACCCCAGGCACCGTTCGGCCAAGTTGCCGCGCCGCATATCATGGTGGTCGATATGCAGCGCGTGCAGCAGGAGTCGCGTGCGGCCCGGGGGGTCCAGCGCGCGCTGGAGCAACAGCGGGAGACCTTCCAACGCGAGATCGCCACGCAGGAGGAGAAGCTGCGCCAGGTCGAGCAGGAACTGGCCCGCCAACGCGGACAGCTTTCGCAGGAGGATTTCGCGCAACGGCGGCGTGAATTCGAATTGCAGGTCCTGGAGGGCCAGCGGCAGGTCCAGGCCCGCAGCCGGTCGTTGGAGCAGGCCATGAGCGATGCCATGCGCGTCGTACAGGGCCACATCATGCAGATCGTCGCGGAGGTGGCCCTGGAGCGGGGGGCGAACATCGTGCTGGCGAAGCACCAGGTCGTGATCTTCGACCGCGCGCTGGAAGCGACGCAGACGATTCTCGAGCGCCTCAACCAACGCCTGCCGGAAGTCGCGCTCTCCGTCCCGCAGCAATAACCGGGTGTGCCGATCCGCGCCGGTCCTCGTCCTCGAAAGTTGAAGATCCGGACGGGATCGGGCACAAGGTCCACACTCTAGGAACGGTCGCCAGGATGGCTTTCAAATGGACGTGACCGCCGACAAGCCGGCCATCGCGGAGATCGACATCACGCGCGTGATGGAGATGATCCCGCATCGATATCCGATGCTGATGATCGACCGCGTGGTCGACGTGGTCCCCGACCACAGCGCCGTCGGGATCAAGAACGTTTCCATCAACGAGCAGTACTTCCAGGGGCATTTCCCCAGCCGCCCGGTCATGCCCGGCGTGCTGATCATCGAATCCATGGCGCAGACGGCGGCCGTTCTGGTCGTCCACACGTTGGGATCGGCCGCGGAAGGCAAGCTCGTCTATTTCATGACGGTGGACGATGCGCGATTCCGGCGCCCGCTCACTCCGGGTGACACGGCGCACATCCACGTGGAGAAGATCCGCCACCGGGCCAATGTTTGGAAATTCCGTGGAGAGGCCAGGGTGAACGGCCAGCTCTGCGCCGAGGCAACCTTCTCCGCCATGATCATGGACAGCTGAGCGCAAGATGGCAGCCAACATCCATCCTTCAGCGGTTGTCGACCCGGCCGCGCGTTTGGCCGACGGTGTCGAGGTCGGTCCCTTCTGCGTGATCGGACCCGACGTCGAACTCAATGAAGGCGTGAAACTCCTGTCCCATGTCGTGGTGGCGGGGCGGACACGGATCGGGGCGGGCACGGTCGTCTTTCCCTTCGCGTCCATCGGCCACCCGCCGCAGGATCTGAAGTACAAGGGCGAACCGTCCGAAGTCATCATCGGCCGGAACAACCGGATCCGCGAATACGTGACCATCCAGCCGGGAACCGCCGGGGGGGGTATGGTGACCCGGATCGGGGACGACTGCCTGTTGATGGCGTCGTCGCATGTGGCCCACGATTGCATCGTCGGCAACCGCGTGGTCCTCGCCAACTGCGCCACGTTGGCGGGCCATGTCGTCGTCGGGGACCATGCGTTCCTGGGGGGGCTTTCCGCAGTCCACCAGTTCTGCCGCATCGGCGAGCACGCGATGATCGGGGGCATGTCGGGCGTCGAGAACGACGTGATCCCCTATGGGCTGGTGATGGGGGAGCGCGCCCGCCTGTCGGGGCTGAACCTTGTCGGTTTGGAGCGGCGCGGTTTCAATCGGGAAGACATCCGGACCCTGCGCAGCGCTTATCGGATGTTGTTCGCGCCGGAAGGAACCCTGGCCGAGCGCATGGAGGAGGTGGCACGCGCCTTCGCCGAGAACCCCGTCGTCAGCCGGGTCATCGGGTTCATGCGCGAGGAGTCCAAGCGCGCGGTCTGCCTGCCCCGTAGCACGAATGGCGGATAAGCTCGGGCTGATCGCCGGGGGCGGAGCGCTCCCGCGTCGGCTGGCCGAGATTTGCAGATCCAACGGCCGCGAAGTGTTCATCGTGGCCCTCCATGGCCAGACCGATGCGGCCACCGTCGAGGGCTTCCCTCACCTCTGGGCCTCCATGGGGCAGGTGGGGGCCATCATCAATTGGCTGCACGGGAACGGGGTTCGGGACCTGGTTTTCTTCGGGCCGGTGCGCCGCCCGTCGCTGAGCGACCTGAAGCCCGATTGGCGCGCCGCGAAGATCCTCGCCTCGATTGGTTTTCGGGCCCTGGGCGACGACGGCATCATGCGGACGCTCGCCCGCATCCTCGAGGACGAGGAGCGGTTCCGGGTGGTCGGCGCCCATCAGCTTTGGGCAGACCTTCTGCTAGCCCCCGGCGTGCCCACGGCCGTACGGCCGGACGCCCAGGCCGAAGCGGACATCGCACGGGGGCTTGAGGTCGCGCGCGCACTCGGCGCGGTCGATGTGGGGCAGTCGGTGGTCGTCCAGCAGGGTTTGGTGCTCGGGGTCGAGGCCATCGAGGGCACCGACGCGCTTGTGCGCCGCTGTGGCGGCCTTCGGCGCGGCGGCCCCGGTGGTGTCCTGGTGAAGCTGGTGAAACCGCAACAGGATCACCGCCTCGACCTTCCGACGATCGGGCCGGATACGGTCGAGGAGGCTGCCGCAGCCGGGTTGCGGGGCATCGCGGCCCGTGCCGGCGGGACACTGGTCGTCGATTTCGCCGGCTTGATCGAGGCCGCCGATCGGCATGGCCTGTTCATCGTCGGCCTTGAAATCGGGGATTAGGCCCGTGCGCGTGCTCGTGATCGCGGGGGAACCATCGGGCGATGTGCTGGGCGCCCGGCTCATCACGGCGTTGCGGCGGAAGGCCGGCGATCAGCCGGTGGAGTTCTTCGGGGTCGGCGGCCCGAGGATGGAAGCCGTGGGACTGGCATCGCTGTTCCCGATGTCCGACATCGCGGTCATGGGCGTCGCGGAAGTGCTGCCGAGGCTCCGCCTGATCCTGAAACGGATGGGTGCCGTGGTGGAGGCGATCCGAACCCACCGCCCCGATGCGGTGGTGACCATCGACGCGCCGGATTTCTGCTTCCGTGTCGCCAAGCGGTGTCGGCCGCTGGGCATTCCCTTCATCCACTATGTCGCGCCATCGGTGTGGGCATGGCGTCCCGGACGGGCGAAAAAGGTGGCGCGGTCGGTGGACCATCTGATGGCCCTGCTGCCGTTCGAACCGCCCTATTTCGAGCGGGAGGGGGTGGCCTGCACCTTTGTCGGGCATCCCGTGGTCGAGAGCGGAGCGGACGCCGGCTTGGCCGAGCGGTTCCGGGCCCGGCACGGGCTTGCCGCGGGCCAGCCCTTGGTCGTGGTTCTCCCCGGCAGCCGGCGCGGCGAGATCGGAGCCCTGCTGCCGGTGTTCGCCGATACGCTTCGCCGCCTCCGGGAAACCCACCCCGGTCTGGCCATTTGCGTTCCGACCTTGCCGCACTGGGAGGAAACGGTCCGCAATGCCACCCGCGACTGGCCGTTCCCGGTCATCGTGGTGACCGGCGACGAGGAAAAGTTCGACGCCTTTGCCGCTTCCCATTGCGCACTCGCCTGCTCGGGGACGGTGGCCCTGGAACTTGCGTTGGCGCGGGTTCCGGCGGTGGTCGCCTACAAGGTCCACCCGCTGACGGCCTGGGCGGTCCGTAGGCTCATCCGCATCAAATACGTCAACCTCGTCAACATCATGCTGGAGCGGATGCTCGTCCCGGAACTCCTGCAGCAGGATTGCCGGCCCGACCGGCTCGCGGCCGCGATTGCGGAACTGCTCGACTCACCGACGGCGCGCGATGCGCAGATCGCGGGGCTTCACCACGTGGCCGCGTGGCTGGGGGCCGGCGGCGCGCCGCCGAGCGAGCGCGCGGCGGATGTGGTTCTCGCCGAAATCGGGGCGCGGCGTTTGGTGCGATAGAACGGACGGCGCCGTCGCGCCGTCCGGGGCGCCCTGCTTAAAGGGCGTATGCCGCGGCGGCTGCCAGAGCCGCCGTCAGGGCCGCCCAAAACCAAGCACGCCGCCGACGCGTTGCCATGGGGCCCTTGTTGTCGTTGGCTGCATCCAGCCGCACCCTGGCCTGCCGCAGCCCGGTGATACGCACCGGAACGCGGGGAGGCCGTTCCGAGCCCCCCCGTCCTCCGGCACGATTGGATGCCTGCTTAGCCACGCTGGGTGAGCGACACGTAGGGACGGTGCGTGTGGCCGGTGTAGAGCTGGCGCGGGCGGCCGATCTTCTGCACCGGATCGTCGATCATTTCCATCCACTGGGCGATCCAGCCGACGGTGCGGGCCAGCGCGAACAGCACGGTGAACATGCTGGTCGGGAAGCCCATCGCCTTGAGGATGATGCCCGAGTAGAAGTCGACGTTCGGATAGAGCTTCTTTTCGACGAAGTACTCGTCCTGAAGCGCAATCCGCTCGAGCTCCACCGCGATGTCCAACAGCGGGTCGTCCTTGATGCCGAGGGTGTCCAGGACCTCCTTGCAGGTCTGCTGCATCACCTTGGCGCGCGGATCGTAGTTCTTGTAGACGCGGTGGCCGAAGCCCATCAGCCGGAAGCTGTCGTTCTTGTCCTTCGCGCGCTTGATGAACTCGGGGATGCGGTCCTTGGTCCCGATCTCCTCGAGCATCTTGAGCACCGCCTCGTTCGCGCCACCGTGGGCGGGGCCCCACAGGCAGGCGATGCCGGCGGCGATGCACGCGAACGGGTTTGCACCCGACGAGCCGGCCAGGCGCACGGTCGAGGTCGACGCGTTCTGTTCGTGGTCGGCGTGGAGGATGAAGATCCGGTCCATCGCCTTTGCCAGGACCGGGTTCACCTTGTACGGCTCGCACGGAACGGCGAACGTCATGTACAGGAAGTTTTCCGCGTAGCTCAGATCGTTGCGCGGATACATGAACGGCTGGCCGACCGAATACTTGTACGCCATGGCGGCGAGGGTCGGCATCTTCGCGATCAGGCGGTGGGACGCCACAAGCCGCTGCTTCGGATCCTCGATGTCCGTGGAGTCGTGGTAGAAGGCGGACAACGCACCGACGACGCCGCACATGATCGCCATCGGGTGGGCGTCGCGCCGGAAGCCGCGGTAGAAGGCGGTGAGCTGCTCATGCACCATCGAATGGTACGTGATGCTGTGCTCGAACTGGGTCTTCTGCGCCGCGGTCGGGAGCTCTCCATGGAGGAGCAGGTAGCACACCTCCATGAAGTCGCTCTTCTCGGCCAGCTCTTCGATCGCATAGCCGCGGTGCAGCAGGACGCCCTTGTCACCGTCGATGTAGGTGATCTTCGATTCGCAAGCCGCCGTGGATGTGAAACCCGGGTCATAGGTGAACATCCCGGTTTCGCCATAGAGCTTGCGGATATCGACGACATCCGGGCCCGTCGATCCCTTCATGACCGGCAGTTGGACCGACTTGCCCGTGGCGGTATCGCCAAGGGAGACGGTGGCGTTCGCCGGCCGCGAAGTGCTCTCAGCGCTCATGCGATTTCGTCCTGATTCCGGTTGGCAAGGCCGCCCGACTCTGCCGGGCGCAAGGTCATCGGTGACAATAAAGCGCCGTAATTTCTTTGGCAACGCAGCATGGGTATCAATGCGACCCGAGTGCGTCCGCGATGCGACGCAACGTGGCGTCCCGGCCCAGGATTTCGGCCACCTCGAAGACCGGGGGCGAGATGGTCGAGCCGGTCAACACCGCCCGCAGCGGCTGCGCAAGCTTGCCCAGCTTCTCCCCGCGGGCTTCGGCCAGATCCCGGGCCGCGCCTTCGATCGCGTCCGCCCGCCAGTCGGCCAGCCCGGCCATCGCGTCCCTCAACGCGGCGAGCAGTTCGGCACCTGTGCCCTGCAATTGGGCCTTCGCCTTGTCGTCCATGGTCAACGGAGTGGCCCGGAAATAGAAGGCGGCACTTTCCGCCAGGTCCTTCAGCGTCTTCGCACGCGCCTTCAGGCCCGGCATCGCGCGGTACAGCATGTTCCGCTCGGCTTCCCCGAGCGGTCGTCCGAGGATGTCGGCGAGACGCGGCAGGATCAGGTTGCAAAGCCGGGCGGCGTCGGCTTCGCGCATATAGTGGGCGTTCAGGCTGTCCAGCTTGGCGAAATCGAAGCGGGCAGGGGAGCGCCCGATGCCCTCCAGGTTGAACCACTCGATCGCCTTGTCGGTTGGAATGATCTCGTCGTCGCCGTGGGCCCAACCCAGGCGCAGCAGATAATTGCGCACGGCTTCGGGCAGGTAGCCCATGTCGCGGTAGGCCTCCACGCCCAGCGCCCCGTGCCGCTTCGACAGCTTCGCCCCGTCGGCCCCATGGATGAGGGGCACATGCGCGAACTCGGGCGGCTGCCAGTTCATCGCGCGGTAGATCTGAAGCTGGCGGAATGTGTTCGTGAAATGGTCGTCGCCGCGCACGACATGGGTCACCCCCATGTCGTGGTCGTCGACCACGACGGCCAGCATGTAGGTCGGCGTCCCGTCGGAGCGCAGCAGCACCATGTCGTCCAGTTGCGCGTTCTGGACCCTGACTTCGCCGCGGACGTGGTCGCGCACGACCGTCTCGCCTTCGGTCGGCGCCTTCAGGCGGATCACCGGCTTGGCCCCCGCCGGCGCCTCGGACGGGTCGCGGTCGCGCCACCGCCCGTCGTACCGCAGCGGGAGCTTGTTGGCCTCCTGGTACGCCCGCAGCTCGGCCAACTCCTCCTGGGTGGCGTAGCAGCGGTACGCGGTGCCCTCGGCCAGCATCTGGTGCGCCACCTCTGCGTGGCGCCGCACGCGCGAGAACTGGGACACGGCCTCGCCATCCCAATCCAGGCCGAGCCACTTCAGGCCTTCCAGGATGGCCGTGACCGCCGCATCGGTGGACCTTGCCCGGTCGGTGTCCTCGATGCGCAGCAGGAACCTGCCGCCGTGCCTGCGGGCAAACAGCCAGTTGAACAGGGCTGTGCGGGCCCCGCCGATGTGGAGGAAACCGGTCGGCGAGGGAGCGAAGCGGGTCACGACGGTCATCGTCAACTACCGTAGGTTACGTTCGGTGCTAATGTGCTGTCGGGGCTTCCCTTAGCATGAACCCGCGGGCCGTGCAGCCTGCGCGGAGCCGCGCCGTGACCGACCGCATCTCCGATATCCAGCCGGCGCCCGCGTCGGAACGCCCCACGGTCCCCCTCGCGCGCGCGGTCGGCAATACGGTGCAGGCCGAGCGGGAGCGGCTTGCCCTTTGGCTTCCCGTCCTCATGGCTTCGGGTGTGGTGGCGCATTTCGCGATTGCCTCCCAACCGCATCCGGCCATCGGGATCGTGGCGTTCTGCGCCGCCGCCCTGGGCTGGCTCGTCGTGCGGCGGGCATTCCTCCTTTCATTGGTCGCGGCCGCCGTCCTGGCGGTGACGGGGGGATACCTGTCCGCCCAGATCCGCACGGCCCTGGTGTCCGCACCGGTGCTCGAAAAACCGGTCGGCTCGGCCGCCGTGGCCGGGCGGGTCCTGGCGGTGGATCGGATGCCCGGCGGCCCCCGTGTGCTGCTGGGCGAGGTTCGGGTCGAGGGGCTGGTGCCGGAGCGCACGCCGGCGCGCGTCCGCATCCGTTTGCGTCGGAGCGATGCGGCGCCGGAGCCCGGCGCTTTGATCCGTGTCCGCGCGGTCCTGCGACCACCGCCGGGGCCCGTCGAGCCCGATGCCTTCGATTTCCGGCGGAACGCCTTTTTCGACCGGATCGGCGGGATGGGGTTCGCGGTTGGTCGCCTCCAGCGGATCGAGGGGCCGCCGGCCGGGCCGGTCGACCGTATCGCCCTGTGGTTCGCGAAGGCCCGCCAGCATGTGGCGGACCGCGTGGCCGCTGCCGTCGATGGTCCATCCGCGGCAATCACGACCGCCCTGTTGAACGGGCAGCAGACCGGGATCGACGCCCAGGTGATACGGTGGTTCCGCGACAGCGGTCTGGCCCATCTGCTGTCCATTTCCGGCCTGCACATCGGGCTGGTGGCCGGCGGCATCCTCTTCGTCGTCCGTGCCGGACTTGCGGCTATGCCGCCGGTCGCATTGCGCCTGCCCATCAAGAAGATCGCGGCGGTCGTGTCCCTTCTGGTGGCCGGCGGCTACACGCTGCTGGTGGGGGCACCGGTGCCCACGGCCCGTTCGATGCTGATGGTCGGCCTGGTCCTGTTGGCCGTCCTGACGGATCGCACCGCCATCAGCATGCGAACGGTCGCCTTCGCCGCCGTCGTTGTCATCGCGCTGGCCCCCGACAGCGTCCTGGGCGTCAGCTTCCAAATGTCCTTCGCGGCCGTCGCCGCGCTGACCGCCGCGTACGAGGTCCTGCAACCCCGGCTGCGGATGATTCGAAGCCGTACGGGCTGGATCGGGAAGGGGGCCCTGCACTTCGGCGCGATCCTGATCAGCTCGGTCGTGGCAACCATGGCAACCGCGCCGTTCAGCCTGTTCCATTTCCAGCAGCTGTCGGTCCACGGCGTTCTCGCGAACATGGCCGCGATTCCGCTGACCGCGTTCTGGATCATGCCGGCCGGCATCGTCGCCGGTCTTCTGATGCCGTTCGGTGTGGAAAGTCCGGCCCTGGTCGCCATGGGCTGGGGCGTGGACGTGCTGATCGAGGTCGCCCGCGTGGTGGCGGACCTTCCCGGGGCACTGGTCCGCGTTCCGGCCGTCGGGGATTCCGCCTTTCTGCTGGTGGTCGGCGGCGGGCTTTGGCTTTGCTTGTGGCGAACGCGCCTGCGCGTCTGGGGGCTGCTCGGTGTTCTGGCGGGTGGCACCCTGGCCGTCGTCGCCGGGGAGCGGCCTGCGGTCCTGTTATCCGACGATGGCCGTCTGGCCGCGGTTCGTGCCGCCGACGGGACCCTCGTCCTGTCCTCGGCCCGGGCCGGGCGTTTCCATGCCGAGAACTGGCGCCGGCGCGACGGCGCCGATCCGGAGGCGCGGTCCCCCGTGTTTCCACGCAACGGGCGGTCGGTCGACGGCGTGCTGGACTGCGACGCCCAGCGTTGCTTTTACCGCCGCCACGGGGTGACGGTCGCATTCATCATGGACCGGGCCGTCCTGACACCGGTTTGCCGAACAGCCCAGATCGTGGTTACCGACCGCGCGGCGCCCTACTGTCGGGCACCCAGGGTGATCCACCGCTGGGATCGGTTCCGGAAAGGAGTCCATGCCATCCACATCGAAGCCGATGGCTCCTGGCGGGTGGAAACGGTGCGGGACCGGCAGGGCGAATGGCCCTGGAGCGTGCGTTAGTTCCGACGGCCAGGATTGGCGGTCAATATTTGCGCATCAGGCCGACCAGACGCCCCTGCACCCGTACCCGGTCGGATCCGAAAATGCGGGTTTCGTAATTCGGGTTGGCGGCTTCCAGGGCGATGGCATTGCCCTTGCGCCGCCAACGCTTAAGGGTGACTTCCTCACCATCGACCAGGGCGACGACGATGGAACCATTGTCCGCCTGCTCGCCGCGCTGGATGATCACGGTGTCCCCATCAAGGATGCCGGCCTCCACCATGGAGTCCCCGACGACTTCCAATGCGAAATGCTCGCCCATTCCCAGAAGGGAGGCCGGCACGTCGATGGAGCTGTCCGTTCGGATCGCCTCGATCGGCAGACCGGCCGCAATCCGCCCATAGAGGGGGAGTGAGACGGTCTCCGGAGCCTGACCGCGGGGGTCGCGCGCGGACGGCGCACCACCGGACCCGCCGGAGAAATCCGGCCGGATGATGTTGGATCCGCGCCCCTGGTCCCCGCCCCGTGCGCCGGCACTCGTCTCCGGCAGCTTGAGCACTTCGAGCGCACGTGCGCGGTGCGCAAGGCGCCGGATGAAGCCTCGCTCCTCAAGCGCCGTGATGAGACGGTGGATGCCCGATTTCGATTTAAGGCCCAGCGCCTCCTTCATCTCGTCGAAGGAGGGGGAAACGCCGTCCTGGCTGAGGCGGTCGTTGATGAAGAACAGAAGCTCTTGCTGCTTGCGCGTCAGCATTGGCCGACACCCCTGGACGGTGGCCTGGACCGTGCGGGCACGGAACAAACCCGCAACATCCCGGATGTTCTATTTTAGTTCGCGCCTTTCCGTCAAGTGGTCATTCCACTAAAGCGCGCGGCCGCCGACAGTGGAGCCGCAACCGACACAGCCCAGGGCTTTCGGTCAGTCAGCCCGGTGCCGGTGTGAATTGGGCGACCAGCCGGTACATGTGGCCCGGATAGGTCAGGCGGACGAAGGTCACCGTCTCGCCGGTACGCCAAGTGCGGCGCTCGACGACGAGGCAGGCGGTTTCGGGCCGCACCACCAACAGTGCGGCATGGGGGCCGGCATTCCGGGCGAGGATCTGGTGCTCGGCCTCGGTCCAGGGCACGTGCCCCAAAAGCCAGGTTCCGGGTGGCGTCGCCGAGAAGTCCTGGTCGGCGGCGTCCGGGACGGCCCCCAGGTTGATCAGCCGTTCTTCGACCGCGAGGGGCTCGTCCCCGGCAAAATGGCGGCAGTGGAGGGCCAGCACTCGGCCGGTGGTCCTGTTCCCGCCCGGGTTGACGCAGGTGGGTGCCAGCTTGGCGATATCCTCGGCGGAAGCGGGACGCAGGTTCCGCGCGACGAGTTCGTAGCGGTAGCGGTCACCGCGGGCTTCCACTTCGGCCCGGATGTCGGGAATGTGCAGCACCGCCGATTGCGTCCGCGGTCGGGCGACGAAGCTGCCGGCGCGCCGGTAACGTTCGATCAGCCCGGTGTCGGCCAGCGCGGACAGAACCTTGTTCACGGTCATCCGCGAGCAGCCGTACTGCTCCGCCAATTCGATCTCGAAGGGGATACGATGTCCGGGCGCCCACTCCCCCGAAAGAATCTTGTTCTCGATGTCCGTGCGGATGCGCTGGTTCAGGGTTGCGCTCATAAAGCTCCGTAGGACGAGTGGGTGGGCGTCGATGACAAGCTCATGTGGGCAATCTTTCCTGTCGGCGTCGAACGCGCAACGACCCTGAGGCGGTCGTGGATTGCAGGTGGTAACCCGTCTTCTCCGGCTCTCCGAAAGGTCGGGTGTCCGGGTCTGGACAACCGTCGACGATCATGCCCTCATTTGTATAGACATATCGATCCGGCCACGGAATGGGCGCCCGAGCCCCCGGCCTGAAGGCGTGAGGCATGTCCAACAAGGTCGCAGCGATCTGGCGCAAGCATACCAGCCGGCGGATGCCCTGCCGGTATGACCGGTGCGGAAATGCGGTGACGTCCCGCCCGTCCGAACATCGAACGGCCGGCTGAACCGAGCCCGGCTCCACCCCCCTGCACGCGTCCGGAGAGGAAAGCGATGGACCGTCCGACATCCAGCCACCAAACCCTCGTTCCCGGCGATGTTCCGCTGGCGGTCTGGCGTGCCGTGTACTTCGGCTCCGACATTCGGCTCGACCCCGCCTGCCGGGAGGCGGTCGAAGCGGGGGCGCGCGTCATCGGGACGATCCTCGCCAAGGGCGAACCGGTGTACGGCATCAACACGGGCTTCGGGAAACTCGCCAGCATCCGCATCGACGACGCCGATCTCGCCCGGCTGCAGCGCAACATCGTCCTCTCCCACTGCGCCGGTGTCGGCGAGGCGCTGCCCGTGCCGGTCACCCGCCTGATGATGGCGTTGAAGCTGGCCAGTCTGGCGCAGGGGGCCTCGGGCGTGCGTTGGGAGACGGTCGCCCATCTGCAAGGCTGCCTGGCTGCGGGGCTTGTGCCCGTGGTTCCGGCCCAGGGGTCGGTCGGCGCTTCGGGTGATCTCGCGCCGCTCTCGCACATGACGGCCGCCATGATGGGCATCGGCGAGTTCTTCGTTGCCGGCGCGCGGTGCCCGGCCCTGGACGCCTTGCACCGGGCGGGGCTCCGGCCGCTGGAGCTCGGGCCCAAGGAAGGGTTGGCCCTTCTCAACGGCACCCAGGCGTCGACGGCGCTTGCGCTGGCAGGCCTGTTCGAAGCCGAACGGGTGTTGCAGGCCGCCCTGATAACCGGCGCGCTTTCCACCGACGCGGCAAAGGGGTCCGATGGACCGTTCGACCCGCGGATCCAGAAGCTGAGGCGGCAGCCCGGACAGATCGAGGTGGCCGCGACCTTGCGAAGCCTGATGGCCGGCAGCGCGATCCGGGCCTCGCACCTGGTCGGTGATGCGCGGGTCCAGGACCCCTATTGCCTGCGCTGCCAACCGCAGGTCATGGGCGCCTGTCTGGACCTGCTCCGCCAAGCGGCGGCAACGCTGGAGACCGAGGCGAACGGCGTGTCCGACAATCCGCTGGTGTTCCACGACACGGGCGAGGTCGTTTCGGGCGGCAACTTCCACGCCGAGCCGGTGGCTTTCGCGGCGGACATGATCGCGATGGCGCTGTGCGAGATCGGGTCGATCGCGGAGCGGCGCATCGCGATGCTGGTCGATCCCGCGCTGTCGGGCCTGCCGGCATTCCTCACGCCGCGGCCGGGCCTGAACTCCGGCTTCATGATCCCGCAGGTCACCGCGGCGGCACTGGTGTCGGAGAACAAGCAGCGGGCCTTCCCGGCGAGTGTCGACTCGATTCCGACCTCGGCAAACCAGGAGGACCACGTGTCCATGGCGGCGCACGGCGCGCGACGGCTGCTCGACATGGCGCGCAACACGGCCAACGTGATCGGCATCGAGCTGCTGGCGGCGGCGCAGGGCTGCGACTTCCATGCGCCGCTGCGGTCGAGCGAACGGCTGGAGCGGGTGCGGGCCTGCCTGCGCCGCGAGGTGCCGACATTGGAGGAGGACCGCTTCTTCGCCACCGACATGGCGGCGGCCACGGCCCTGGTCGCATCGGGCCGGCTCGCCGAGGCGGCCGGCCCGGACGTTCTGCCCCGCTGCGACCCGATCGTGCCCGCCTGAACCCCGCAACGGCTTCGCCGACGACTGGCGTGAGGATTTCCGATGACCCGTATCGACAATGAGCGCCGCATCCGCGCATCCCGTGGCCCCGAGTTGCAAGCCAAAAGCTGGCTGACCGAGGCGCCGTTGCGCATGCTGATGAACAACCTCGACGCGGAAGTGGCGGAGCGTCCAGGCGAATTGGTGGTCTACGGCGGCATCGGCCGGGCGGCGCGCGACTGGGAAAGCTTCGACCGCATCGTCGCAGCCCTGAAGCGGCTGGAGGAGGACGAGACGCTGCTTGTCCAGTCCGGCAAGCCGGTCGGGGTGTTCCGCACCCACAAGGATGCGCCCCGCGTCCTCATCGCCAACTCCAACCTCGTGCCGCGTTGGGCGACGTGGGACAAGTTCCACGAGTTGGACCGCAAGGGTCTCATGATGTACGGCCAGATGACGGCCGGCTCGTGGATCTACATCGGCACGCAGGGCATCGTCCAAGGCACCTACGAGACCTTTGTCGAGGTCGGCCGGCAGCACTACGGGGGCGACCTCTCCGGCCGGTGGATCCTGACGGGGGGCTTGGGCGGCATGGGTGGCGCGCAGCCGCTCGCGGCGACCATGGCCGGCGCCTCGTGCCTGGCGGTGGAGTGCCAGCCCAGCCGCATCGAAATGCGGCTCAAGACCCGCTACCTCGACACGAGGGCCGACACGCTGGACGAGGCGTTGGCGATCATCGGGGAAAGCTGCCGCGAGAGGAAGCCGGTCTCGGTCGGGCTGCTCGGCAATGCCGCCGAGATCTTTCCGGAGATCCACCGGCGCGGCATCCGCCCCGATGTCGTGACCGACCAGACCTCGGCCCATGACCCGGTCAACGGCTACCTGCCCAAGGGCTGGACCCTGGCCGAGTGGGCGGAGAAGCGGGAGCGCGATCCCAAGGGCGTGGAGGCCGCGGCGCGGCGGTCCATGGCGGAGCAGGTCCGGGCCATGCTGGCCTTCCACAAGGCCGGCGTGCCGACGCTCGATTACGGCAACAACATCCGCCAGATGGCGCGGGAAGAGGGTGTCGCCGACGCCTTCGACTTCCCCGGCTTCGTGCCGGCCTATATCCGCCCGCTGTTCTGCCGGGGCATCGGCCCGTTCCGCTGGGCGGCACTGTCGGGCGACCCCGAGGACATCCACAAGACCGACCGCAAGGTGAAGGAGCTGCTGCCCGACAACAAGCATCTCCACAACTGGCTCGACATGGCGCGGGAGCGCATCCAGTTCCAGGGACTGCCGGCCCGCATCTGCTGGGTGGGGTTGGGCGACCGCCACCGCCTGGGGCTGGCGTTCAACGAGATGGTGCGCAGCGGCGAATTGAGCGCTCCCGTGGTCATCGGCCGCGACCATCTGGACTCCGGCTCGGTGGCCAGCCCCAACCGCGAGACCGAGGCCATGCGCGACGGTTCGGATGCGGTTTCCGACTGGCCGCTGCTCAATGCACTGCTGAACTGCGCCTCGGGCGCCACCTGGGTCAGCCTGCACCATGGCGGCGGTGTCGGCATGGGCTTCTCGCAGCATTCGGGCATGGTGATCGTCTGCGACGGCACCGCGGAGGCCGACCGCCGCATCGAGCGCGTGCTGTGGAACGACCCCGCCAGCGGTGTCATGCGCCACGCCGACGCCGGGTATCCCGAGGCGATTGCCTGCGCGCGCGAGCACGGGCTCGATCTGCCCATGCTCGGCGGCCGAGGGCGGCCATGACGGCGATGTTCGACAGCCTCTGGGTCAACGCGCATCTGGCAACGATGCGCGAAGGCGGCGCGCCCTATGGTGCCATCCCGGACGGCGCTCTGGGGATCAAGGCCGGACGGATTGCCTGGGTCGGCCCCGCGGCCGACCTGCCTGCTGCGCCTGCCACCCTGGCGCCGCGGGTCGAAGACTGCTGCGGTGGCTGGATCACGCCCGGCCTGATCGACTGCCACACCCATCTGGTCTATGGCGGCAGCCGTGCCGCCGAGTTCGAAATGCGTCTGCAAGGCGTCGACTATGCCGAGATCGCCCGGCGCGGCGGTGGCATCGTCAGCACGGTGCGGGCGACGCGGGCGCTCGACGAGAATGGTCTCCTGACCGCCGCCCTCAAGCGCGCACGGGCCTTGATGGCCGATGGGGTGACGACCATCGAGGTCAAGTCGGGGTACGGGCTCAGCCTCGAGGACGAGCTGAAGTCGCTGCGGGTCGTGAGCCGTCTGGGCCGTACGGTGCCCATGGAGGTGGTGCCGACCCTGCTCGCGGCCCACGCCGTGCCGCCGGAACACCGCGACGATCCCGATGGCTACGTCGAGGAGATCTGCCAGCGCATCGTGCCGGCTGCGGCAGATGCCAATCTTGCCGAAGCCGTCGATGTCTTCTGCGAGACGATCGCCTTCTCGCCCGCCCAGTGCGACCGGGTGTTCGCCGCCGCCCGCGCCGCGGGCCTGGCGGTGAAGTGCCATGCCGAGCAGCTCAGCAACCAGGGCGGTGCGGCCCTGGCGGCCCGTCACGGCGCCCTGTCCGCCGACCACCTGGAGCATCTGGACGAGGCCGGCATCGCCGCCATGGCGGCGGCCGGAACCGTCGCGGTGCTGCTGCCCGGCGCCTACTACTTCCTGCGCGACGCCCATCCGCCGCCGGTGGCCGGTCTGCGCGCGGCCGGGGTCCCCATTGCCATTGCGACCGATCACAATCCCGGCACCTCGCCCTTCGTGTCGCTACGGCTCATGCTGAACATGGCCTGCATCCTGTTCCGTCTGACGCCGGAGGAGGCGCTGGCCGGAGTCACCCGCAATGCCGCCCGGGCGCTTGGCCGTGCCGAGTCGATCGGCACACTCGACGTGGGCAAGCGCGCGGATTTCGTACTCTGGGATATCTCCGGCCCGGCCGAGCTGGCCTATCAGTTCGGCGTCAATCCGTTGCGCCGCCGCGTCTTCGCCGGAGTCACGTCCCATGCTTGAACCCGCCGACATGGGGCTGTGGCAGGGCCGCCGCGACGATCTGGTGGAAGGCGAGCTTGGACGCCGCTGGCACCAGCAGGTCGCCCCCTGGCAGCCGGGGCGAGGGTGGGGGCAGGGGAGGGGGCTGGCCCTGCTCGGCTTCGCCTGCGACGTCGGGGTTCAGCGCAATCTCGGCCGCCCGGGCGCGGGGGGCGGACCCAATGCCTTGCGCCGGGCAATGGCCGGGCTGCCGTACCGCGGACCGCGGCCCTTGTGGGATGCCGGCACGGTCGCCGCGGCGGACGGCCGGCTCGAAGAGGCGCAGGAGGCCTATGCGGCGCAGGTGGCCGCCCTGCTTGCGGATGGGCAATTCCCCCTCGGCCTCGGCGGGGGGCACGAGATCGCCTACGGCAGCTTCCAGGGACTGCTGCGTGCCCTGCCCGAGGAGGAGCGGCACGGCATCGGCATCGTCAACCTGGATGCCCATTTCGACTTGCGTGGCGATGCCGTGCCCAGTTCGGGGACGCCCTTCCGGCAGATCGCCGACGACTGCGCCGCGCGTGGCCTGCCGTTCCGCTATTGCTGCCTGGGGGTCAGCGAGGCCGCCAACACGGCGGCGCTCTTCGCCCGTGCCAGGGCACTCGGCGTGGAGTGGATGCGCGACGAGGAAATGGATCTTCTCGCCCGCGACCGGGTGCTGGCGCGGTTGGGGGCTTTCCTCGACGGCGTGCGTCACGTCTATCTGACGATCTGCCTCGACGTCTTGCCGGCCGCGGTCGCGCCGGGAGTGAGCGCGCCGGCCAGCCGCGGCGTACCGCTGGAAGTGGTCGAACCCCTCGTCGATGCGGTGGCGGCATCGGGCAAACTCCGCGTTGCGGACATTGCCGAGCTCAACCCGGATCACGACGTGGATGGCCGCACCGCCCGGGTCGCCGCGCGACTGGCCTATCGTCTGGCCGGCGCAGGAACAGCCTGAGCGGCACCTCGTGGCCGGTTCGTCCCCGCGCCACGCCATCCCGTGTGGGGATGTCCACGGTGGCGCACGCTTCTGTTCGGTGGCAAAGACGCCGGGCGCGGGTCGCCGCGCCGTTCGTCAAACGAAAGGTCCCGGACTTGTCTATTCAGCGTTTGCACATCGGCCCGCGGATGAGCGAGGCCGTCATCCACGGCAACACCGTCTATCTGTCGGGTCAGGTTGCCGAGGACGGTTCGACGGATGTCGAATCCCAGACCCGCGACGTCCTGCGCCAGATCGATGCCCTGCTCGCCGAGGCGGGCACGGACAAGGAGCGCATCCTGGCGGCAACGGTTTATCTCGCCGATATTGCCACCTTTGATTCCATGAACAGGGCCTGGGAGGCCTGGGTGAGCCGGGCCAATCCGCCGACGCGGGCCACCGTCGAAGCCCGCCTGGCCGCACCGGAGTATCTGGTCGAGATCGTGGTCGTCGCCGCACGCTGACGTGGTCTGCGAATGACCCGGGGGGCGGCGGGTTGCCGGATTGAGGTCGACCGCCGCCCCGGTGACCGGGTTGGCAAGTCTTTCAAACAGGCCCCACGACCTCGGTCCGCGCCCGCATGGGCGGGTCCAGGTCACGGAGTGTGATAAGAATAAGACAAATTGATCCGATTGCCTTCGGTTGTTTGACTATCGATAGTGGTATAATAGTCTTCCGTTGCTTTATTCTCTCCACAGAGACGCATCCAGACATGACAACCCGTGCCGCCATCCAGAAGGCCTACATCGCCTTCTTCAACCGCCCCGCCGATCCGGAGGGCCTGGTTTGGTGGGAGCAGCAGATCGCCAAGGCCGGCGGTGACATGGCCGCCATCATCAACGCCTTCAGCGCGTCCAATGAGTACAAGGAGCTGTACGCCGGCAAGACCCACGCCGAGGTGGTCAACCAGCTCTATCAAAACCTGTTCGGCCGCAACGCCGAGGCCGGCGGGCTGGCGTTCTGGACCGACGCGCTCGCCAAGGGCAAGGTCAACGTCGGCAACATCGCCTATGCCATGACCGCTGGCGCGCAGAACGACGACGCCAAGGTGGTCGCCAACAAGGTCGAGGTGGCCGAGGTCTTCACCAAGGAACTCGACACGCCCGAGGAGATCGAGAGCTACAACGGCTCCGCCGTCGCCCAGGCTGTCCGCGCCTTCCTGGCCGGCATCGACGCCTCCGACCGCTCGGTCCTGGCGGCCAAGGGGGCGGTGGCCGCCCAGGTCAAGGCGGTGCTTGCCAAAGGTCCGAAGGTTTCGCCCGGCGAGACCTTCACGTTGACCGCAGGGGCCGACACCGTGACCGGCACCCGCGGCAACGACACCGTCGTCGCCACGCGCGAGACGCTGACCGCGCAGGATAAGATCGACGGCGGCCGCGGCACCGACACGCTGTCCATGGGCGCGGCCGACGCCGCGGCGCTGGCGGGGGGCACCGTGTTCGCCACCAGCGTCAGCGGGTTCGAGCGGCTGGCCATCGGTCCGGTGGGTGCGGCCACGGCCCTCGACATGGCCAAGGTGGACGACATCGCGCAATTGGCGGTGGCCGGTGTCACCGCAGGTGGCCTGACGGTCACCAACCTGGCCTCGGGCGGTACGCTGGAGCTGACCGCCGCCGTGGCCGCGGCGTCCAGCGTGGCGGTGAAGAATGCGGCGACCGGCACGGCGGACGTGCTGACCCTGAAGTTGGCGGCAACCGACGGGTTCGCCAACACCGCCGCCGTCACGGTGGCGGATGTCGAGACCATCAACATCGTGACCGACGATACCGACACCACGGCCGCCACGACCGCCTTCAAGGCAATGTTGAACGCGGGGCAGGCGAAGACGGTCACGGTGTCCGGCGATGCCGGTGTGGACCTCACAGGATCCACGTTGACGGCGGCAACACTCATCGACGGCAGCGGCATCACCGCCACCGGCGCCGGTGGCAAGCTGACGGTGGCCGCCGCCTCCCTGGCCACCACAGGTGTGACGGTCAAGGGCGGCGCCGGCGACGATCAGATCACCGGCAACTCGGCGGCCGGCAAGGTGGACACCCTGTCCGGCGGTGCCGGTAACGACACCCTTACGGGCGGTTCGGGCAATGACATCCTCAGCGGCGATGGCGGCAAGGATAGCCTGACCGGCGGTTCGGGCACCGACACCTTCGTGATCGGTGTGCCCGCAACCGGCGCGCAGTACGACACCATCACCGATGCCGCCGCGGGTGACACCATCCGGCTCGTGGACCGGGGCACCGAGACCTTTGCCGCGGCGAAGGTCAGTTTGGATGCTGGGGCGACGTTCCAGGATTACCTGAACGCCGCGGCCACCGGCGACGGCAGCGTCAATTCCGCCATTTCCTGGTTCCAGTTTGATGGCAACACCTACGTCGTCCAGGACCGGAGCGCCGGTGCCAGCTTCGTGGACAACGCCGATGTCGTGGTGGAGCTCACCGGCCTCGTCGATCTCGGCACCGCCAAGCTCGGCGGCACGTCCGGGGCCGAATTGACCCTGGCGTAACCGGCAAGGGGGCCGGCTCTTCGAGCCGGCCCCCTTCCGAAACGGGAAAGCCATTTCGTCCGACAGGCCGACACACGGTCTTGTCGTCGATCAAGCCTAAAGCGCCGGTCCGCCAGCAGGGAACCGGAGCAGGCGCACCGTCGCCCCGGCCGACACGGCCGGGGCATGCGGGTCGCGGACGATGAGCCCGTCGGACCGGGCCAGCAGCGTCATCATCGAACTGTCCTGCTTGGCGAACGGCGTTGCGACCGGCACGCCGTCCCCGTCCAGCGACACCTCGGCCCGCAGATAGTCCTGGCGCTGGTCGTTGGCGGGCAGGGGGGCGCCCAGACGGGCGGCCACGGTCTCGTCCCCGACCGCCAGACCCTGCATGGCGAGCAGCAGCGGGCGCAGGAACAGCAGCGCGCACACGTACGCCGACACCGGATTGCCCGGCAGGCCGAGGAGCGGGACCCCGCCCGCGCGGCCGAACATCAGCGGTTTGCCCGGGCGCATGGCGATCTTCCAGAAATCGATCGCAAGCCCCCCTTCGCCCAGCACATCGCGGACCAGGTCGTGGTCCCCGACGGAGGCCCCGCCCGATGTGACCAGAAGGTCGGCGCCACGGGCGCCCTCGGCCATCCGCCGCAGCGCCCCCGCCTCGTCCGGCGCGATACCCAGGTGAATGGGCACGCCGCCGCAGGCCGTGACGAGGGCGGCCAGGGCCGGGCCGTTGGCGCTGACGATCTGGTTCGGCCCGACGGGATCCCCCGGCAGGACGATCTCGTCGCCCGTGGACAGGATGGCCACCCGGGGGCGCCGGTGCACCATCAGCCAGGGCACGTTCATCGCCGCCGCCAAGCCGATGTCACGCGCCCTCAGGGCACGACCGGCCGGCAAGCCGGGCTCCCCCGCCTGGAAATCGAGGCCCGCGGGACGCACATGCCGGCCCGGCGGCACCGACTCGAGGGCGGTCACGGCGTCGGCGGCCGCCGACGCGTTCTCCTGGATCAGGATCGCGTCGGCCCCTTCGGGCAGGGGGGCGCCGGTGAAGATGCGCACGCACGTCCCGGCCTCGACGCACCCGTCGAAGCGGCCACCGGCGGGAACGGTCCCGATCTGTCGCAGCACGGTCGGTACCGAGGCAATGTCCGCGGCGCGGACGGCCCAGCCGTCCATGGCGGAAACGGCCATCGGCGGCTGGGTCCGGCGGGAGGTCACGGGTTCCGCAAGGACCCGCCCGAGCGCGTCCGGCAGGGCCACCAGTTCCGCCGGAAGCGGGTGGGCGGTCTCCAGGATCCGTTCCAGCGCCGCCTGGACCGAAAGCATCACGCGCCCTCGTACGTGCCCGATTTGCCGCCGCTCTTGTGGACCAGGCGCACATCTCCAATGCGCATGGACCGGTCCACGGCCTTGCACATGTCGTAGATGGTCAGCGCCGCCACGGTGACCGCGGTCAGCGCCTCCATCTCCACCCCCGTCCGCCCGGCAAGCTTGCACGTCGCGGTGATCTCGATGCAGCCCCGGTCGGAATCGCACGCGAGATCGACCATGACGCCGGTGAGGGGCAGGGGGTGGCACAGGGGAATCAGGTCGGGGGTGCGCTTGGCGCCCATGATGCCGGCCAGCCGGGCCACCGCCAGCACGTCGCCCTTCTTCATGCCGCCCTCCATGACGAGGCGGAGCGTGTCCGCCGTCATGAACACGGCGCCCTTCGCGGTGGCCGTGCGCTCGGTCACGTCCTTGGCCGTCACGTCCACCATGACGGCGTTGCCGTTGGCGTCGAAGTGGGTCAGGCCGCTCATGCGAGGAGCGCCCGCACGGCGGCGGTCACATCGTCCTGCCGCATGAGGGACTCGCCGACCAGGAAGCAGCGGGCGCCCACCTTGGCCATGCGCGCCAGATCGGCCGGTGTGTGGAGCCCGCTTTCGCTGACCAGTTGCCGGCCGGGCGGAACCATCGCGGCCAGCGCCTCGGTCGTGGCGAGGTCGATGGACAGGGTCTTGAGGTTGCGGTTGTTCACGCCGAGCAGCGCGGATGCGGGCAATCGCAGGGCCCGTTCCATTTCCGGGGCGTCGTGGACCTCGACCAGCATGTCCAACCCGTACTCGATGGCCGCCGCCGCCAGTTCGCCGGCCTGCCCGTCGTCCAGCGCCGCCATGATCAGCAGGACGCAATCGGCGCCAAGGGCACGGCTTTCGGCGATCTGATACGGGTCCAGCATGAAGTCCTTGCGCAGCACCGGCAAGGGGCAGGCGCCGCGCGCCGCCTGCAAATGGGCGTCCGTTCCCTGGAAGTAGGGACCATCCGTCAGGACCGACAGGCAGGTGGCCCCCCCCTCCGCATAGGCTTGCGCCAAGCGGACGGGATCGAAGTCCGCGCGGATCAGTCCCCGGCTGGGCGAGGCGCGCTTGATTTCGGCGATCAGCCCGTAGCGCCCCGCCCGCGTGCGCGCATCCAAGGCCGCCTTGAATCCGCGCGTTGGCCCGGCGACCCGTGCGGCGCGGTCGACTTCGGCGAAGGGACGGGACGCCATCCGCACCGCGAGGTCGGCGCGCTTGTCGGCGCAGATGCGGGCCAGGACATCGCCCGCCGGGGCCGGGTTGCCGCTCACGCTGCCGCTCCCCGTGTCAGCGCCACGAGCGCGTCGAGCTTGCCACGGGCGGCACCACTGTCCACCGCTTGGCGGGCCATGTCCGCCCCCGTGCGCAGGTCGGCCGCCTTTCCGGCCACGACAAGGGCTGCGGCGGCGTTGAGAAGGACAATGTCCCGGTAGGCCCCGTGCGCCCCCGACAGGACCGCGCGCAGGGCCGCGGCGTTGGTTTCGGCATCGCCGCCCTTGAGGTCCGCCGGATTGGACACCGGCAGGCCGGCGTGTCCCGGCTCCACCTCGAAGCTCGTCACCTCGCCGCCGCGGAGTTGGGCCACGTGGGAGACGCCGGTCGTCGTCAGCTCATCGAGCCCGTCCGTTCCGTGGACGACCCAGGCGGATTCCGCGCCCAGGCGGCCGAGCACGTGGGCCAACGGCTCGACCCAATCCCGCGAGAAAACACCCAGAAGCTGGCGCCGGGCGCCTGCCGGGTTCGACAGGGGGCCCAGCAGATTGAAGATGGTTCGCGTGCCCAACTCCACACGCGTGCCCGCAACGTTCCGCATGGCCGTGTGGTGGCGCGGCGCCATCAGGAAGCAGATGCCGAGCTCGTGCAGCGCGCGCTGCACGGCGGCCATGTCGCACTCCACATCGACGCCGAGCGCCGTCAACACGTCGGCCGCGCCCGACCGGGACGACATGGCGCGGTTCCCATGCTTGGCGACCGGCACGCCGCAGGCGGCGACCACGAAGGCGGTGCATGTCGAAATGTTGAAGGTGCCGGAGGCGTCGCCGCCGGTGCCGCAGGTGTCGATGGCCCCGGCGGGCGCGCGGATGGGAACCGCCTTGGCCCGCAGGATGCGCGCGGCGCCCGTGATCTCGTCCACGGTTTCCCCGCGGATCCGCAGGGCCATGAGGAAGCCGCCCATCTGCGACGGTGTCGCATTGCCGGACATGATGGCGTCGAAGGCGGTCATGGCGTCCGCCTCGTTCAGACGTTCGCCCGCGGCCACGCGGGCGATCAACGCCTTCATCTGGGTTATGTCCGCCCCCGGCATCCGCCTTCCTCCCCGGAACACCCGGGCCCCGCCGTATCCGGCGGGCGCCCGTCAATTGCTGCGCGTCAATTCCTCGATCGCGCGACGATTGATGTCCACCGGGATCGCCTGGCGCAAGGCGCCGGTGAACTGCGCCAGCAGGTCGCGGGCCATCGCCTGGTCCACCTGTTCGCCCAGTTGGCGGACCTGCGGCTCCGACGCCGCGGGGTCGGCGGCCTGCACCTCCACGAGGCGGGCCACCGTCCAGCCCGCCGGGCTTTCGGCCAGGGTCAGGCCACCGGGTTTCATTTCGAACAGGCGGCTGAGGATCGTGGGAGGTACCGGGCTGCCGCCGGGCGACCGCGACAAGGGCTCCGTGGTGGCGGTGTCCAGCCCGTGAGCCTCGGCGACGGCATCCAGGGTCTTTCCGCCTTCGATTTCGGTGACGAGGCTCCGGGCCAACTCGCCCGCCCGCCGCAGCCGTTCCTCCGCCTTCCAGCCGGCTGCGACTTGGTCGCGGATCTCGGCCAGCGGGGGCAGGACGGATGGCGTGACCGCGTCGACCCGGACGGCGTAGTAGGTGCCCTCACGGGTTTCCAGCAGCCGGCTGGCCGTCCCCTGGTCCTGGGAGAAGGCGGTGCCGAGGATTTGGGCCAGACCCGGGATCGCCGGCGCCTGTGCGCCGCCCGCGATACGCCCGGTGGCATCCACGTTCCGGACCTTTTCCAGTCGAAGCTGGTTGCGCTCGGCCGTCTCCTCCAGCGTGGCGCCGCCGGCCAGCGCATCCTCGATCCTGTTGGCCATGTCGTACAGGCGTTCGGCGGCCTTCTCCTGCCGGACCGTCTGGGACAGCTGTTCACGCACCTCCGCCAGCGTCTTTTCGGTCGCCGGCTGAACCTCCTTCACACCGACCACGTACCAGCCGAGCGGGGTCTGCAAAGGTCCGGCGACACCGCCCTCGGGCGTGGTGAAGGCGGGTTCGCGCACTTCCTCCGGGAAGAGTTGTTCGCGGGTGGCGCGCTCCACCGGAATGGCATCGGTGCCGGCCGCAGTCGCCGCGGCGGCGATGTCGCCCGACTCCTTGGCGGCATCGGCGATCCGGCGCGCGGTCTCCTCGTCGTTGGCTTGCACCAGCGCCACGGTGCGGCGCTCCGGCTGCCGGAAGTCCGTGATCCGCGCCTGGTACAGCTGCGCGATCTCCTCGTTGCTGGCCGAAACCTCGTCCATCACATCGTCGGTCGTGAGCTTGAGAACGACGACGTCGCGCGTTTCCGGGCGCATGAAGCGGTCGGGATGTTCCCGATGGAATTTGGACAGGGCGCCTTCATCCGGTTCGGGAATGTCGTTGAACCGGGCGGCGGGGATGTCGATCACCTCGGCCACGCGGCGTTCGCCCCGGAAGCGGAAGAGGTCCGACACCAGCGGATCCGGGGCATCGACGCCCGCCGTGACCGCCCCGACCAGCTGCCCGCGGATGATTTCGGCGCGCAGCATCTCGACAAAGCCCTGCTCGCTCAGGCCGTTCTGCTGAAGCACCAGACGGAACTGGTTGGGATCGAACTGACCGGCGGCGTTGCGGAAGGCCGGCACCTTCTGGACTTCCCGACGCAACAGGTCGTCGCCCACGCGAAGGCCGGCTTCCCGTGCGGCCTCCATATACAGGGCCTGCTGCACGAGGGATTCGACCGCCCGGTCGACGAGGCCGAACTGACGTGCCTGCTCGATATCGAACTGACCGCCGAAGAGCTGCCGGTACTGGTTGAGGAGTTGCCGGAACTCCCGATCCACCTCCGGGGTCGTGATCTCGGTGTCGCCGACCTCGGCCACGGTCCGCTGCGGGCCGCCGCCGCGGAAGATGTCGCCCACACCCCAGACGGCGAAGCTGAGGACGAGCACGATGAACAGGACCTTGACGATCCAGGACGAGGCCTTGTCACGGATGGATTGGAGCATGGACCGGAACGCTTTCGACCAAAGGCGCAGCCCCTTTGCAGGGCGGCGGGCACTATAGGGAGCCGGTTCGGCTACCGGCAACGTCGAATTGCCCGCGGCGGCGCCGGTTGCTAAAGCGAGGGCATCCCCGGACGCCTCCGGGCCTCCAACGCACGAGGAATGCACGACATGACGAGCCGCCGCGCCCTGATCGCCGGAAACTGGAAGATGAACGGACTGCGGACCGAGGGAACGTCGCTTGCCAGTGCGCTCCTTCAGAAGGTCCAGGCCGAAGGGCAACCCGCGGCCGAGCTTCTGGTCTGCCCGCCGTTCCCGTGGCTGCTGCCCGTCGGCGAGGTGCTGTCCGGCAGCGCCCTCCGGCTGGGGGCGCAGGATTGCCATGCCAAGGCCAATGGCGCCCACACCGGCGACGTTTCGGCCCCGATGCTGAGGGATGCGGAGTGCGCGTACGTCATCCTGGGCCATTCCGAGCGCCGGCAGGACCACGGCGAGACGGACGCGGTGGTGCGCGCGAAGGTGGCGGCCGCGCACGGCGCCGGGTTGACGGCGATCGTCTGCGTCGGCGAGACCGAGGCGGAACGCGAGCAGGGGCGGGCCTTTGACGTGGTCGCCGGGCAATTGGCGGGCTCGATCCCCGATGGGGCGACCGCCGCGAACACGGTGGTGGCCTACGAACCGGTGTGGGCCATCGGGACGGGCAAGACGCCCACGCTGGACGACATAGCCGCCATGCATGGTCACATCCGCAGCCAGCTTGCCGCACGGGTTGCGTCGGCCGACGGGGTGCGCATCTTGTACGGTGGTTCGGTGAAGCCGTCGAACGCGGCCGAAATCCTCGCGCTTGTCGATGTGGATGGGGCGTTGGTGGGCGGTGCCAGCCTCAAGGCGGAGGATTTCTGGGCGATCGCGCGCAGTTCGCGCTAGCGCCGCATCCTCCGTTCGGGTAATCACCGCCGGTCCTGCGTCCCGGTCGGTTGTTGAAGGTTCGCGTCCATGGAATCCGTCATCCTCGTCGTCCACCTGTTGATCGCCCTGGCCCTTGTCGGCGTGGTCCTCATCCAGCGCTCGGAAGGGGGTGGTCTTGGAATCGGCGGGGGTGGCGGCGGTTTCATGACCGCGCGCGGCACGGCGAACCTGTTGACCCGCACGACGGCGATCCTGGCGGGTGCGTTCATGTTGACCAGCGTGGTGCTGGCGATTCTGGCGGGGGCGCACAACCGTCCGCGTTCGATCGTCGACACGCTGCCGCCGACCCCGTTCCAGCAGCCTGCCGCCCCGGCGGCCCCGGCCGGCCAGCAGACCCCGAATCAGGCTCCCGCCGCTCCCCTGCGCTGATAATCACGTCAAGCGAGTTGTTAGGGTGCCGAAGCCTGTCCGCTTCCGGTAGAGTGTAGGTCCATGACGCGGTTCATCTTCATCACCGGCGGCGTGGTGTCTTCCCTTGGCAAAGGGTTGGCCTCCGCGGCGCTTGGTGCATTGCTGCAGGCGCGCGGCTACAAGGTCCGCCTGCGCAAGCTCGACCCTTACCTGAACGTCGATCCGGGGACCATGAGCCCGTATCAGCACGGCGAGGTCTTCGTGACCGACGACGGTGCTGAGACCGACCTGGACCTTGGTCACTACGAGCGCTTCACCGGGGTCTCGGCCCGGCGCAGCGACAACGTGACGACGGGCCGGATTTATTCGTCCGTCATCGCCAAGGAACGTAAGGGCGAATATCTGGGCGCCACCGTCCAGGTCATTCCCCACGTGACCGACCAGATCAAGGAATTCGTCCGGGCCGATCTTTCGGACGAGGACTTCGTCCTGGTGGAGGTCGGCGGGACCGTCGGCGACATCGAAAGCCTGCCGTTCCTGGAGGCCATCCGCCAGCTCGGGAACGAGTTGGGGCACGAGCGCGCGCTGTTCGTGCACCTGACGCTGCTGCCCTACATCCCGACCGCGGGCGAGCTGAAGACCAAGCCGACCCAGCATTCCGTGAAGGAACTGCTGTCGGTCGGCATTCAGCCGCAGATGCTGCTGTGCCGCGCCGACCGGGAGATCCCGCAGTCGGAGCGCCGCAAGATCGCGCTGTTCTGCAACATCAAGCAGGAATGCGTGATCGCCGCGCTCGATGTGGACACCATCTACGCGGTTCCCATCAGCTACCACGAGCAGGGCTTCGACCGTGAGGTTCTGAAGCATTTCGGCCTTCCCCACGAGGGCAAGCCGGACCTGAGCCGGTGGGAACAGATCTGCCAGATCATCCGCCAGCCGGAAGGCGAGGTTCAGATCGCGGTCGTCGGCAAGTACACGAGCCTGATCGACAGCTACAAGTCCCTGGCCGAGGCGCTTCAGCACGGCGGCATCGCCAATGGCGTGCGGGTCAAGCTGAACTGGATCGACAGTCAGATTTTCGAGTCGGACGACGCCGTCCGCCACCTGGAAAACGTGCAGGGCATCCTGGTTCCCGGTGGCTTCGGCGAGCGTGGGACCGGGGGCAAGATCCGCGCCGTTCAGTTCGCCCGCGAGCGCAAGATCCCGATGTTCGGCATCTGCTTCGGCATGCAGATGGCCGTGATCGAGGCCGCCCGCAATCTGGCCGGCCTGCCCGAGGCAAGCTCGACGGAGTTCGGGCCCACCTCCACCCCGATCGTCGGCCTGATGACCGAATGGATGCGCGGCAACGAGGTCGAAAAGCGGGCTGCGAACGGTGATCTGGGCGGAACCATGCGCCTGGGTTCCTATGCGGCGAAGCTGACGCCGGGCAGCAGGGTCGCCGAGATCTACGGCACCACCGAGATCACCGAACGGCACCGTCACCGCTACGAGGTGAACGTCAACTTCAAGCACAAGCTTGAGGCATGCGGGTTGTCGTTCTCGGGCATGTCGCCCGACGGCGAATTGCCGGAGATTGTCGAGATCCCCGATCATCCGTGGTTTGTGGGCGTGCAGTTCCACCCGGAACTGAAATCCCGCCCGTTCGATCCGCACCCGCTCTTCACCAGTTTCATCAAGGCGGCCAAGGCGCAAAGTCGTCTGGTGTGATTGGAATTGATCGCGGAAAGGTTGGGGGCGGCTCGTCAGGCCGCCCCCAACTTTCGTAAAGGGGGGCGCGATCGGGTTCCGATCCCGCCCCAAGCTGTTCCGGCCCGCGGCCGGCCTGTTATCCTGAATTGTTTCCTCCGCTTCCATCGAGCCTCCCCATGAACCGTCACATCAAGGTCGGCAATCTCGCAATCGGCAACGACCTGCCGTTCGTCCTGATCGCGGGCCCCTGCGCCCTGGAAAGCCGGGCGCACGCACTGGAGACGGCGGCGGCGCTCAAGGAGATGGCCGCCGCGGCGGGCGTCGGGCTGATCTACAAGTCGTCCTACGACAAGGCGAACCGCACGTCCGTGTCGGGGGATCGTGGGCTTGGCATGGACAAGGGGCTGGAGGTGCTGGCGGAGGTGCGCTCCACGCTGGGGCTGCCCGTCATCACCGACGTGCATGCTCCCGAACAGTGCGCACCGGTGGCCGAAGCGGTTGACCTCCTGCAAATTCCCGCCTTCCTGTGCCGGCAAACCGACCTGCTGGTCGCCGCCGGCCGGACCGGAAAGCCCGTCAATGTGAAGAAGGGGCAGTTCCTGTCGCCGTGGGAGATGCGGAACGTCGCCGCCAAGGTGGCGTCCACGGGCAACCAGGACATCCTGCTGTGCGAGCGGGGGGCCAGCTTCGGCTACAACATGCTCGTGTCCGACATGCGGTCGCTGCCGGTCATGGCCGAAACCGGCTATCCGGTGGTGTTCGACGCGACCCATTCCGTCCAGCGGCCGGGCGGGCAGGGGGACCGGTCGGGCGGCGACCGCCAGTTCGTTCCCGTCCTGGCGCGCGCGGCCGTGGCCGTGGGCGTCGCGGCCGTGTTCATGGAAGCGCACGAGGAGCCGGACCGCGCGCCCAGCGACGGGCCGAACATGGTCCACCTGAAGGACCTGCCCGGCATCCTGCGGACACTGGCGGCACTGGACCGCATCGCCAAGGGAGCGGCCAGCGCCTGAAACCGCCCAGCGAACGTTTCGACTTTTGCTGAGTGGCGGGCGCCACCGGGCCCCGCGCCGCCCCAGTGTTCCAACAGGGGCGCGCAAGCCCAGTGGAGCGCTGCTGGCGCTTGAGGACGAAGCCGTGTGCGTGGAGACATGCGCTCGGCGGCATGAGAAGGGCTGGGGCGGAACCACACCGCCCAGGTTCCCCCTTGGTGCATCCCGGAGGTAAGCGCCCGCCGGGATAGGGCGCCCCGCCATCCGGGATCAGCCGTTGTGCCCGCCATGGCGGGTTGTTTCTCCGGCGGAGCGGGGCTATGACCAGCCCGCAATCCACAAGACCGCCGGAGCAACGATCCATGTCCGCAATTGTCGACATCCAAGCCCGCGAGATCCTGGACAGCCGCGGAAACCCGACGGTCGAAGTCGATGTGACGCTGGAAAGCGGCGTCATGGGCCGTGCGGCTGTTCCGTCCGGTGCTTCGACCGGCGCCCATGAGGCGGTCGAACTGCGCGACGGCGACAAGTCCCGCTACGGCGGCAAGGGCGTGCTGCGGGCGGTCGAAGCCGCCAATGGCGAGATCTTCGAGGCGTTGGCGGGCATGGATGCCTTCGCCCAGCTCGAGATCGACCGCACGATGATCGAACTGGACGGCACGCCCAACAAGAGCCGTCTGGGTGCGAACGCGATCCTGGGCGTCAGCCTCGCGGTGGCGAAGGCCGCCGCCCAGCAGGCGGAACTGCCGCTTTACCGCTACGTCGGCGGTGCCTTCGCCAGCACGCTGCCGGTCCCGATGATGAACATCATCAACGGCGGCGCCCACGCGGACAACCCGATCGACATCCAGGAATTCATGGTCATGCCCGTTGGCGCGGCCACGTGCGCCGATGCCATCCGGATGGGGGCGGAAATCTTCCAGGCCCTGAAGAAGAAGCTGAAGGACGCCGGCCACAACACCAACGTCGGCGACGAGGGCGGCTTCGCCCCCAATCTCGCCTCCACCGACGATGCGCTCGGCTTCGTGATGAAGGCGATCGAGGCTGCCGGCTACAAGCCCGGCGACGATGTGGTGCTGGCGCTGGATGCCGCCTCGACCGAATTCTTCAAGGACGGCCGCTACCATCTGGAAGGCGAAGGCAAGACGCTGGATGCCGAGGGCATGGTCCGGTACTGGGCCGATCTCGTCGGCCGCTATCCGATCGTCAGCATCGAGGATGGCATGGCCGAGGACGACTGGGAGGGGTGGAAGGCCCTGACCGACGCCATCGGCGGCCGCGTGCAGCTGGTGGGTGACGATCTGTTCGTCACCAATCCCAAGCGGCTGCGCGACGGCATCGAAAAGGGTGTGGGCAACTCCATCCTGGTCAAGGTCAACCAAATCGGCAGCCTCAGCGAGACCCTGGAAGCCGTTGAGACGGCGCACAAGGCCCGCTACACGGCCGTGATGTCCCACCGGTCCGGCGAGACCGAGGATGCCACCATCGCCGACCTCGCCGTCGCCACGAACTGCGGCCAGATCAAGACGGGCTCGCTTTCCCGTTCGGACCGGCTCGCCAAGTACAACCAACTGATCCGCATCGAGGGCCAGCTCGGCTCGGCGGCGACCTACGCGGGGCGGCGCATCCTGCGGCGCTGAACCGCCCGGGCGGGCTGAGTCGCATTGAGTGGAAAGGGCGGGGAGGTTCCTCCCCGCCCTTTCCTGTTGCGTGCCGGCGGTCGGAGGTGGCTGCCGGAATGCTTGTTTGCTCCTCCACCGGCAGTATTCCTGGGACATGGCCGAAACCGTTTGACCCCAAGAATTGGCCTGTGATTCCTTTACGGCATGATTGCCGCCGTCAGCTTCCGCTCGTTGCTCGTCCGTCTGCTCCGTCTGGTCGCCGGGCCGGTCGTCGGTGTGACGATCGTCAGCTATTTCACCTATCACGCGATTCAGGGCGACCGAGGCCTGATCGTCCTGTCCGCGCTGGAGGGCGAGCTCGACCGCGCCCGGGCCGCGCTTGCGGAGCTGAAGGCCGAGCGCGAGGAAATGGAGAACCTGGCGCGTCGCCTGCGGCCGGAAAGCATCGACCCGGACCTCTTGGACGAGCGCGCACGGGTGATGCTCAACTTTTCCCACCCCAGCGATCTGGTCATTCTGACCCCCAAGACGGGCCGCTAAGCGTCTCAGCGCAGACACTTAACCGAAACCCGGTTAATCCCGTTTTTGCGTTGCAGAAACAATCGTTTGCCCTCCGTCGGCTTGCAAAGACTCCCGCGCCGCGCTAGGTGATGTCCGAAACTTGGCACAGGGGGCACCCCCGTGCAGGTACCGCGTCCTGGGAGAGCACTTGATGGCCACCCCCCGCCGCCGCTCGAAGTCCGAAGCCGGCGCCGCCGACCAAGCGCAGTTGGATTCGGCGAAGCTGCTCGAATTCTACCGTGACATGCTGCTGATCCGCCGTTTCGAGGAGAAGGCGGGGCAGATGTACGGAATGGGCCTGATTGGTGGCTTCTGCCACTTGTACATCGGTCAGGAAGCGGTCGTGGTCGGCATCCAGTCCGCCCAGGAGCCGCAGGACAGTGTGATCACCAGCTACCGTGACCACGGCCACATGCTGGCGTGCGGCATGGACCCGAAGGGGGTGATGGCCGAGCTGACGGGACGCCGCGGCGGCCTCTCCAAGGGCAAGGGCGGCTCGATGCACATGTTCAGCCGCGAGAAGAGGTTCTATGGCGGCCATGGCATCGTCGGCGCCCAGGTGCCGATCGGAACCGGGCTGGCCTTCGCCCACAAGTACAATGGCGATGGTGGCGTCTGCCTGACCTACTTCGGGGAAGGGGCGGCCAACCAGGGCCAGGTGTACGAAAGCTTCAACATGGCGGCGCTTTGGAAGCTGCCGGTCATCTTCGTCATCGAAAACAACCGCTACGCGATGGGCACCAGCCAGGAGCGGGCGGCGGCCGGTGAGCTTTACCGGCGTGGCGATGCCTACGGCATTCCGGGCCGTCAGGTTGACGGAATGGACGTGCTGGCCGTGCGGGAGGCCGCGATCGAGGCGCTCGAACATGCGCGGTCGGGCAAGGGCCCGATGATCCTGGAGATGCGCACCTACCGTTTCCGCGGGCACTCCATGTCCGATCCGGCCAAGTACCGGACGAAGGAGGAGGTCGAGCGGATGCGCCAGCAGATGGACCCGATCGAGAACCTCCGCCGGCTGATGCTGGAGCAAGGGCACGCGACCGAGGACAAGCTGAAGGGCGTGGACCGCGAGGTGAAGGCCATCGTCTCGGAATCGGCCGAGTTCGCCCAGCACAGCCCCGAGCCGGACCCGTCCGAACTTTGGACCGACGTCCTGGTCGAAGCCTGAGCCACGGAACGCAAACGTCCGCAGCGGACGGCGCGCCGGAATGGCGCGCCTGGCGATTGCCCTGCCGCGGTCACGTCAGAGGAAAACGATGCCGATCGAAATCCTGATGCCGGCGCTGTCGCCGACCATGACCGAGGGCAAACTCGCCCGCTGGCTCAAGCAGACGGGCGACAAGGTCAAATCCGGCGACGTGCTGGCCGAGATCGAAACCGACAAGGCCACCATGGAAGTGGAAGCCGTCGACGAGGGGACCCTGGCCCAGATCCTCGTCCAGGAAGGCACCGAGGGGGTCGCGGTCAACACGCCCATCGCACGCCTCGTCGGTGAGGACGAGAGTGCCGATGCGGTCACTTCGGATTTTGAGGAGGCGGCACCCGTGAAGTCGGTCGCCATGCATCACGAAAAAGGGGCGGACAAGCCCCACGAGCCGACCCTGCCGATGCCGAACGTCGTTACGGGATCCCCGGCCCTGCGCGCGACCGAGCCGGAATACACCGGCCCGACGGTGAAGCAGACCGTCCGCGAGGCGCTGCGCGACGCCATGGCCGAGGAAATGCGGCGCGACCCCAAGGTCTTCCTGATGGGTGAGGAAGTCGGCCAGTACCAGGGCGCCTACAAGGTCAGCCAGGGACTGCTGGACGAATTCGGCCCGCAGCGGGTGATCGACACTCCGATCACCGAGCACGGGTTCACCGGGCTGGGCGTCGGTGCGGCGTTCGGCGGGCTGAAGCCGATCGTGGAATTCATGACGTTCAACTTCGCCATGCAGGCGATGGACCAGATCGTCAATTCGGCGGCCAAGACCCTTTACATGTCCGGCGGCCAGATGGGCTGCCCGATCGTGTTCCGTGGCCCGAACGGTGCGGCGGCCCGCGTGGCGGCCCAGCACAGCCAGGACTTCGCAAGCCTGTACGCCAACATTCCGGGCATGAAGGTGATCGCGCCCTACAGCGCGGCCGACGCCAAGGGCCTGCTGAAGGCCGCGATCCGCGACCCGAACCCGATCATCTTCCTTGAGAACGAAATCCTGTACGGCCACAGCTTCGACGTGCCGGCGGATACCGATTGGGTTCTGCCCATCGGCAAGGCGAAGGTGGTCCGCACCGGCAAGCACGTCACGGTGGTCGGCTATTCGATCATGGTCGCGAAGGCCCTGGCCGCGGCCGAGCGGCTGGCCCAGGACGGGATCGAGGTCGAGGTCATCGACCTGCGCACGATCCGGCCGCTGGACGTCGAGACCATCGTCGAGAGCGTCAAGAAGACCAACCGTCTGGTGTCCGTCGAGGAAGGCTGGGCCTTCGCCGGCATCGGCGCCGAGATGTCGGCGCTGATGATGGAACACGCCTTCGACTATCTGGATGCCCCGGTGAAGCGCGTCTGCGCCGCCGATGTGCCGCTGCCCTATGCGGCCAACCTGGAACGTCTGGCCCTGCCGCAGCCCGAGAACATCGAGGCGGCCGTGCGGGACATTCTGTACCGGCGGTAAGAAGCGGGGCGGGGAGGAAACGAAAATGCCGACGCCAATTCTGATGCCGGCGCTGTCGCCGACCATGACCGAGGGTACGCTCGCGCGCTGGCTCAAGCGCGAGGGCGACACGGTCAAATCCGGCGATGTGCTGGCCGAGATCGAGACCGACAAGGCCACCATGGAAGTGGAGGCCGTCGACGAGGGCACGCTGGGCAAGATCCTGGTGGCCGACGGCACCCAGGGTGTGGCCGTGAACACGCCGATCGCCCTGCTGCTGGAAGAGGGCGAGGACGCATCCGCCCTGTCCGGTGCCGGGGCGTCCGGTGCGGGGGCGTCCGCACCGAAGCCGCAGGCGCCTTCGAACGGGGGCAATGGTTCGTCCGCGGCCGAATCGCCGCTGGCGCAGAACCAGCCCTCCTTCATCGACAAGGCGGTGGCTCCGAAGGATGGGCCCGCGAGCGGTCCGTCGTTCGGCGCCGCACCGCAAGGCAACGGGCACGCGGCCGGTCAGGTCAGCCAGGATGGCGGCCGGGTGTTCGCCAGCCCGCTCGCCCGCCGTATCGCGGCCCAGGCCGGGATCGACCTTGCCACCCTGTCCGGGTCCGGTCCGAACGGCCGAATCGTGAAGGCGGACGTGGACGCGGCCATTGCCGCCGGCAAGACCGGACAGCGTCCGGCGGCGCCGCAGGCTGCTGCCCAGAAGGCCGCCGCGGCTCCGCAGCCCGGCGCCCCCCAGGCGCCTGCCGCCCCGCGGCCGGCCGGGATCGATGCGAAGGATCTGGCCGACAAGCTGGGCATGCGTTATCGCGCGGTGCCCAACAGCACCATGCGCAAGACCATCGCCCGGCGTCTGGGCGAGTCCAAGCAGACCGTCCCGCACTTCTACCTCACCCTCGACTGCGAGGTGGATGCGCTCCTGAAGGTCCGGGAGGAGCTGAACGGCCGCTCGCCCAAGGACGGGCCGGGCGCCTACAGGCTCTCGGTGAACGACTTTGTCATCAAGGCCGCCGCCGTCGCCCTGAAGCGCGTGCCGGCCGCGAACACCGCCTGGACGGATGACGCGATCCTGCACTTCGAGCAGGCCGACATCTCGGTCGCGGTGGCGACGCCCAACGGTCTCATCACGCCCATCATCAAGGCGGCGGAAACCAAGGGGCTGGCCCAGATCAGCACGGAGATGAAGGACCTCGCCGCGCGGGCGCGCGAGGGCAAGCTGAAGCCCGAGGAGTTCCAGGGCGGCACCTTCTCCATCTCCAATCTGGGCATGTTCGGCATCAAGCACTTCGAGGCGGTGATCAATCCGCCCCAGGCCTGCATCCTGGCCGTCGGCATGAGCGAGCAGCGCCCCGTGGTGAAGAACGGTGCCCTGGCCGTCGCCACGGTCATGAGCTGCACGCTGTCGGTGGACCACCGGGCTGTCGACGGTGCGGTTGGCGCCGAGTACCTGCAGGCGTTCAAGAAGATCATCGAAGATCCGATGTCGCTGCTGCTGTGATTGGGTTGCCGGCCGGGAAACCGCGTGTGCGCCGATCCGGCGCATTGCGCGGCCCGGCCGGCTGCCAACGTGTGATGCAGTCGTTTCGACCCCGACGGGCTCGGGCGGTACGGTCCTCCGGCGCTGCTCGGGTTCTGCCGTACGGGTTTCCCCCTGTAGAGGCCATCACGCCGGCAAGGGCCGGACCGGCACCCGAGGCCGGCGTAGGGTGACCTCGTTCAATTCCCACCGGGACCGGCACAGCCGGACCTCCGGCGGTCCGGACGGAAGACCGGGCCGTCTTCCAAATTGCCGAATGGACGCTTTGAAGGAGTATGGACCGTGGCGGCACAGACCTTCGATTTGATCGTGATCGGTGGCGGTCCGGGTGGCTACGTGGCGGCGATCCGCGCGTCCCAGCTCGGCATGAAGGCGGCGGTGGTCGAGCGTGAGCACCTGGGCGGCATCTGCCTGAACTGGGGCTGCATCCCGACCAAGGCCCTGCTGCGGTCGTCCGAGCTGGCGCACACGTTGGCGAACCTGAGCCATTACGGGTTCAGCGCCAAGGACATCTCCTTCGACATGAAGAAGGTGGTCGAACGGTCGCGCAAGGTCGCCAAGCAGCTGTCCGGCGGCGTCGCCGGCCTGCTGAAGAAGAACAAGGTGACCGTCATCGACGGAACCGCCACCATCGCCGGACCCGGCCGCCTCAATGTGACGGGCAAGGACGGCAAGCCCGCCGGCGAGTTGCAGGCCAAGCACATCATCATCGCCACCGGCTCTCGCGCCCGCACCCTGCCGGGCCTCGAGCCGGACGGGAAGACCATCTGGACCTACAAGGAAGCGATGGTCCCCGACGCGCTGCCCAAATCCCTGGTCGTCGTGGGATCGGGCGCCATCGGCATCGAGTTCGCCAGCTTCTACAAGCATATGGGCGCGGACGTGACGGTGCTGGAGGTGATGGACCGCATCCTCCCCGCCGAGGATGAGGAAATCAGCGCCTTCGCCCGCAAGCAGTTCGAGAAGCAGGGCCTGAAGATCCGCACCGGCGCCAAGATCCAGAAGGTGGACAAGGGGGCCGGCGGCGTCACGGTGACGGTGGACGTCGGCGGCAAGATCGAGACCATCTCGGCGGAAAAGATGATCCTCGCCGTCGGCATCGTCGGCAATGTCGAGAACATCGGTCTGGAGAAGACCCGGATCCGGGTCGAGAAGAACCATATCCAGGTCGACGAGTACCTGCGCACCGACGAGCCGGGCTTCTACGCCATCGGCGATGTGGTCGGTCCGCCCTGGCTCGCGCACAAGGCCAGCCACGAGGGCGTGCTGTGCGTGGAGAAGATCGCCGGTGTGGACGGCGTCCACCCGCTGGACGTCCGCAACATCCCGGGCTGCACCTACTGCTATCCGCAGGTGGCCTCGGTCGGGCTGTCGGAGTCGAAGGCCAAGGCGGCGGGCTACAAGGTCCGCGTCGGCCGCTTCCCGTTCATCGGCAACGGCAAGGCCATCGCGCTGGGCGAGCCCGAGGGCATGGTCAAGACCGTGTTCGACGCGGAGACCGGCGAACTGCTCGGCGCCCACATGATCGGGGCCGAGGTGACGGAAATGATCCAGGGCTACGTGATCGCCAAGACCGCGGAACTCACCGAGGCCGAGATCATGCACACCGTCTTCCCGCACCCGACCTTGTCGGAAATGATGCACGAGAGCGTGCTCGACGCGTACGGACGCGCCATCCACTACTGACCTTTACTGACCTTGCGCATGGCGGGGGTGCGGATACCGCAGCCCCCCGCGCTTGACGCGCCGGGAGCCTGGGTCCAAGTCTTGTCCAGCCCTTGAGGAGCATTGTGCGGCCATGACCGACGCGCCCGAGACGCAGACCGCCAAGCTGCGTCATCCCGAAAAGGCCCATCGGCCGGACAATCCGATCCAGCGCAAGCCGGACTGGATCCGCGTCAAGGCGCCGAACTCGCCCCAGTACGCCGAAACCAAGGCGCTGATGCGGGGGCTGAAGCTCAACACGGTGTGCGAGGAGGCCGCCTGCCCGAACATCGGGGAGTGCTGGCAGAAGAAGCACGCCACCTTCATGATCCTGGGCGCGGTCTGCACCCGCGCCTGCGCCTTCTGCAACGTCGCCACCGGCCGGCCGGACAAGCTCGACCCGCACGAGCCGGACAACGTGGCCGAGGCGGTCGGCAAGCTGGGCCTGGAGCACGTCGTCATCACGTCGGTCGACCGCGACGACCTGGACGACGGCGGGGCGGAGCATTTCGCCCGCACCATCCGGGCGATCCGGGCTGCGGCACCCCAGACCACGATCGAGATCCTCACCCCCGACTTCATGCGCAAGGACGGGGCGATCGAGGTGGTCGTCGAGGCCCGGCCCGACGTGTTCAACCACAATCTGGAGACCGTGCCGCGGCTTTATCCGTCGATCCGGCCGGGCGCCCGCTACTTCACCTCGCTGCACCTGTTGGCGCGGGTGAAGGAACTCGATCCGTCGATCTTCACCAAGTCCGGCATCATGGTCGGCCTGGGCGAGACGGCGGCAGAGGTGGGGCAGGTGATGGACGACCTCCGTGCGGCCGACGTCGACTTCATGACCATCGGTCAGTACCTGCAGCCGACCCGCAAGCACGCGCCGGTGGATCGGTTCGTGACTCCGGACGAGTTCCAGGGCTATGCCCGTCTTGGGCGCGGCAAGGGCTTCCTGATGATGTCCAGCTCGCCCCTGACCCGCTCGTCCCACCATGCGGGCGAGGATTTCCGCAAGCTCCGGGCGGCCCGCGAGGCCAAGCTGGCCGCATCCAAAGCGGCGGAGTAGGGCGGATGCCTCGGCACGCGGAACGGCGCCGCCTGCCCTACAGGGTCGATCAGATGTTCGCCCTGGTGGCGGACATCGAGCGGTATCCCGAGTTCCTGCCCTGGTGTGTGGGCGCGCGGATCCGTCGGCGCGAAGGCGACACCGTCTATGCCGACCTGGTGATCGGCTTCAAGATGGTGCGGGAGCGCTTCACCTCGAAGGTGATGCTCAGCCCGCCGGGCCGCATCGACGTCGAGTACGCCGAGGGACCGTTCCATTATCTGAAGAACCACTGGGTGTTCATCCCGACCGAGGACGGGTGCGAGGTGGACTTCTTCGTGGACTTCGAGTTCCGGTCCCGCGTGCTTCAGGCGATCATCGGCGCGGTCTTCACCGAGGCCGTCCGCCGCATGGTCACCGCCTTCGAGACCCGCGCCCGCAAGCTCTACGGCGCACCCGACGGCACAGCCGCCCACCCCCGGCCGGTGTAGGCCGCCGGGTACGGACACCAATTCCCCCACTCCCGTGTTCGGCACGGGAGCGGGGCGCCCGACATCAACCCAGCCAGATGCCGTCCTTGGTGAGGTGGGCGGTGTTGGCCATGTTCTCGGGGCTTTCCGAGAAGCCCACCAGCACGACCTCGCGGCTGACTCCGGCCACCAGCTTGTCCGTGTAGAAGTCCAGGCCGGCGGCGTCCGGCTCCCGGTTCAGCACATTCCGGTAGAGCTGGGTGACGAACGCCTCGTCGGTCAGGGCGCCGTACTTCGCGTGAAACTCCCGCGAGGCCATGAACTGCGAAGCGATGTTGGCAAGGGAGAGTCCGCCGTCCATGTTCTTCACATGGTAGGAAAGACCTGCCGTGTCGGGATCGCGGCCCAAGGCCGCCTTGTAGACTCGCAGCGCCTGCCCCGCGGCGCCCGTCACGTCGAGTGCGAGCGTGCCGTCGGTGAACCTCACCCGTTCAACATCGTACAGGTCGTCATACCAATATGACGGCGAGGCCTTATTATTGACCTGGGTAACTGTGGTTAGGCTGCGACGGACGGTGTAGTTGTCCCGCGGCCCGGCGATTATAACCGTATCCGTTCCGGCACCGCCGTAAAGTCCATCAATGCCAACCCCACCATCCAGGATGTCATTTCCGTCCCCACCGTGGAGCGCATCGTTTCCATCATGTCCATAAATAACATCGTTCCCACCATAGCCCCTCAGGATGTTATTCCCCGCATCCCCATTGATAACGTCATCGGCGCTTGTTCCACCACCAGGTGGGGGAGGTGGTGGTAAAGTCTGGGAGTTCTTCCCATCAGCACCGATATCTTCAGCAGCAACAATGGTATACACTCCTGAGGAGTTGCCAATTCCTTGGTGAAATACCGAAATGTAATATTTACCGTTCACTTCCGGTCTGAATCGGAAGATTGCATCGTCAAATTGCGACACATCAACATCGGTGGAAAGCAAAAGGTATCCCTGGCTGTCGAATATTTCGATATCAACATAGGAGTTGCCGCCTGCGCCAAAAAATGTATATTCAGAGTCTGAGCGTAGATTAATTGTAACATATTCAAGCTTGTTGTTACTGAATTGGCCGATGACAGATCCCACATTTTCAAATGTGGTGGCGGAACGGTCCGGGGAAGTCCAGATGTGAGCTTCAGGAAGCTGCCACGCAGGCAGCGATCTCTGCAGGGCAGCGTTTGCATCTGTCCAATTGGGATTACGCGGCACGGCAATATTTCCTTTCGAAAAAACCTGGCAGCGTCAATCCGCACTCAAGCATCGCCCTGGGCAGGCAACGAGACCATGGCGCAATTTAAACGTGCATCATACTACTTGCCTATATGATCATATTTGTCAATTGCCGCACATTGTACCGTCACGGTTGCGGTATATGTGGCACGACTTCTTGACAGGGGTGGTTTCCGGATACCGGGACTCCCGTTTACTCGACGCAGCATCCTAACCGGTGAGCCTGCTTGTACGCGCGTCCCGACCCTTGAAAGCGGTGTTCCAGGACGACGTTGGTTGGCCGTTGGCAGTCAGCCGACCGCTCATATGCGGAGGAGCGATGAAAATCCGGATGGGGTTCGTTCAGATCCGTCCGCCCAGCCATCCTCCAGGGCAGCTCCGCTCACGGGCTCAAGGCGCCGCACCTGCCAGCAGATCCAATGCCTTTCGCACCGTTGCCGCGCGAACCAGACTGCGGTCACCGGGGAACACGTGGCGTTCCACCACCGTGGCCGCATCCCGCTTCGCCACGGCAAAGTAGACCAAACCCACCGGTTTGGCCGGCGACCCGCCCGTCGGGCCGGCGATGCCGGTCACGGCAACCGCCACCGTCGCCTGCGACCGGGCCAGCGCCCCTTCGGCCATCGCCTGCGCGACTTGCTGGCTCACGGCCCCGTGCTGGGCGATCAGGGCCACCGGTACGCCCAGCAACTCGTTCTTGGCTTCGTTGGAGTAGGTGACGAAACCGCGGTCCACGACGGCGGAGGAGCCGGCCACCTCGGTCAAGGCGCCGGCGATCAGGCCGCCGGTGCAGGACTCGGCCGTGGCGATCCTGGCGCCCTCGGCCTTGAACAGGTCGAGGACGTGGGCGGCGAGGTCGGTGATGTCGTCGGGCAGCATCGGTTCCCCCTCAGTTGAAACGGACGGTGACGATGGCCTGGGCGGCCAAGCCTTCGCGGCGGCCGGTGAAGCCCAGGCCTTCGGATGTCGTCGCCTTCAGCCCGATGCGGTCGGCGGGCAGGCCCAGCAGCTCACCCAGCCAGGCCAGCATGGCCGCGCGGTGCGGGCCGATCTTCGGGCGCTCGCAAACGATGGAGACGTCCACATGGACGAGGGTGCCGCCCGCCGCAGCCACCAACGCCGCCGCGTGCCGGACGAACTGCCCGCTGTCGGCCCCCCGCCAACGCTCGTCGCTGGGGGGGAAATGGGTCCCGATGTCCCCGGCCCCGATGGTGCCCAAAAGCGCGTCGGTGATGGCGTGGAAGGCGACGTCGCCATCGGAATGGGCGACCACGCCGCGGTCGTGGGGAACCCGCACCCCGCACAGCACCACATGGTCGCCGGGGCCGAAACGGTGGACGTCGTAGCCGAGGCCGGTCCGGTACTCGCCGCCGCCCAGCAACCGTTCCGCCCGCGCCAGATCCGCCATCGTCGTCACCTTGAAATTGTCGGGGGTGCCGGGCACCAGGCGGACGGGCAGCCCCGCGGCTTCCGCCAGCGCCGCATCGTCGGTCGCCCCCAGATCGGGAAACCGGCGGTGCGCGTCCAGGATCGCGTCCAGGTGGAAGCCCTGCGGCGTCTGCGCCTGCCAAAGGCCGGCACGATCAACCGTGCCCGCGACCATCCCGTCCCGCCCGCGCTTCAGCGTGTCCACGACCGGCGCCGCGGCGAGAGCGGCCGGGCCCTCGTCCAGCGCCGCCACCACACGCGCAACGGTGCCCGGATCAATCAGGGGGCGCGCCGCGTCGTGGATGAGGACGCGGTCCGGCGGGGCGGCCTCGGCCGCCAGCCGCTCCAGCCCGTTGCGGACCGAGATCTGCCGTGTGTCGCCGCCCGAAACCGGGGGCGGCAGGTCCAGGCCGTCGACGGCCGTGGCGTAGAGGTCGCCGTGATCCGGGTGCACCACCACCAGGATGTCCGAAACGTCCGGGCAGGCGGCCAGCGCCTCCACCGTCCGCCGGAGGATCGGGCGTCCGCCCAGGCGCATGTACTGCTTCGGCACATCCCCCCCGAAGCGCTGGCCCGTGCCCGCGGCGACCACCAGGGCCGTGGTGCGGACGGTGCCGGGGCGCGTCACAATGCCCTCCCGGGGGGCCATCCGGAGGCCTGTGCCGTTGCGTAACGTGGCGGTTCGGTTAGATTGCACATTTCGGAAGCACTTCAGGGTTCTGCCTAAGTCATGGGCACTCAGGTCGAGGGCATTCAAATCGGACCGGTTCGGATCGACGACCCGGTCATCCTCGCGCCCATGTCGGGCGTCACTGATCTCCCGTTCCGTCGTCTCGTCAAGCGGAACGGGGCCGGGCTCGTCGTGTCCGAGATGATCGCCAGCCGCGAACTGGTCCGGGAAAGCCGCCAGACGCTGAAGATGCTGGAGACGGTGCCCGAGGAGTTCCCGATGTCGGTCCAGCTTGCCGGCTTCGAGCCCGAGGTCATGGCGGAGGCCGCACGCCTGAACGAGGACCGCGGCGCCGCCCTGATCGACATCAACTTCGGCTGCCCCGTGAAAAAGGTGGTGAGCGGGCAGGCCGGATCCGCCCTGATGCGCGACGAGGCCTTGGCCGGCCGAATCCTGGAGGCCGTCGTCAAGGCGGTGTCGATCCCGGTCACGTTGAAGATGCGGCTCGGCTGGGACGACGCCAACCGGAACTGCGCCACCATCGCCCGCATCGCCGAGGCCGCGGGCATCCGGATGCTGACCGTGCACGGCCGCACCCGCTGCCAGTTCTACGAGGGCACGGCCGACTGGGCCTATGTGCGCCACGTGAAGGAGGCGGTCCGCCTGCCGGTCATCGTCAACGGCGACATCGTGAGCATCGCCGCCGCGCGCGAGGCGCTGGCCCAGTCCGGTGCCGACGGCGTGATGATCGGCCGCGGCGCCTATGGGCGGCCGTGGTTCCCGGCGCAGGTGGCGGCCGCGCTCAAAGGCGCGCCCGTTCCCGCGGACCCTTCGCCCGAGCGGGTGCGGGACATGGTGCTGGGGCACTACGAGGACATGCTCGCCCATTACGGCACGCACATGGGCGTGCGCATCGCCCGCAAGCATCTGGGCTGGTACGTCCAGGACCGGCCACAGGCGGACGCATTCCGGCGCGAGGTGAACCGGCTGGACGATCCGGCCCAGGTGTCGGCGCGGATCCGCGACTTCTTCGATGCCGCGGCGGACGCGCCGCCGGCCCGCGAACTGGCGGCCTGATCTCCATGGCCAATCTCAACCCGTCCAACAATGTGAGGATAATGGGCAGGACGGACGCCTCGTCGCCCGCCGCGCCCTCCGTCGAGGCGGAAAGCATCCTCGGTGCGTTGCCGGACCCGGTGCTGGTGGTCGATGGCGACGACCGCATCCGTTATGTGAACCTGGAGGCGCAGGAGTTCCTCGATGCCAGCGCCGCACGGCTGGCCGGGGTGCCGCTGCAGGAGATCCTGCCGCACGATTCCCCTGTCTTCGGCCTGATCCGCCAAGTGCGTGCCAAGGGCGCCCGCGTGTCGGAATACGGCGTCACGCTGGAGACCCCGCGCATCGGGTCGCACTTCGTCACGGTCCAGGTGGCCCCCCTGGGCGAACCGGCGGACGCGGTGGTCGTCTCCTTCCACGAGCGGTCGATCGCCCGGCGGCTCGACAACCAGTTGACGCACCGGGGGGCCGCACGGTCGGTCACCGCCATGGCGATGATGCTGGCGCACGAGGTCAAGAACCCCCTGTCGGGCATCCGCGGTGCGGCACAGTTGCTGGAGCAGGCGGCCAGCCCCGAGGATCAGGTGCTGACCCGCCTGATCTGCGAGGAGGCGGACCGGATCGTCGCCCTGGTGGACCGGATGGAGGTGTTCTCGGACAACCGGCCGCTGCGCCGGGTGCCGGTGAACATCCACACGGTGCTGGAGCATGTCCGCCGTCTGGCCTTGTCGGGTTTCGCGCGGCATGTCCGCATCGTCGAGCGCTACGATCCGTCGTTGCCGCCGGTCCTCGGCAACCACGACCAGCTCATCCAGGTCTTTTTGAACCTGGTGAAGAACGCCGCCGAGGCGGTGCCCGAGCAGGGGGGCGAGATCGTGCTGTCGACGGCCTACCAGCAGGGCGTGCGGCTGGCGGTGCCGGGCAGCACGTCGCGGATGCACCTGCCGATCCAGATCTGCGTGCAGGACAACGGTCCCGGCATTCCCGAGGATCTCCAGCCCCATCTGTTCGATCCGTTCGTCACGACCAAGCGCAACGGAAGCGGCCTGGGTCTGGCCCTGGTGGCCAAGATCGTCGGCGACCACGGCGGCGTGATCGGGTTCGAAACCCAGGCGCGGCGAACGGTCTTCAAGGTTTCGCTGGCCATGGCGCCGGGCGGGTCCGACGGTTCGGGGGAACGCTGATGCCATCGCCCACGATCCTGGTCGCCGACGACGACCGTGGGATCCGCACCGTCCTGAACCAGGCGCTGGCCCGCCTCGGCTACGACGTGCGGACGACGGGCAACGCCGCAACCCTGTGGCGCTGGGTCCAGGACGGGGAGGGCGACCTCGTCATCACCGACGTCGTGATGCCGGACGAAAGCGGCCTCGACCTGATCCCACGGATACGCAAGCTCCGGCCGGACCTCCGCGTCATCGTCATGAGCGCGCAGAACACGCTCATGACCGCGGTGAAGGCGACGGAGCGGGGAGCCTTCGAGTACCTGCCCAAGCCCTTCGACCTGAAGGAGTTGGTGAACGCCGTCCAGCGTGCCCTGACCCATCCGGCGAAGGCGGCCGGAACGCCGGAGCAGGACGGCGACGGGGAGGAGGCGCTTCCCCTGATCGGCCGGTCCCCGGCCATGCAGGACATCTACCGCATCCTGGCGCGGCTCATGGGGACGGACCTGACGGTGATGATCACCGGCGAATCCGGGACCGGCAAGGAGCTGGTGGCCCGCGCGCTGCACGACTACGGCAAACGGCGGAACGGCCCGTTCGTGGCCATCAACATGGCCGCGATCCCGCGCGAGCTGATCGAAAGCGAGCTGTTCGGCCACGAGAAGGGGGCCTTCACCGGAGCGCTCCAGCGTGCGTCCGGCCGGTTCGAGCAGGCCCAGGGCGGCACCCTGTTCCTGGACGAGATCGGGGACATGCCGCTGGAGGCCCAGACGCGCCTGCTGCGGGTCCTGCAGGAAGGGGAATACACGACCGTCGGCGGCCGCACCCCGATCAAGGCCGACGTGCGGATCGTGGCGGCGACCCACCGCGACCTCCGCACCCTCATCCGTCAGGGCCAGTTCCGGGAGGACCTGTTCTACCGGCTGAACGTGGTTCCGATCCGGCTGCCGTCGCTGCGCGAGCGGATCGAGGACGTGCCCCTGCTCGTCCGCCACTTCCTTGCCCAGGCGGTGCAGCAGGGATTGCCGGTCAAGGCGGTGGACCAGCCGGCCATGGACCGGCTGATGCGCCACCGCTGGCCCGGCAACGTCCGGGAATTGGAGAACCTGGCCCGGCGTCTTGCGGCCCTGTACACCGAGGAGGTGGTCGGCGTGGACGTGATCGAGGCGGAACTGGCGGACGTCGAACCGCCGCCGGCACTGCCGTTGCCCTCCGGTCCTTCGCCTGCGACGGTCCCTGCCGTCCCGGAGGGGGCGCCCCAGGGCGAGAACCTGAGTCAGGCCGTCGAGCGGCACCTGCGGGACTATTTCGCCGCCCACAAGGACGGAATGCCGGCGGCCGGAATCTACGACCTGATCCTGCGGGAGGTGGAGCGGCCGCTGATCACGCTGTCGCTGACGGCCACCCGTGGCAACCAGATCAAGGCGGCGCAACTATTGGGCCTCAACCGGAATACCCTGCGTAAGAAGATCCGCGAACTGGATATCCAGGTGATGCGCGGTCTAAAATGAACCGTCAGGCCCACGGACATGGGTACTGTCGCCATTCCAGTTTCCCGAAGGGGCCGCGCGCCCGACCCATGACAACCCAGACCGCGGAACAGCCCATCGGCATGTGGCGGCATTTCATGCGATGGGCGGTGCGGGCCAGGCTCGGCAACAAGCTGGCCCTGCTGCTCACGGTGTGCGCCCTCGGTGCGGGGGTGGCGACCTATCGCGCGCTGTCGGAGCTGCCGCCGTTCGGCAACGACCCGGACACCCTGACGCTCCTGCTGACGCTGGATCTGGCGTTGGTCCTTCTGCTGGGCGCGTTCGTCGCCCGGCGGATCGTGTCCCTTTGGATTGAGCGGCGGCGCGGGCTGGCCGGGTCGCGGCTGCATGTGCGGCTGGTGGCGCTGTTCAGCCTCCTGGCGGTCGTCCCGACCATCATGGTCGCCGTCTTCTCGGGCGTGTTCATCTACGTCGGCCTGCAATCCTGGTTCAGCGACCGGGTGCGGACAGCCATCACCGAGTCGCTGGCGGTGGCGCAGGCCTACCTGCACGAGCACCAGCAGACGATCCGGGCCGACGTGCTGGCCATGGCCAACGACCTGAACCGCGCCGCGCCGCGATTGATCGCCGAGCCGGGACTGCTGCGCGAAGTGGTCATGACCCAGGCGGCCGTTCGCGGCCTGACCGAAGCCGTGGTGTTCGACGGGACCGAACGCATCCTGGCGCGCGCCGGCCTGACCTTCCTGCTGGACTTCGACCCCGTGCCGGACGACGCCCTGGTCCGCGCCCGCACGGGCGAGGTGGTCATCATGACCAACGAGTCCGATGACCGCGTGCGGGCGCTGATCCGGCTCGACCGCTACGTGGACACCTTCCTGTTCGTGGGGCGTCTGGTCGAGCCGCGGGTGCTGGCCCACATGGAGCGGGTCCAGGGGGCGGCGCAGCAGTACGAGGAATTGAACGCCATCCGGTCGAACGTGCAGGTCACGTTCACGGCGATCTTCATCGGGGTCTCGCTGCTGCTGCTGCTGGCGTCGGTTTGGGTGGGCCTGATCATCGCCAACCAGATCGTCACTCCCATCAGCCACCTGATCGGGGCGGCCGAGCGCGTGCGTGCCGGCGACCTGAGCGCCCGCGTGAACGAGAACACCCCGGCCGACGAAATCGGAACCCTGAGCCGCGCCTTCAACCGGATGACCGACCAGTTGGAGGAGCAGCGGGCGGACCTGATGGAGGCCAACCGCCAGCTCGATCTCCGCCGCCGGTTCACCGAGGCGGTGTTGTCCGGCGTGTCCGCCGGCGTGCTCGGCCTGGACCAGGACGGGCGCATCAATCTTCCCAACAAGTCGGCGGCCGATCTCCTGGGGGTGGAGGACCCGTCCGTGCTCGTCGGGCAATTCCTGACCGACGTGGCGCCCGCCATGGAGGAGCCCCTGCAGGCGGCCCGGCGGCGTCCCGGCCGTCTGGCCGAAACGCAGGTCCAGCTCCGCCACCCCGGCGAGACACCGAAGACCCTGCTGGTGCGGATCGCGGCCGAGGTCGTCGGCGGCGACATCCGCGGCTATGTGGTGACCTTCGACGACGTCTCGGAACTGCTGTCGGCCCAGCGCAAGGCGGCATGGGCGGATGTGGCGCGCCGCATCGCCCACGAGATCAAGAATCCGCTGACCCCCATCCAGCTCTCCGCCGAGCGGCTGAAGCGGAAGTACCTGAAGCAGATCAGCAACGACCCCGAGACGTTCCAGACCTGCACCGACACGATCATCCGGCAGGTGGACGACATCGGCCGCATGGTGGACGAGTTTTCGGCCTTCGCCCGCATGCCGAACCCCACCATGAAGCCGCAGAACCTGGGCGACATCGTGCGTCAGGCGATCTTCCTGCAGGCGAACGCCCACCCGGGGATCACGATTTCCAAGACCCTGCCCGACGAGCCGATTCCCGTCGTCTGCGACGGGCGGCAGTTGATGCAGGCGTTGACGAACCTCCTGAAGAACGCCGCCGAGGCCATCGAGGGCCGCACCGGAACCGACCTTCCGCCGGGCCGGATCGACGTGTCCCTGGACTTCGGGCCGGACGCCGCGGCCATCACCGTCGCCGACAACGGCAAGGGGCTGCCCGTGGAGGACCGCGACCGGCTGACGGAACCCTATGTCACCACGCGCGCCAAGGGGACGGGCCTTGGCCTTGCGATCGTGAAGAAGATCATGGAGGACCATGGCGGCGACCTCCGCCTCGCCGACCGCGAGGGCGGCGGTGCCCTGGTCAGCCTCATCATCCCGCGGAACATCCAGGTATCGGCGGCCGAGCCCGCCGTGCAGCAGCAGGTCAGCCATGGCGCATGACATCCTCATCGTCGATGACGAGGCCGACATCCGGATGCTCATTTCGGGCATCCTCGGTGACGAAGGGTACCAGACCCGCCAGGCGGCCGATGCCGACCAGGCGCTCGCCGCGGTCGCCCAGCGCCTGCCCACCATGGTCATCCTGGACATCTGGCTCCAGGGCAGCCGGCTCGACGGGCTGCAGATCCTGCAGGAGCTGGTGCGCGAGCACCCGGGCCTGCCGGTCGTGATGATCAGCGGGCACGGGAACATCGAGACCGCGGTGGCGGCCATCAAGATGGGCGCCTACGACTTCATCGAAAAACCCTTCAAGGCCGATCGCCTGATCGTCATCGTCGAACGGGCGATGGAGGCGGCGCGCCTGCGCCGGGAGAACCGGGAACTGCGCCTGCGCGCCGGCGGCGATCCCGAGATGGTCGGCCGCTCGACCGCCATGAACCAGTTGCGCGGCCAGGTCGAGAAGGTCGCCCCCACCAACAGCCGCGTGCTGATCTCGGGCCCGCCGGGGTCCGGCAAGGAAGTGGCGGCGCGCATGATCCACAAGAATTCGCGCCGTGCCGACGGGCCCTTCGTCGTCTTGAACTGCGCCGTGCTGCGCCCCGACCGCTTCGAGGTGGAGCTGTTCGGCACCGAGCATGGCGAGGGCGGCCAGCCCCGCAAGATCGGCCATTTCGAGCAGGCCCACGGCGGCACGCTGCTGCTGGACGAGGTGGCGGACATGCCGCTCGAAACCCAGGGCAAGATCGTGCGCGTGCTGCAGGAGCAGACGTTCGAGCGCGTGGGCGGCTCCACCAGGGTCGAGGTCGACGTCCGGGTCATGGCTTCGACCAGCCGGGACCTGATGGCCGAGATCGACGCCGGACGGTTCCGCCAGGACCTCTACTACCGCTTGGCGGTGGTGCCGCTGCGCGTCCCGTCGCTTGCCGAGCGGCGCGAGGACATCCCGCAGCTCGCGCACCATTTCATGCAGGCGTTCGCCACCCAGGGCGGGCTGCCGCCCCGGGAAATCGGCGACGACGCGATGACGGCGCTACAGTCTTACGATTGGCCCGGAAACGTCCGCCACCTGCGCAACGTGGTGGAACAGTTGCTGATCATGGCCGCGGGCTCCCCGCGCGAGCCGATCCGGGCGGACATGCTGCCGCCCGAAATCGGCGCCATCACGCCGGCGGTGCTGAAATGGGAGAAGGGCGGGGAAATCATGGGCCTGCCGCTCCGCGACGCACGCGAGGTGTTCGAGCGCGAATACCTCCTGGCCCAGGTCACCCGGTTCGGTGGCAACATCTCGCGCACGGCGGCCTTCATCGGCATGGAGCGGTCGGCGCTGCACCGCAAGCTGAAGATGCTGGGCGTCCACGGAACCGACAAGCCGATCCGCGAGGCGGTGGAGTAGGGGCGGGTACGACCGACCCCGGAGGCACGGAATGAAGGTCATCGTCTGCGGCGCCGGCCAGGTCGGCTCCAACATCGCGCGTTATCTGGCGGCCGAGGACAACGACGTCACGGTGGTCGACCAGTCGCCGGAACTCGTCCAGCGGATCGGGGATACGCTGGACGTCCAGGCCATGGTGGGCCACGCGTCGCATCCGAACGTGCTGGAGCAGGCCGGTGCTTCGGATGCGGACATGCTGATCGCCGTCACCCAGGGGGACGAGGTCAACATGGTCGCCTGCCAGGTCGCGCACTCGCTGTTCAACGTGCCGACCAAGATCGCCCGTGTGCGCGCCCAGTCCTATCTGGATCCGGTGTGGGCGAACCTGTTCTCGCACGAGCACATGCCCATCGACGTGATCATCTCGCCCGAGATCGAGGTGGCCCGGGCGATCGGGCGGCGGCTCCAGGTGCCGGGCGCGTTCGACATGATCCCGCTGGCCGGGGGGCGGGTGCGCGTGATCGGCGTGCTGTGCGGCGAAAACACCCCGATCATCAACACCCCGCTGCGCCAGCTCACCTCGCTTTTCCCCGACCTGAACATCGAGGTCGTGGCCATCGTGCGCAACGACAAGCCCATCGTCCCGTCGGGCGACGACCAGATGCTGGCCGGGGACGAGGTCTACTTCGTCTGCGACGGCCGCCACGTCGCGCGGTCGATGGCGGCCTTCGGCCACGAGGAGCCGGAGGCGCGCCGGATCATCATCATCGGCGGCGGGAACATCGGCTTCTGCCTGGCCCAGGAGATCGAGGCCCAGCACCCGCACGTCAGCGCCCGCGTCATCGAACTGGACCGCAAACGCGCCCAATACGTGGCCCAGCGCCTGTCCCGCACCGTGGTCCTGCACGGCGACGGCCTCGACCCGGACATCCTGGAAGAGGCCAACGTGCGCGCGGCCGAGACGGTGGTCGCCGTCTCCAACGACGACGAAGGCAACATCCTCGCCTCGCTGCTGGCCAAGCGCCACGGCTGCCAGCGGGCGATCACGCTGATCAACAAGGCGACCTATTCGCCCCTGGTTGCGACGCTCGGCATCGATGCCGTGGTCAGCCCCAAGGCGATCACGGTCTCGACCATCCTCCAGCATGTCCGCCGGGGGCGGATCCGCTCGGTGCACAGCCTGCGCGAGGGTTTCGCCGAGATCATCGAGGCCGAGGCGATGGAGACGTCGCCGCTGGTGAACACGCCGCTCCGCGAAATCCGCCTGCCATCCGGCGCCATCATCGGAGCGATCGTGCGCGGGGACAATGTCATCATCCCCAAGCCCTCGACCGTGATCCGCGCCGGCGACCGCGTCATCGCCCTTGCGGCCGCGGCCCAGGTGAAGAAGATCGAGAAGATGTTCGCGGTACGCCTGGAATTCTTCTAGGTTTCCAACGAGCCGGCAGAAGCCAGGGAGTTTTTTGATGGCGCGCTACGCCTACGTGAACGGCCGCTATGTCCCGCACAATGACGCGGCGGTGCACGTGGAGGACCGAGGCTACCAGTTCGCCGACGGGGTGTACGAGGTGGTCACGATCGTCGACGGCAACCTGGTGGACGAGGAGCCCCACATCGACCGGCTGGACCGGTCGCTGAAGGAACTGCGTATCCCCTGGCCCATGAGCCGCCGGGCCATGGCGCTGGTCACCCGTCAGTTGATCCGGCGCAATGGCGTGCGCAATGGGATCGTGTACATCCAGATCACGCGCGGCGTCGCGCCCCGCGACTTCAAATTCCCGAAGGATCCCCGGCCGACGCTGGTGATGACCACGCGGAAGATGGCCCAGTTCGGTTCGCCGACGCTGATGGAGGAGGGGGTTCCGGTCATCACCATCCCCGACATCCGTTGGCAGCGCAGGGATATCAAGTCGGTCTCGCTCCTGCCCCAGGTCCTGGGCAAGCAGGCCGCGGCCGAGGCCGGCGCGTTCGAGGCGTGGCAGGTCGACCCGGACGGCACCGTCACCGAGGGGACGTCCAGCAACGCCTGGATCGTCACCCGGGACGGTGCGCTCGTCACGCGGCCGGCGAGCAACCTCATCCTGAACGGCATCACGCGGCTGCGCATCCTGCGGATCGCCGAGGCCCTGGGCATTCCGTTCGAGGAACGCCCCTTCACCGTGGCCGAGGCCCTGGACGCCCGCGAGGCCTTCATCACCAGCGCCACCACCTTCGTGACACCGGTCACGCGCATCGACGGCAGGGTCATCGGGAATGGCCGCCCCGGTTCCCTGTGCGCGCGCCTGCGGGAAGACTACCTCGACTTCGCACGGGCTGAGCGAAAGAGCGCATGATCGCGTCGGGGGACGATGCGACCCTTTGTTTGAGGCTTACGTCGTCCCCATATTGGTCACCGGAAGAAACCGGGGGCCCCGAACTTTTTCAGCGGCGCCACATCCCGTCGAACCGGGTCCCGTAAGACCCCAAGAGCCATCGAACCAAAGGCCAAGCCCATGTCCGAGAAAAGCCAGAACGTGCAGGACGTTTTCCTGAACAACGTTCGCAAGAACAAGACCCCGGTGACCATCTTCCTGGTTAACGGTGTGAAGCTCCAGGGGATCATCACCTGGTTCGATAATTTTTCGGTGCTTCTGCGGCGCGATGCCCATTCGCAGCTTGTTTACAAGCACGCGATTTCCACCGTGATGCCCGCACATCCGATTCAACTGTTCGAGCAGTCCAAGGATAGTGACACAGCCGAATAACACACACGACGGCGCCGCCCCCAACGGCCGCGCCGCCTCCGCCGCCAAGGCCGCACCGATCGGCCGGGCCATCGTCCTGCACCCGGTCCGAAAGGACAAGGTGGAGGAGGGGCGCACGCCGAGCGCCCAATTGGACGAGGCGGTCGGCCTGGCAGCCGCCATCGACCTGGACGTGGTTCACGCCGAACTGGTGAACGTGCCACGCCCGTCGCCCGCGGCCTTTTTCGGGCGCGGCACCATCGAAAAGCTGGCCGACCTCGTTGCGCGGCTGTCCCGTCAGGGCTCCGGGGAGGAGCCGGTGGACGAGGCGCGTGCGGAAGACGCGGTTCCACCGGTGATCCTCGTCGACCATCCGCTGACGCCCGTACAGCAGCGCAACCTGGAAAAGGCCTGGAAGGCCAAGGTCATCGACCGCACGGGCATCATCCTCGAGATTTTCGGGGCCCGGGCCCGCACCCGCGAAGGCCAGTTGCAGGTCGAATTGGCGGCCCTGACCTACCAGCGTTCCCGTCTGGTCCGGTCGTGGACCCACCTTGAGCGCCAGCGCGGCGGCTTCGGCTTCATGGGCGGTCCGGGTGAAAGCCAGCTCGAAATCGACCGCCGGCTGATCTTGGACCGCATCGTGAAGATCAAGGCCGAGCTGGAGAACGTGCGCCGGACCCGCGCGCTGCACCGTCGCGCGCGGGAGCGGGTGCCCTATCCGGTCATCGCGCTGGTCGGCTACACCAACGCCGGCAAGTCGACGCTGTTCAACCGTCTGGCGGGCGCCGAGGTCTTCGCGAAGGATCTGCTGTTCGCGACGCTGGACCCGACCATGCGCGCGGTCGTCCTGCCGTCGGGACGCAAGGTGATCCTGTCGGACACGGTGGGCTTCATCTCCGACCTGCCGACGCACCTGGTCGCCGCCTTCCGCGCAACGCTGGAGGAGGTGCAGGCGGCCGACCTGATCGTCCATGTGCGGGACGTCTCGCATGTCGACACCGAGGCCCAGAAGGCGGACGTCGAGGCCGTTCTGCGCGACCTGGACATCGATCCCGCCGAGGATATCCGGGTGATCGAGGCGCTGAACAAGATCGACCTTCTGGACGGGGACGCGCGCGAGGTGGTGTTGAACCGGACGCGCCGGCAGGAGGATCGGGTGGTCGCGGTTTCGGCCCTGACCGGGGACGGCATCGGAAACCTGGCCGATCTGTTCGACCGGTACATGACCTCCACCCGCGAAGCCGTTGATATCACCATCGGGGCGGGGGACGGGGCGGCGCTCGCCTGGTTGCACCGGAATGCCGAGGTGCTGAACCGGCGGGACGAGGACGAGCACCTGCACCTGACCGTCTCCATCCAGCCCGAGGAATTGGCGCGGTTCGAGCACCAATTCCCCGACTACGAGCCCCACCGCCTGCACGCCCAGCCCCGCCGGGCTGCGGAATAGGGGCGGGCGGCGCCGGCTTCCGGTGGAAACCCTGCTCGCACGCATCGGTCAACGGGTTGGATATGGTTCCTGACATTGCCGCGGTCTCGTCCCTCCTCCGCGAAGTCGCCGAGGCGGAAATCGTCCCCCGGTTCCGCTCGCTCGCGGCTGGCGACATCAAGGAAAAGGGCCCCGGCGATCTGGTGACGGTGGCCGACGAGGCGGCCGAACGGGTGCTGGCCGCCCGTCTGCCGGATCTGCTTCCGGGATCGGTCGTCGTGGGCGAGGAAGGTGTTGCGGCCGATCCCGGTGTGCTGCGCCGGCTGGAGGCGGGTGGGGCGCCGGTTTGGATCATCGATCCGGTCGATGGCACGCACAACTTCGCCCATGGGCGGCCGCAGTTCGGAACACTGCTGGCCCTGGCACAGGGGACGCGCACCCTGGCCGGCTGGCTGTTCGACCCCCTTGGCAACCGGCTGGTCGAAGCCGAGGCGGGCGAAGGCGTTTTCCTCAACGGCGCCCGGTTGCGCCTTCCCCGGGCGCCCGAGCGTCTGTCCGGGATGCGGGGGTTCGCGTCCGGCCGGTTCCAGACGCCGGAGGTCCGGGCGCGGATCGAGGCGGGCAGGGCCGGGGTGGAGGATGTCGGGACGCTGTATTGTGCCGCGCACGAGTATTTGGCCATCCTGACCGGCGAGGCGCACTTCGCGCTCTACAAGCGCACCATGCCCTGGGACCACGCCGCGGGGGTGCTGATGGTGCACGAGGCCGGCGGGTACGCGGGCCGCAGCGACGACGGCGGACCGTACAGCCTCACCGAATACGACAAGGGTCTTCTGGTCGCTCCGAACCCGGACCACTGGTCGGCCCTTCGGGGGCTTCTGCTCGGGACGTGAGGTCCCGGCTTCCGTGAAGCGGCTTCCCGCTCCCACGCCGATGCAGGGGAGCGGGGTATCGCCCGGCCGAACTCAGGTTTTCGGGGTGCGGTGGATGGCGAGCGAGCCGAACGCCTGCACCGTGGGCATGATTTCGACCCGGTTCACGTTGAAGTGCGGCGACAGGGTCGCCAGCCATTCGACGGTGTCCGCAACGTCTTCGGCGGTCAGCGGAACCGTGTCGGCGTAGACCTGCTTGGCCCGCTCCGCGTCGCCCTTGAACCGGGTGAGCGAGAAGTCGGTCTGCACCATGCCGGGCTCGACGACCGACACCCGCACCCCCGTGCCTTGCAGGTCGGCCCTGAGCGCCAACGAGAACTGGGCGACGAACGCCTTTGATGCGCAATAGACATTGCCGCCGGGATACGGATAGACGCCGGCGGTGGATCCGATATTGACCACGTGGCCGCGCCCGCGGGCCACCATGCCCGGCAGCAGCGCACGGGTGACCAGCACCAGCGCCTTGTCGTTCACGTCGATCATCCGGATCCAGTCGTCCGGATCAACGCGGTGCGCGGGTTCCATCCCGAGCGCCAGGCCGGCATTGTTGATCAGCAGGTCGACGTCGGCGAAGGGGGCGGGCAGGGCCTCGAAGGCCGGCGCGATGCGTGCGCTGTCGGCGAGGTCGAGTTCGATCAGGTGGGTTTCGGTCTCAAGCCCGTCCGCCAAGGCCTTGAGTTTGCGCATATCGCGGCCGGTCAGAACCAGCTTCGACCCCAGACCGGCGAACCGGTGGGCAAAGGCGCTGCCGAAGCCGCCGCTGGCACCGGTGATCACCACCACCGAGGGTACGTAGGGACCGGCCATCAAATCCTCCCGTGTTCAAGGGGTTAGGTTTTTGTCTTCGCCTGCTGCCACAGCTCTTCCATCTCATCCAGCGTGGCTTCGCGGGGCGAGCGGCCCTTTTCGGCCAGACGTTGCTCCACATAACGGAAACGGCGCTCGAATTTCGCGTTGGTGCCGCGCAGGGCGGTTTCCGGGTCCACCTCCAGACGGCGGCCCAGATTGGCGATGACGAACAGGATATCGCCCAATTCGTCCGTGACGCGATCCTTGGGAGCGCCGACGGCCAGTTCCGCCTTCAGCTCCGTGATTTCCTCGGTCAGCTTGTCCAGGATCTGGCCCACCTCCGGCCAGTCGAAACCGACACGTGCGGCGCGTTTTTGCAGTTTCACCGCACGGGTGAGGGCCGGCAGGCCCACGGGAACACCGTCGAGGAGACCCGTTCCTTCCGCGGCGGCATTCGCGTTTCCGGCCTTGGCCGCGCGTTCGGCGGCCTTGTGCTCCTCCCACCGGCTGGTCTGGGCGCCGGCCGTGTCGATCCTTTCGTCCCCGAAGACGTGGGGATGCCGGCGGATCATCTTCTCGGAAACGGCCTGCGCCACCGCATTGAAGTCGAAATGCCCGGCCTCGCCGGCCATCTGGGCGTAGTAGACGACCTGGAACAGCAGGTCGCCACACTCGTCCTTCAGCGCGTCCATGTCGTCGCGCTCAATCGCATCGACGACTTCGTAGGCTTCTTCGATCGTGTGCGGCGCGATCGTGCGGAACGTCTGTTCGAGATCCCACGGGCAGCCGCCGTTCGGATCACGAAGGCGTGCCATGATGGCGAGGAGCCGGTCGATCGGGCGTTCGTTCATAGCGTCGGGCCGGTGTCAATCGGGCGGGAACGACCCGGACGCTAGCCGATGGCCGGGCAGGGCGCCACCCCCCCGCGGGCCATCGGCCCCTGCCGTAGAGGCCCCTGTCATGCGGTCCGCCGGGTCACCGCCCGGGGATGTTGCAGCCGCCGCGCGTGAAATAGCTCATCGGCCGGCAGGAATCGTCCATGACCACGACCACCGAACCCTGGCAGCTGCTGAGCCTGGCCCAACCCTGGTACTGGGTGATGCGCGGGTTGAAGGAGCCGTTGACCAGCGAGGACACGTTCAAATCCCGGACGTCGGTCTGCGGGATGCCGAGGCGCGCCAGTTCCCGGAGGGTTTCCGCCTGGCAGACCGGCGCGAAGCTCGGGGACACCCATTGCGGCTGTTGCGCCAAGGCCGGATCGGCGGCAAGCCCAAGCCACGTGCCGATCATTAGCAGCGCCAACCTTGTCGCGGACATGGCGAACCTCCCATGCGGGCGGACAGCACCGCGTACGGTACCGTGGTGCCAGGGTTTGGATGTGGGGACGCCGCCCGATCCGCCAAGCGGTTGCCGCCGGATCGGGCGGTGGTACGTCCGTAAGAACGGGGCCGCCGGGACGGGAAGGGCGGGCGCATTCCCTTGGCATGGCATCGGATTGTGGTTGCGCATATCCTCTCCGGGGGGATAGGAATTACGCATGTCGCACGCCACGAACACCGACATCATCAAGCGCCTGAAGCGCGCACATGGGCATTTGGCCTCGACGATCGCGATGATCGAGGAGGGCCGTGACTGCATCGCGGTCGTCCAGCAGATGCACGCGGTCATCAAGGCGCTGGAAAACGCCAAATCGGTCCTGATCGTCGATCACCTGGACCACTGTGTTGAGCGGGCCCTGGGGCCGCTCTCGCGGGAGAGCCGGGCCGTCATCGACGAATTCAAGGAAATCACGAAGTACCTGTGATCCCATCCTGAAGGAGGGCCCCATGTGCTGCCGCCACGCCGTCGAGCGCGCCTTCGCCGAACTCACCGCCCGCGGCGTGCCGGAAAAGCATGCCGTCGAGGCGGCGTTGGTGATCCACCGCGCGCACCATCCCGATACCCCCATCAACATGGCCGTCGCCGAGGTCACCCGGTGGACCCTCGGCCGCTTGCTCCACTGAGGCTGGACCGAGGTTTCCGACTATGCACACGCACTCGGTGGATCGCTGGCGGCACGACCACGCCTTTGGCCAGGAGCGCCCGGCCGACGGCGAGCGCCGGACCCTGCTCGTGGTCGCGATCACGGCCGTCACCATGATCGTCGAGGTCGCCGCGGGCCTGTGGACCGGCTCGATGGCGTTGCTCGCGGACGGCATCCACATGGCCTCGCACGTCCTGGCGCTCGGGATTTCGGCCTTCGCCTACGTCTACGCCCGCAAGCACGCCCACGATGCCCGGTTCAGCTTCGGGACGGGCAAGGTGAACGCCCTGAGCGGCTTCACCGGGGCCTTGCTTCTGGCCGTGGTGGGCGTTGGCATGGGCTGGGAAAGCCTTACCCGCATCCTTGCGCCGGGAGACATCGCCTTTGACGAGGCCATCGTGGTGGCCGTCCTGGGATTGGTCGTCAACGCGGCCAGCGTTCTGATCCTGGGCGGTCACGGGCACAGCCACGGGCACGATCATGGCCACCACCACCACGGGCACGAACATCATGCCGGGGACCACAGCCACGGCGAACATCATCACCATGGGCATGGCCACGAGGACCACAATCTCCGCGCGGCCTACCTGCACGTCCTGACCGATGCGTTGACGTCGGTGCTGGCCATCGTGGCCCTGCTGGGCGCCAAATACCTCGACGCGGACTGGCTCGATCCCGTCATGGGCCTCGTGGGCGCCGCGCTGGTCATCAATTGGTCGCGCGGATTGCTCTGGATGACGTCGGGTGTCCTGCTCGACCACCAAGCCCCGGAACAGATCCTGAACGCGATCCGCTCGGCGGTGGAGCAGGGCGGGGACCGCATCGCCGATCTGCACGTCTGGTCGGTCGGACCGGGTGTCCACGCCGCGATCATCAGCATTGTGACGCATGATCCGCAGCCGCCCGAGCATTACCGCAGGCTGGTGCCCGATGCGCTCGGCATCCGCCACCTCAGCGTCGAGGTGCATCGCTGGGAATGATCAACGATGTTCCTGCCGCTAGACCGCAGCGTGCTCCGCCAGAGCCCGTGCGCCGCGGTGCCGACCAGACACTTGCCCCGCAGGCAGCGGCCGGAGCGATGGACCATGTTGGTAGGGGCCCCGATCTCGTTCAGGAAGTGGCGGAAGCGCGCGAAGGTTGAATTAGTATTGCCCTTCCTTCGGTTTACCACTTAGGATGCGTCGGTTGGTTGCGTTGCCAGGTAGCGGTTCACCTCGCCTTGGCATTCGCGGCGTGATCCCACCTTCGTAGTCCGACAGCATCGTTATGTATTTATCATTTATCCATATCAAAAATTTCCGCCGGCTTAAGAACGTTCGCATCGATTTGGCACCTGATATTTCGATCTTTGTTGGTGCAAACAACAGCGGGAAAACGTCAGCGACACGCGCGGTCCAAATGTTCGTCGCTGGATCTAAGGAAAAGTTCTCAATCCACGACTTTAGCGCTGAGTGCTGGCGTTTGTTCGACGAGGCTGGTCGCAACTTTCCTGCTCCTAACCCGGCTCCAGAGCTTCCGAGCTTGAGCCTCGACTTATGGTTCCAGGTCAACAGCGGCGATCTTCACCGCGTTATCGATCTGTTACCGAGCTTGGAATGGGAAGAGACCTTGTTGGGAGTGCGTGTCGAGTTCGCGCCCAAGAGCGTGGCCGATCTACTCCGCAGGTTCCATGAACAGCAGGAAAGGGCGCTGACGGCTGCCGGCGAGGCCGAACAGCATGCACCCGCTTATCGCCCATGGCCAAAGAACCTGACTGACTACCTTTCACGTTGTCTGCGTGAAGAGTATGAGTTCCGCTACTATGTCTTGGATCGGGCGAAATTTGACGGCAATCTAGAAGAGCTTCCGGGTTACAGACCCCAGCCATTGGTGTCGGAAGGCAAGGGTGGGGCGAAGGTGTTGAATTCACTCGTAAGGGTGGACTGTCTTTACGCCCAGCGGCATCAATCCGACGAAATCTCCGGTGCGCGTTCCGAGGACATCTCGAAATGCCTCAGTCGATTTTATCGCCGGCATCTTGAGAAGCGAGCCGACGACCACAGCGCGTTAGGAGCCTTAGCCGAATCCGAAGCTAAGCTGAACGAGCATCTTGCCAAGGTCTTTGAAGAAACGCTAGGGCGGCTTACCCAGCTCGGGTACCCGTCTAATCCTCGCCTTCAGATTAAGGCTGATTTGAGGCCGGAGACCCTGCTCAAGCAGGAGGCTAAGGTACATTACGTGCTGGACGCCCCTGGCGAGGGAGAGCCGCCGACGCTTCCGGACAGCTACAACGGTCTCGGTTATAAAAATTTAATTTACATCGTGGTGGAGCTGCTGAACCTCCGCTCACAATGGTTAAATACCGAGGAGGAAAGCCCCCCTCTGCATTTGGTCTTCGTCGAGGAACCAGAGGCACATCTCCACGCGCAACTTCAGCAGGTGTTCATTCGAGAGGTGCTTAAATTACTTGAAGTTGATGATTTGGACAGAGAAATATATAATAGTCAGCTCATTGTTACGACCCATTCCCCTCATATTATATATGAGCGTGGGTTTAAACCGATTAGATATTTTAGGCGATCGAGTAATACATCGGATGTGCTAAATTTATCGGATTTTTACCAAAAATTGATTGACGATGAGCGGGATTTTCTTGAGAGATACATGAAGCTCACGCACTGTGACTTATTCTTTGCGGATGCGGCTATTCTCGTTGAGGGGAATGTTGAAAGATTGCTGCTTCCACTGATGATCGAGAAGGCAGAAAGTCGTCTCACGTCGGTCTGCCTAAGTATTTTGGAGGTTGGAGGCGCGTTCGCCCATCGATTCCGAAGTCTGATCGAGTTCCTGGGCATCACCACACTAATTATTACAGACATTGACAGTGTCGTTCTTGCGCCACCGATGGCCGACGGAGAAGAGGACGACAATGACATAATTGAGGAGGACCACGCTGAAGAGGATGCCGCCGCGGACGCGAAGGCTGACGAGGTATCGCGAGGAACGAGACGCCTGAAGGCTTGTAGGGTGGTGGGGGAGGGGGAGGCAGAGACTTCTAACCAGACACTCATCAAATGGCTCCCCCGCAAGCGGTCCATAAAGGAACTCCTGGCGTGTCCGCCAGAGGAGCGCGTTCAGAGACCGGCTCAGGACAAGCCGGCGTGGGTGCGGGTCACATATCAGGGGATGCACCCAGTCTCATGGAACGGCGAGGATGCCAAACTGGCTGGGCGCACATTGGAAGAGGCGTTCGCGCTTGAAAATATCGACTGGTGCCAGGAGCCCGCTCAAAAAAGTCTCGGTCTGTGCGTCGTCCCCAAAGGCAAGAAGCTGTCGCTCGACGATATGGCTGTGAAGCTCTATCGGCGGGTAAAGGGTGGTGGGTTTGACAAAACTCAGTTTGCCCTTGGAGTGCTGGCCGCCGGGAAGGATGGATGGAAGGTGCCGCAATACATTGTCGACGGGCTAGTGTGGCTCGCAGACCGGACGGCGCAACCAACGCTCAAAGGGCCGAGGCCAATCAATGACTAACCGTGCGGGAAAGCCCGACACTCCGGCGGACATCAAACTTCGCACATGCCTGAACAACGAGGCTCCCACCAGTTTCGTGATGGTTGCAGGCGCGGGGGCAGGAAAAACGACCTCGCTAGTGAAGGTCCTTGACCATCTCGGCAAGACCCTTGGCGCCAAATTGCGACGGAGAGGGCAGCGGATCGCCTGCATCACCTACACAGAAGTGGCGGAGAAAGAAATATGGGCGGACGTGGGGAATGACCCATTGTTCCATGTCTCAACTATCCATAGCTTCCTCTGGAGTCTTATCAAACCATTCCAAGAAGATATTAAATCCTGGGTCATTGGTAGGATCGAAGACAAACTCTATGACTTGGAAGAAAAGGTGCGCAACTATGGCCCTCGCACCCAGGAGCGAACTAAGGAGCGAGACCGCGAGGACATCCTCCGGTACCAAGCCAAACGGAAAACGGTTGAGATGGTATCCAGATTCACCTACGGTACGGGGAGTGATTACCCGAAGGGAATTTTAGGGCATGATGACATCATCAGGATGGTGCCCGAGTTGATCGAGGATCGCCATCTTCTCCGGTCAATCGTCGCCCGGAAGTATCCGTTTGTTTTCGTAGACGAAAGTCAGGACACGAGTCCAAATATAGTAGCGGCCTTGAAGAGTGTGGACAGGCAGGAGGGCGCAAAATTCTGCCTCGGCTTCTTCGGTGATCCCATGCAGAAAATCTATGCGACGGGATTCGGCGATATCCCGCTCGAGGACGGTTGGGTTAAAATTACCAAGCCTGAGAACTTTCGCTGTCCGACCAGCGTGCTCGAAGTCATCAATAGAATCAGGACGCCCGGCGACGGGCTGACGCAGACCCAGGGACGGCACGAAATAGTCAATGGACGGCTCGCTCCGGTTATCGGCAGTGCGCGAATGTTCATCCTTCCCGCAGATGATTTCAGGGGCACCCGCCTCCGTGCTCTGAGGAAATGGCTTGCTGAAACGAACGGTGATCCCTTTTGGCTCGACGAAAAGCCTTACGCCGATGTGAAGGTGCTTGTCATCGTGCATCGAATGGCCGCATTACGCCTTGGTTTTGGAAATTTGTACGCCGCGTTGAATGATGGCGCACCGTCCTCACTAAAGGATGGCTTTCTAGACGGCACCTCATGGGCGATCCGCCCATTTTTGGACTATCTTCTCCCCTTGGCATCCGCGTCCGCCGAAGGGAATGCCTTCAAGGTTCTCACCTTGCTCAAGGCGAACTGCCCTAAGATGTCAAAGGAACGTGTTGCAGATTCTGAGCCGGCGAAACTTCTGAAAAACCTCCGAGAGGAAGTTGACGTACTCTCAGCAATGCTATCTCCGACGGGCGACGCATCGATACTTGACATCATCAGATTTGTCCGGGAGGTCGAGCTGGCCGTTCTTGACGAGAGGTTCGCTCCTCACATCGCAAAGGCTGACGGGGACGCTGGCGTGGAGGAGACCGAGGAGACCGCTACGATGGCGGCCTATTTTGCGTGTCCTGCATCGCAGCTCTGGGGTTATCGCACATACATTGAGGACGAATCGCCTTTTGCTACTCAGCAGGGAATCAAAGGGGCCGAATACGAGCGCGTTCTTGTCATCCTCGATGACGAGGAAGGCAACCACAACCAGTTTTCCTACGACAAGTTCTTCGGAATCGCCTCTCTTTCACAGACCGATATCAAAAATCGAGCCGAAGGGAAGGACTCTGTCATCGAACGTACAAGGCGACTGCTGTACGTGTGTTGCTCGCGAGCGGTTCGGGACCTAGCCGTAGTGCTGTTTGCCCGGGACATAAGGCTGGCGGAGGAGAAGGTCCGGGCTTCCGGCCTCTTTCCAGCCGAGGATGTCAGAGTTTTCGCCGGGTCCGTAGAGGCTTAGGCTAAGACTCGATAACCAAGTAGCAAGCTGCACGGCGCAGAGGTCTAATCGCATAAGATATATTATGGAAATAATTGGGATCGCAGGTCCGCTGATCCATTTACCATAATGTGCCGGCTGGTGGTCATAACGGCGACCACACGTTTGTGTCCAATCATCCGGCCCCGCAAAGGTGTCACGGGGTGCCATGCATCCGTTTGAAGGTCCATGTTGAGAGCCGCGTGCAAACAAGCGACGGGCCAAGGCCATGAGCGCGAAGTGCTGCAGCAGCGCCGGCACAGCCTCCGGGGTACCGATCGACAAGACCTATCGCCGGGTCTTGTGGGCAGCGTTGGTCATCAATGCGGCCATGTTCGTGGTCGAGATCGTCGCCGGTGCCGCGGCGGACTCCGTCTCGCTCAAGGCCGACGCCATGGATTTTCTGGGCGATGCCGCGAACTACGCCGTCAGCTTGTTCGTCCTTGGCATGGCCCTGGCCGCCCGGGCCCGGGCGGCGCTGCTCAAAGGCATTTCGCTCGGCCTCATCGGCCTCTGGGTCGCCGCGGAAACGGCCCACAACGCCGTGCAAGCCTCGGTTCCGCAGGCGCAGATCATGGGCACTGTCGGCTTCCTCGCCTTGGCGGCCAATGTCGGTGTCGCATTCATGCTCTTCGTCTGGCGCCAGGGCGATGCCAACATGCGTTCGGTCTGGATCTGCTCGCGGAACGATGCCATCGGCAATGTGGCCGTCATGCTGGCTGCGCTGGGCGTATTCGGCACCGGAACCGGCTGGCCGGATTTGGTGGTCGCCGCCGTGCTGGCCTACCTCGCCGTGAGCGGGGCGACCCAGATCGTCCGTCAGGCGCTGTCCGAGTTGCGTTCCAGGCGTGGGGCCCCCCTCCCGGCGGAGTGAGGTTTGTGCCAAGCACCCTCCTCTGCCTGGCGATCGTCCCGGAATGAAGTGTCCGTCATACTAAATTATGCTGCCGCAACGGATCGCAGCGCCCTGCCCTTTTCTCTGAAACTTGTTATTTCGGCGGGCCGGTGAATTGTCCGTGATACGGACGTTACTTGGCGCACGGTGGCGGTAATGCCCTTTCCTGCGTACAATTCGGGTGCGCGGCCAGGTTTACTGGCCGGCATGACGCGGAACGACAACGCGACCTGGGTTCCGGTACGGTCCTCAAGCCGGTTTTGGCGTGTCGCGCTGACGCTTTTCGTTCCGGCTGCATTGCTCGTCATAGCCCTTTCGCTGGGCGCGGATCCGGACTGGATCCTCTTGGATCCCGCTGCCGTCACGGGGGCTCCGTTCTACACTGGGCTTTTGTCCAACCTGGGCGTGCTGGGTTGGTGCGGTTCGGCGACCGCGCTTCTGCTTGCGGCGGCGGTGCTCCGATCCACGCCGGAATGGACCCGTGAGGCCGGCGCCTTGGCTGCTGGGGCATCCGTGTCCGCCGTCCTTGGTTTCGACGACCTGCTCCTGCTCCATGAGCGCGTGCTTCCCAACCATCTGGGCGTGCCCGAGCCGGTCACGTTCGGTGCCTACGGGGTCGCGGCCGTGGTCTACCTCTGGCATTTCCGCGACGTCCATCTCCGGATGGATCGGGAACTGCTCGGCGTGGCGTTCTGCATGTTCGCGGTCAGTCTTGTTGTGGATCTAACCGATCCGCCGGCACTCGGGGCGTGGAGGGGCATCGTGGAGGATGGGGCGAAGTTCCTCGGCATATCGGCCTGGGCCTCCTATCACGTGCGTTTTGCCGCTTCGGTCCTCGGCCGCGCCATCAGGGTGATGGATCGATATGGACATCATCCAAGATGATCCGGTTTGGCGCGCACGGCGCCCGGCAATGGTGAACGAACCTCGATTTCCGATGCGTGCCGGCCACGGATGGCCGAGAGAGGGTCATGACGGAACCATCGGTTGAACGGGATCCTGTGCGGGTGAACCTGGCGCTTCAGGGCGGCGGTGCGCACGGTGCCTTCACCTGGGGCGTTCTGGACCGCCTGCTGGAGGTGCGGTGGCTTGGGATCGAGGGGATCTCCGGCACCTCGGCGGGCGCCATGAACGCCTCCGTTCTGATCGACGGCCACGCGGCCGGTGGGCCGGACGCGGCGCGGATGGCGCTGGAGCGTTTCTGGCGGCGGGTTTCGGAGGCGGCCCGCTTCAGCCCGTTCCGCCGCGGGCCGATCGACATCCTGCTCGGGCGCTGGTCGCTCGACTCATCGCCGCTTTTCGTCGCCTTCGACCTGTTCGCGCGCCTGTTCTCGCCCTACGACCTCAACCCGGCGGGCTCCAACCCCTTGCGCAGGATTCTGGCCGAAAGCGTTGATTTCAAACGCCTTGCCGGGGCGCCGATCAAGCTTTTCGTCACCGCCACCAATGTGCGCACGGGTCAGGGGCGGATCTTCGGCAACGACGAGGTCACGCCCGACGTGCTCCTTGCCTCCGCCTGCCTTCCCTTCCTGTTCCAGGCCGTCGAGATCGATGGCGAGGCCTATTGGGATGGCGGCTACAGCGGCAATCCGACGATCACGCCGCTTGTGCGCGACTGCGCCTCCGACGACACGATCCTCGTGCAGATCAATCCGGTCGAGCGGGCCGGCACCCCGCGGACCGCGCGCGAGATCGTGAACCGGGCCAACGAGGTGTCCTTCAACGCCACGCTGCTGAAGGAGCTGCGCATGATCGCCCTGCTGCGCGAAGTGGCCGATGTGGGCGACTGCGAGGGTGCGCGGTGGGCGGCGATGCGGGTCCACCGCATCACCAGCGCGGCGATGGCGGACCTCGGCTACTCCTCGAAGCTCAACGCCGAGTGGGATTTCCTGTGCCACCTGCGCGACGAGGGGCGCCGCGCCGCGGACGCCTTTCTCGACGCCCATGCCGGGGATCTGGGGCGCCGCTCCACCCTTGAGATCGACCCGACCGTGACGGTCTGACGCCCGTCCCGCTCGGTCCTCCCCTGGATCGGATCACAGCCGCCGCAGGGCCAGGAAGCTCCAACGGACGTCGGCGCGGCCGAGCATGTCCTCGCGCTTGTGGACGTGGGCGCAGTCGAACCCGACGGTTCGCGCAAGTTCGATCGTCTCGTCGGCGGAGACGTCGAACATGCGCCGCCCCGCGGGCACGGGGCCATGGCGCAGCGACATGGCGACGATGCCGCCGGGTGCGGCCAGCTTGGCGATCCCGGCCATGGCGCGCGTCCGCTCCGCGGCGTCCAGGTGCATCCACACGGCCGTCAGCAGGACGAGGTCGAACCGCTCCGGACGTGCCGAGACCACCGCGAGGTCCGGCAGGCCGTCGTCCACCCATTCAATGGCGGGCGACGGGTGCAACCGCCGACCATGGTCGCGGAATTCACGGGTCGGCTCGACGGCAACGACCCGATGCCCGCGCGCGGCCAATGCCGCGGCATCGCGCCCGGTGCCCGCACCGATGTCGAGCACACGGGCGGGGGCTTCCGGGTACAGGTGCAGAAGGTCGCGGTGGACGTCGGCGAAGGTGACGCTTTCGTACTGCGCGGCGAGCGCATCGGCGTTCGCCGAATAGCCCGCCGTACCGGCCGGCTCCGGGTTCTGAACCACGCGGGGATTCCTCGGGGTTGAAGGGCACCTCGTCAAGCAAGGCGCGCAACACGGCTCACACCGTACTACCACCATGCCCATCGCGCCAGCCGCGCGTCCACGGTGCTTCACGGGTCGGGATTCCCGGGATGTGGGCACCGTGGCTTCGTCCTGGAGCCACTCCGCGGCCCGGGTACGTCGTGGGCTGTCTGACCGCACCTACTGCGTGCCTGTCACGTTGCGTTTTACCGCTATGGTGGTGCACCATTCGGCATGCCCCGTTTCCAGCAAACCGGGGTTCGGAAACACGGCGGACGGGAAGACAGGATGCTTCGCAGATTATCCCTGATGGTCTTGGTGGCGGCCGCCGTGTGCGCCGGCAGCGCATTTGGCCCCGCACATGCCGAGGAATGGCGGACCATCGACTGCGCCAACAGCAAAATCGCCGGGCCTCCGGGATTGAATTGCGGCGAGCGCGGGCCTGTTCACATCGGCGGCTGTCGGGAAATGGTGTCCGTCATGGCCGGCAACATCGATGGCCGGTTCATGGTCGGATTCCTGCGCCAGAGTTCGAATTGTTTCATGCCTGCGACAAGCCTGTCGGGGTTCTCGGAAGAAGCGAAAGCCCTCCTGGGTCCCCTGTTCAAGGACGTCACATGGGATGCACCTCGTGCGGTCCAGCAGCAATACGTCCTTACCGGCCGGAGCCATGGCCGGGCATGCGTTGCCTTCGGGATCTACGGCCCGCCTATGGAAAGAGGCCACCGGTACGTCCTGCTCGGTGGCAGCTGCAAACCGGAAGGCCAGGCCACTCCCTACACGGATGACGAAATCCGCGGGGCGTTGACGATGTTCGCGTACCGGTCCGTCTGAGCGGGATCGGCGCGCGGAAACGGCGGCGGGAACACCCGGCGCCGTCTCCGTCTCCAGAGACCCGCTCCGCCCGAATACCCCCGTAAGCAGGAAAGCGGCGCGGTCATCGCGGGGTTTAGTTCGTTGCCCGCATCGTGTACCGTCGTTCGAAAGACGTCCCGCAGAACGGACGGCGATAAAAATTGGGGAGGATGGGGTGACGGCCGAAACGCCCATTTTCGAGGCGCGTCGCGTATCCCTCCGCTTTGGCGGCGTGCGCGCGCTGACGGACGTCAGTTTCCAGGTCGGGGCTGGCGAACTGTTCTCGATCATCGGTCCCAACGGGGCCGGCAAGACGTCCATGGTGAACTGCATCTCGGGCCGGTACCGGCCGACCGAGGGCAGCATCCACTTCAAGGGACGGGACGTCACCACACTCAAACCGAACCAGCGCGCCACCATCGGCATCGGCCGCACATTCCAGAACCTGGCGCTGTTCGGGCACATGAGCGTGCTCGACAACATCATGGTCGGGCGGCACCACCTGCTCCGGAACAACTTCCTGACCGGCTCGCTGTACTGGCTGACGGGTGCCCGCACGGAAGAGCTGGCGCACCGGCAGGAGGTCGAGGAGATCATCGACTTCCTGGACCTCCAGAACGTCCGCAAGGCGACGGCCGGGACCCTCAGCTACGGCGTGCGCAAGCGTGTCGAGCTGGCCCGCGCCATGGCGCTGAAACCCGACCTCATCCTCCTCGACGAGCCCATGGCCGGCATGAACCTCGAGGAGAAGGAGGACATGGCCCGGTACATCGTTGATCTCAACGAGGAATTCGGGATGACCGTGATCATGATCGAGCATGACATGGGCGTGGTCATGGACATCTCGCACCGCATCATGGTGCTGGATTTCGGCAAGAAAATCGCCGAGGGCCTCCCCGAGGAGGTCATGGGGAACGAGCACGTCAAGCGGGCCTACCTGGGCGTCGAGGACGAGGTTCTGAAGGACGTGGACGACACGGTGCCCGGGCGGCCCGTGGGGCAGGTGGCGTGATGTCGTCCCACCGTACAGCCCCCATCGCCGCCTCCCCCGCCCCTCCTGCCCTGCCCGATTTGGCGCGGCTGGACACGCTGCCCAAGCTGCTGGCCCACAACGCGCGCCAGTACGCGGCCGACATCGCGTTGCGCGAAAAGGACCTGGGCATCTGGCGCGCCCTGACCTGGGCCGATTACCAGAAGCGGGTGAAGGCGTTCGCGCTCGGCCTCGTGCACCTCGGCCTGCAGAAGGGCGAGGTCGTCGGCATCATCGGGGACAACCGGCCCGATTGGGTCTGTGCCGAGATCGCAGCCCACGCCGCGGGCGGCCTCAGCCTCGGCATGTACCGCGACGCGCTGGACGAGGAGGTCGCCTACCTCGTCGCCTACACGGATGCCTCCATCGTGTTCGCCGAGGACGAGGAGCAGGTGGACAAGCTGCTGGGCCTGGGCGACCGCATCGCCACGGTCCGGCACATCGTCTATTCCGACCCCCGCGGGATGCGCAAATACAGCGATCCGCGCCTGATCGAGACGTCGGAACTCGTGCGCCTGGGCGAGGCGGTCGCCGCGCGCGAACCCGGGCTGTACGACGCGATCGTCGAACAGGGGCGCGGCGACGAGGTGGCGATCCTGTGCACCACCTCCGGCACCACCTCGAACCCCAAGCTCGCCATGCTGACGTCGGCGGCGTTGTTGCGCCACTGCGCCAGCTATCTGGGCGCCGATCCGCGCGCGCCGGGGGACGAATACGTCTCGATGCTCCCCCTGCCCTGGATCATGGAGCAGGTCTACGCCCTGGGCTGGGGTCTTCTGTCCCGCATGGTCGTGAATTTCGTCGAGGAGCCCGATACGGCGATGCACGACTTCCGGGAGATCGGGCCCAGCTTCGTGCTGTTCGCCCCCCGCGTGTGGGAGCAGATCGCCGCCGACGTCCGTGCCCGGGTGATGGACGCCTCGCCGTTCAAGCAGCGCATGTTCGACCTGGGCATGCGGCTCGGTCTGAAGGCCGTGGCGCAGGGCAAACGCTCCCGGCTGGCGGACGCGCTGCTGTTCCGGGCGCTGCGGGACCGGCTGGGCTTCAGCAAGCTGAAGAGTGCCGCGACCGGCGGCGCCGCGCTGGGACCCGACACCTTCCGCTTCTTCCAAGCCATGGGCGTGCCGCTGCGCCAGCTCTACGGCCAGACGGAAACCCTGGGCGCCTACACCATCCACCGGACCGGGGACGTGGACTTCGACACGGTCGGCCACCCGTTCGACGCCGACATCGAGATCCGGATCGAGAACCCCGACCAGAATGGCGTCGGCGAGATCGTGACCCGCCATCCCAACATGTTCGCGGGCTACTACCGCAACGAGGCCACGACGGCGGCCGACGTGCGCGGCGGCTGGATGTACACGGGCGATGCCGGCTTCTTCGACAAGAGGGGGCATCTGGTCGTCATCGACCGCATCAAGGACATCGCCACCACCGCCAAGGGCGACCGGTTCAGCCCGCAGTACATCGAGAACAAGCTGAAGTTCAGCCCCTACGTCGCCGAGGCGGTGATCCTGGGCCACGGGCGGGACTACCTGTCGGCGATGATCTGCATCCGGTTCCCCATTGTCTCGAAATGGGCGGAGAAGAACCGGATCGCCTTCACCACCTATTCCGACCTCTCAAGCCGGACCGAGGTCTACGAACTGCTGCGCAAGGAGGTGGAGGCGGTCAACGCCTCGCTGCCGGATTTCCAGCGGATCCGGAAATTCCTGCTCCTCTACAAGGAGCTGGACGCCGACGACGGCGAACTGACCCGCACCCGCAAGGTCCGGCGCGGTGTCATCGGCGAAAAGTACGGCGACATCATCGAGGCCATCTACACCGACCGCGAGTCCATCGACGTCGACACCACCATCCTGTTCCAGGACGGAACGCGGCAGCGCATCCGCACCCGGCTGAAGGTGGTCGACCTCGCCCCCGACCCTGCCCGACCGCGTGCCCCCGTGATGGCGGCATGAATGCCCGGCGGTGCGGCGGGGCGAAGCGGGGTGTGAGCGGATGAACGGTTCGGGGCGGAATGTCCCACGGAGGATCGCGTGAACTTCGAGCTTTTGGGCCAGCTCATCATGAACGGGATCATCGTCGGCGCCCTTTACGGCGTCGTCGCGATGTCCTTCGTGCTGATCTACAAGGCGAGCCAGGTCGTGAACTTCGCCCAGGGCGAATTCCTGCTGATCGGCGCCTGGACCTGCTGGTGGCTGCTGACGTCCTGGCAACTCCCCTTCATCTGGGGGTTCCTGGTCACCCTGGCCTTCATGACCGTGTTCGGCCTGGTGCTTCAGGTGGTGGTCCTGCGGCCGCTGATCGGCGAGCCGGTGATCAGCGTCATCATGGTCACCATCGGCCTGTCGATCTTCTTCCAGGCGCTGATGAAGTGGATGTTCGGCGTGTTCGCGCAGCCGTTCCCGCCGATCTTCAACACCCAGCAGGTGAACGTGCTGGGGCTGGAGGTGCAGACCGTCTACCTGATGAGCCTGGCGATTTCGGTGGTCATCATGGCCGGCTTCGCCTGGTTCTTCAAATTCTCCAAGTACGGCCTGGCCATGCGCGCCACCGCCTTCAACCAGCAGGTGGCGCAGTCGCTGGGCATCTCGGTCCGGCAGGTCTTCGCCATCAGTTGGGCGATTTCCGCCGTGGTGTCGGCGGTCGCGGGCGTGGTCGTGGGGGTGGTGAACGGCGTGTCGTCCGCGCTGTCGTTCTACGGGATCAAGGTCTTCCCGGCGGTGATCCTGGGCGGCCTGGACAGCATCATCGGGGCGGTGCTCGGCGGCATCATCGTCGGCGTGCTCGAGAACGTGGCCCAGTTCGTGGACAGCGAGTACCTGAACTTCGGCAACATGTTCCAGATCGCGCCCTTCTACGTGCTGATCCTGATCCTGATGATCCGGCCCTACGGGCTGTTCGGCACCAAAGACATCGAGCGGGTGTGAGGACGGCCCATGACCGCAATGACGCCGAGCGGCGATTTCCGCACCAGCTACAAGGCCGACACGACCGTCTTCCCGACGGTGACGAGCCGCAACGCGGTGATCCTGGCGGTGGCACTCGCCTGCGCCCTGCCCTTCGTCGCCGACCGCTACACCCTGAACCTGTTGATCCAGATCGGCTACCTGGGCATCGCGGCCCTGGGCCTGAACATCCTGGTCGGGTTCACCGGCCAGATCTCCATCGGGCACGCCGCCTTCTTCGGCGTCGGCGCGTTCGCATCCGCCTGGTTCGCCGAGCATGGCGTGCCCGTGTTCTTCGCCATTCCGTTGGCCGGTCTGGTGACCACGCTGGTGGGGATCGTCTTCGGGTTGCCGGCCGCGCGCCTGAAGGGCCTGTACCTCGCCATCGCCACGCTCGCGGCGCAGTTCATCCTGGAGGACTTCTTCGCCCGCGCCCGGTGGTTCACCGGCGGCGTGGCCGGCCGGATCACCGAGCCGATGGTGATCTTCGGCTTCCGGTTCGACAGCAACGAGACCTACTTCTACGTCGTCCTGGCCTATGTCGTGGTCACCTACCTGATGGTGGCGAACCTGATGCGCACGCGCGACGGGCGGGCGCTGGTCGCGGTGCGGGACCATTACCTCTCGGCCGAGATGATGGGCATCAACCTGACCAAGTACCGGACGCTGTCGTTCGGGATTTCGGCCTTCTACGCCGGCCTCGGCGGCGCGCTCTACGCCCACTACCTGCTGTTCGTCTCGGTCGAGGCGTTCAACATCCTCTTCTCCATCCAATTCCTGGGGATGATCATCATCGGCGGCCTGGGTTCGGTGATGGGGTCGCTGATGGGCACCGCCTTCATGGTGCTGCTGCCGGAAGCGGTGCAATGGGGCGTCGAAACCCTCCAGGGGGGCGCCATCGACCGTGCCCTGAAGCTCTCCGGGTCCATCGCCTACCTGCGCGAGATGGTCATCGGCGCGGTCATCATCCTGTTCCTGATCTTCGAGCCCGATGGGCTGGCCCACCGCTGGAAGCAGATCAAGGCCTATTGGAAGCTCTACCCGTTCTCGCACTGAAACCGGTGCGAATTCCCCGAAACGGCCGGGGTGAAACAACAAAAGCCGACGAACCAAGGAGGAAACACGATGAAACTCAAGCTGACCCTCGCCGCCACTGTTGCGGCCATGGCGCTCGCGGCCCCCGCGCTGGCGCAGGACCGCATCCCGATCGGCCATCTGGCGGACTACTCGGGCGCCACGTCCGACGTGGGGGTCCCCTACGGCAACGGCGTGGCGGATGCGCTGAACTGGGTGAACCAGGAGCGCAAGGGCGTCAACGGCCGTCCGGTCGGGTTCAACACCTTCGACTACGGCTACCAGGCGCCGCGCGCGATCTCGCAGTACCAGTCCTGGACCAGCCGCGAGCGGGTCGTCGCCATCCAGGGTTGGGGCACGGCCGACACCGAGGCGCTGGTGTCGTTCGTGACGCGCGACAAGATCCCGTACATCTCCGGCTCCTATTCGGCGGCCCTGACCGATCCGGCCGGGAAATCGCCGCGTACGGAAAAGCCGGCGCCCTACAATTTCTTCTACGGCCCGTCCTATTCCGACGGGTTGCGCGCCATGCTGCGGTGGGCGGCGGACGACTGGAAGGCCAAGGGCGGCCAGGGCCGGCCCAAGTACGTCCACATGGGGGCCAACCACCCCTACCCGAACTCGCCCAAGGAAGCCGGCGAGGCCATGGCGAAGGAGCTGGGCTTCGATGTGCTGCCGGCGATCCAGTTCGCGCTGACGCCCGGCGACTACAGCGCCCAGTGCCTGACGCTGAAGAACCAGGGTGCGAACTACGCCTATCTCGGCAACACCGCCGGTTCCAACATCTCGGTCCTGCGCGCCTGCCAGACCGCCGGCGTGAACGTCCAGTTCCTGGGCAATGTCTGGGGCATGGACGAGAACGCCATGAAGGCGGCGGGCACGGCGGCCAACGGCGTGGTGTTCCCCGTCCGCACGGCGGCGGTGTGGGGCAACACGGCACCCGGCATGGAGACGGTGAAGCGGATCAGCCGGATCTCCGACCCCTCGGGCGCGGCCTACCGTCCGGTGCACTACCTTGCCGGCGTGTGCGCGGCCATGCTGATGGTCGAGGCGATGGAAACGGCCGTCCAGAACGGCGGCATCACGTCCGAACGCATCCGCGACGGCTTCTACGCCCGCAAGGACTGGGTGCCCAAGGGCTTCGAAGGGGTCTGCTTCCCGTCCACCTTCACGCGCGAGGACCATCGCGGCCTGATGACCGTTCCGCTGTACCGTGCGGTCGTGACGGGCCCGACCGAGCCCGGATCGGTGGATGATCTGATCCGGAACGGCACCATGAAGCTGGAGAAGGTCGCCACCGTCGAGCTTGAGCGGAAGACCGAACTGCTGGGCTGGTGATCCGCCGACCCGGTGCGCCCGCCCCATCCCGGCTGCGGCCGGCGGGGCGGGCGCAGCCGCCCGTTCCCGCGCACCGCGAGGCTTGCCCATGGACACCGCTTTCGCCACCCCGCCGCCGGCCAGGACGCGCTTGGTGGATCAGTTGCCGGCGCTGCTGGAGGTCAACAACATCGAGGTCGTCTACAACGACGTCATCCTCGTCCTGCGCGGTCTGAGCCTGAAGGTGCCCAAGGGCCGGATCGTGGCGCTGCTGGGCGCCAACGGCGCCGGCAAGTCCACGACGCTGAAGGCGATCTCCGGCCTGCTGAAGACCGAGGAGGGCGAGATCACCCGCGGCGACATCCTGTTCGACGGCGAGCGGATCAACGGCGTCGACCCGGACCGGATCGTGCGCAAGGGGATCTTCCAGGTGATGGAGGGCCGCCGGATCGTCGCCGACATGACCTGCGTCGAGAACCTGCGGCTGGGCGCGTTCTCCCGCAACGACCGCGAGGTCCGCGCCGACATCGACATGGTCTACAGCTACTTCCCGCGCCTCAAGGAGCGGACGGGGCTCGCCGGGTACCTGTCGGGCGGCGAACAGCAGATGCTGGCGATCGGACGCGCGCTGATGGCCCGTCCCAAGCTGATCCTGATGGACGAGCCGTCCATGGGCCTTTCGCCGCTCCTGGTGAAGGAGGTGTTCGGCATCATCCGGCAGCTCAACCGCGATCTCGGCATCACCATCCTGCTGGTGGAGCAGAACGCCCGGATGGCCCTGTCGGTGGCCAGCTACGGCTACATCATGGAACAGGGCAAGGTCGTGCTGGACGGCACCGCCGAGGAGTTGGAAAGCAACGAGGACGTGAAGGAGTTCTACCTGGGCGGCCACGGCGCCGAGCGGCGGAGCTTCAAGAACCTCAAGAGTTTCAAGCGCCGCAAGCGGTGGATTTGAGAAACCGGTCGAGGTATCCGAGGACTGTTGCCATGGATCGCGACTTCTACGACGAGCTGGAGACCCGGCCACCCGAACAGCGCGAGGCCGCGCTGATGGCGGCCCTGCCCGACCATGTGCGGCTGGCCAAGGAGCGCGCGCCGGGCTGGGCCCGCATCCTGTCCGGCATCGAGGCCATGGATGTGCGCAGCCGCGCCGATCTGGCCCGGCTGCCGGTGACCCATAAATCCGATCTGACCACGCTCCAGGCCGCGGAGCCGCCCTTCGGCGGGCTTGCGACCTCGCCGCCCGGCGGATTGGCCCGCATCTTCGCCTCGCCCGGTCCGATCTTCGATCCGGAAGCGCGGCGGCCGGACTATTGGCGCTTCGCCCGTGCGCTGTGGGCGACGGGCCTGCGCCCCGGGGACGTGCTGCACAACTGCTTCTCCTATCACTTCACCCCCGCGGGTTCGATGCTCGAGGGCGGTGCGCTGGCGATCGGGGCGGCGGTCTTCCCGGCCGGCACCGGCCAGACCGAACAGCAGGTCGAGGCGATCGCCGCGGTCCGGCCCCGCTGCTACGCGGGGACCCCGGACTTCCTGAAGGTCATCATCGAAAAGGCCGAGGAGATGGGGCGCGACGTCGGCTCCATCCGGTACGGGCACGTGTCGGGCGGCGCCTACCTGCCCGATGCGCGCCGTTTCTACGCCGACCGCGGCCTGACCGTGCTGCAGAGCTACGGCACCGCCGATCTGGGGCTGGTCGCCTATGAAACCCCCGCCCGCGACGGTCTGGTCCTGGACGAGCACGTGATCGTGGAGATCGTGCGGCCGGGCACCATCACCCCGGTCCCGGACGGCGAGGTCGGCGAGGTCGTCGTGACCGTGCTGAACCCCGATTACCCCTTGATCCGTTTCGCCACCGGCGACCTGTCGGCGATCCTGGCCGGCCCCAGCCCGTGCGGCCGCACCAACACCCGCATCAAGGGGTGGATGGGCCGCGCGGACCAGAGCACCAAGGTCAAGGGCATGTTCGTCCACCCCAAGCAGGTCTCCGACGTTCTGGCCCGCTATCCGGGTGTCGGGCGCGGCCGGCTGGTGGTCGACCGGGCGGAAGGGGCGGACGTGATGGTCCTGCGTGTGGAGGTCGCGGCCTCCGAGCCGGGACTGGCCGAGGCGGTGGCCGGCACGCTCCAGTCGGTCACGAAGCTGAAGGGCCGGGTGGAGCTGGTTCCGCCCGGCAGCCTGCCCAACGACGGCAAGGTGATCGACGACGTCCGGAAGTACGGGTAGGACGCCCGCCTTGGTCGTGAATTCGGATGCCGCGATGCCGCCGGGCACCGCGTTCCTGCTGCGCCCGGCCCGGCCCGACGAGGCGGGGATCCTGACGGGGCTCTGCCTTCGTTCGAAGGCCATGTGGGGCTACGACGACGCCTTCATGGCCGCGTGCCGGGATGCCTTGACGCTCACGCCGGATAGGCTGTGCGCTTCGCGCGTGCGGGTCGCCGTCATGGACGGGCAGGTGGTCGGCGTTGCCGAAATCGGCATCGACGGCGAAACCTGCGAACTCGCAAAGCTTTTCATCGAGCCGCGGGCGGCCGGCACCGGGGTGGGGCGCGCCCTTTTCGACTGGGCGGTCCGCGCGGCCCGGAATGCCGGGGCAAGGGTGATCGACATCGTCTCCGATCCCAACGCGGCCGGATTTTACCGGCGCATGGGCGCGGTGGAGGACGGTGTCGTGCCGTCCGAAGCCATACCGGGGCGGGTCCTGCCGCGCTTCAGGCTCGCCTTGGCCTGATACGCGCGCTGGCGCGGTTGTCGCCGGTCCATTCGCAGGACCACCGTAGAAAGGGGCTGCCCGAATGCACCGGATGACGGGTTGACGGGAAAATTGTTCACGTTATGTTCTTGGTCCCGTCACCCGCACCGCGTGCAGAACCGGCATGCCTGTTCCCGATCCCCGTACCCTCCAGACCCTGCGCGAGCGCATCCGGCGGATTGAGGCGGGCGGCGCGCAGGGGGGAACGGCGTACGGAGGGAGTGGGGGCAAGGGCGCCCTGCCCTTCGGCATCGCCGCCATGGATGCGCATCTGCCCGGCGGCGGTCTGGCGCGCAACGCCCTGCATGAGGTGTCGGGCGGCGGACCCGACGGGACCCATGCGGCGGCGGCGGCGCTGTTCGCCGCCGGCATCCTGGCCCGTCTGAAGGGTCCCGTCTTGTGGGCCTTGGCGCGCCGCGACCTGTTCGCGCCGGGTCTGGCCGGCGCGGGGCTGCACCCGGACCGGGTCGTCTATGCCGAGGCCCGGGACGAGGCGACCATCCTTCTCGTCATGGAGGAGGGCTTGCGCCACCGCGGTTTGGCCGGGGTGGTCGGCGAGCTGGCCCGTCTTCCCATGAATGCCGGGCGCCGCTTGCAGTTGGCGGCCGAGGCCTCGGGCACGCCCGCCCTGGTGCTGCGCCGCTGGCGGGGGCCGTCGCCGGACACCGTCCCGGCGGAACCGGGTGCCGTCACCCGCTGGCGCATCACCGCCCTTCCCGCCCCCGCCTTTCCCTCCCCCGTCTTTCCTACCGGTGTCCCCGGCCTTGGGCGCGCGCGGTGGCATGTCGAACTGCTGCGGTGCCGGGGGGCGGAGCCGGCCCAATGGATCCTGGAGGCGTGCGATGCGCAGGGTCGTCTCGCTGTTCCTGCCGACCTGGCCGACGGACCGGCTGCGGCGGAAGGACGGCGTGCCTCCGCATGACCGGCCATTGGTCACCGCGTCACGGGTCGGGCCGCGCCGCGTGCTGGCCGCGGTCGATGCGGCGGCGGCCGCGCTCGGCCTGCGGCCCGGCATGGCGGTCGGGCACGCCTGCGCGCTGATCCCGGACTTGACGGTCGTAGAGGCGGACGCGGCGGGCGATGCGGCGGCACTGGCCCGGCTGGCCGCCTGGTGCCTGCGCCGGTACGCGCCGCTGGCCGCCCCCGATCCGCCCGGCGGCATCTGGATCGATGCCACCGGCTGCGCCCACCTGTTCGGCGGCGAGGCGGCGATGCTGGCGGATCTGGTCGGCCGTCTCACCGCCCAGGGCTTCGCGGCCCGTGCCGCCATCGCCGACACGCCTGGCGCGGCCCATGCCGTCGCCCGCTTCGCCCCCGGTGACGAACGGGTGCGTGTGGTGCCGGCGGGCGGGAACGCCGATGCGCTGGCGGATCTGCCGGTGGAGGCGCTGCGGCTTCCGCCGGCAGCCGTCGACGGGCTGCGCCGTCTGGGGTTCGAACGGATCGGGCCGTTGGCCGCGGCCCCGCGCGCACCGGTCGCGCTGCGGTTCGGGAACGAGGTGGGGCGGCGGCTGGACCAGGCCATGGGGCGGGCGGCGGAGCCGATCAGCCCGGTGCTCCCGTCCGGTGTTCCGCGTCGGCGGTTGGGGTTCGCCGAGCCCGTCTCGACACCCGAGGACCTGCGCCGCGCCATCGGGCGGTTGGCCGCCGACCTCTGCCGCGACCTGGAGGCGGGCGGGCTCGGGGCGCGGCGCCTGGACCTGCTGTTCCTGCGGGTGGACGGGCGGCCGGCCGCGGTCCGCATCGGCACCGCCCGGCCCACCCGCGATGCCGGCCGTCTCGCCGCCCTGCTGGCGGACCGGCTCGACACCCTCGATCCCGGCCTGGGGGTGGAGGCCATGATCCTGTCCGCCCCCCTGGCCGAGCCGTTGTCACCGGCGCAGTTGGGAGCCGGCGGGTTGGCCGGCGCCGGGGATGCGGCGGACCTGTCGCCCCTTGTGGACCGGCTGCTGAACCGGCTGGGTCCGTCGCGCCTGTACCGGGTGGCGCCGGTCGAAAGCGATGTCCCGGAGCGGTCGGTCCGCACCGTGCCGCCCCTCGCCCCGCCGGTCGGCGCCACCTGGCCCCCCGCCCTGCCCCGCCCGGCCCGCCTGCTGGCCCCGCCGGAGCCGGTGGAGGTCGTGGCGATGCTGCCCGACCATCCGCCGGTCCTGTTCGTCTGGCGGCGCGGCCGGCACCGGGTGCGCCACGCCGACGGGCCGGAACGCATCTTCGGTGAATGGTGGCGGAGCGAGTCCGAAGTGGCGGCATTGCGCGACTATTACCGGGTCGAGGACGAAGCGGGCGGCCGGTTCTGGCTGTTCCGGGACGGTGCGCCCGAGGCCGGCGCCCGCTGGTGGATGCACGGGCTGTTCGGATGAGCCCGGCCCCTTACGCCGAACTCCAGGTCACCACCAATTTCAGCTTCCTGCGCGGGGCCAGCCACCCGCACGAGCTGTTCGGGCGTGCGCGTGCGCTCGGCTATTCCGCGCTCGGCATCGCCGACCGGAATGGGCTGGCCGGGATCGTCCGCGCCCATGTGGCCGCCCGGGAAACCGGCGTCCGGCTGGTGGTGGGGTGCCGGCTCGACCTTGCCGACGGGGCTTCGCTGCTGGTCTACCCGACCGACCGGCCGGCCTATGCGCGGCTGTGCCGCCTGCTGACGCTCGGCAAGGGCCGGGCCGGCAAGGGCGGCTGCCGTCTGGTGTGGGACGATGTGGCCGCGCACGCGGAGGGCCTGATCGCCGTCCTGCTGCCGGACGACCCGGACGAGGCCCTGGCGGTCCGGCTGGCCCGCCTGCGCACCGATTTCCCCGGCCGCGCCTATCTGGCGCTGACCCGCCGGTTCCGGCCCGGCGATCCGGCCCGCCTGCACGCGCTGGCCGGGATGGCCGCCGCGGCCCGGGTGCCCACCGTCGCCACCAACGACGTGCTCCACCATACGCCGGAGCGCCGGATCCTTCAGGACGTGGTCACCTGCATCCGCGAGGGCTGCACCATCGACGACGCCGGTTTCCGCCGCGAACGCTTCGCCGACCGCTGGATGAAGCCGCCAGCGGAAATGGTCCGCCTGTTCGCCGCACACCCGGACGCCGTGGCCCGCACGCTGGAGATCGTCGGCCGCTGCCGCTTCTCGCTGGACGAGCTGGCCTACCAGTACCCGGAGGAAGCCGGGGATCCCGGCCTGACCCCGCAGGAGGCGCTTGAGCGCCGGGCCTGGGAGGGTGCGGCCTGGCGCCACCCGGACGGGGTGCCGGACGCGGTTGCGGCCCAGATCCGGCACGAGCTGCGGCTGATCGCGGAGCTTGGCTACGCCCCCTATTTCCTGACCGTGGACCGCATCGTCCGCTTCGCCCGCTCCCGCGGGATCCTGTGCCAGGGGCGCGGGTCGGCGGCGAACTCGGCCGTCTGCTTCGTCCTTGGCATCACCAGCATCGACCCGGTGAAGGGCGAGCTGCTGTTCGAACGCTTCGTCAGCGCCGAGCGGGGCGAGCCGCCGGACATCGACGTGGACTTCGAAAGCGGCCGGCGGGAGGAGGTGATCCAGTGGATCTACGACACCTATGGCCGCGACCATGCCGCCCTGGCCGCCACGGTGATCCGCTACCGCCCCCGCGGCGCCGTGCGCGAGGTGGGCAAGGTCCTGGGCCTGACGGAGGACGTGACCGCACTCCTGGCCGGTCAGGCCTGGGCATGGGACGAGGATGGGTTGGACGAAAAGACCGCCGCCGACCTCAACCTGAACCTCCGCGACCGCCGGCTCCGGCTGACGCTGGAGCTTGCGCGCGAACTGGTCGGTTTCCCCCGCCACCTCAGCCAGCATCCCGGCGGCTTCGTCCTGACCCGCGACCGGCTGGACAGCCTGGTCCCGGTCGAGCCCGCCGCCATGGAGGGGCGGCAGGTGGTGGAATGGGACAAGGACGATCTGGACGCGCTGCGGATCATGAAGGTCGATATCCTCGGCCTCGGCATGCTGGGCTGCATGCGCCAGGCGTTCGAACTGCTGCGCGCGCACAAGGGGATCGAAGCGGATCTGGCGTCCGTCCAGGACGAGGACCCGGCCGTCTACGACATGATCGGACGGGCCGACACGGTCGGCGTCTTCCAGATCGAAAGCCGCGCGCAGATGTCCATGCTGCCGCGGCTGAAGCCCCGCCAGTTCTACGATCTGGTGATCCAGGTGGCGGTGGTCCGGCCGGGTCCCATCCAGGGCGACATGGTGCATCCCTACCTGCGCCGCCGTGCGGGGCTGGAGCCGGTCACCTATCCGACGCCGGAACTGCGGCAGGTGCTGGGCAAGACCATGGGCGTGCCGCTGTTCCAGGAACAGGCCATGCGCGTGGCCATCGTCTGCGCCGGCTTCACCCCGTCCGAGGCCGACCAGCTCCGCCGGTCCATGGCGACGTTCAAGATGACGGGCGGCGTGTCGAAGTTCCGGGACAAGCTGGTGCAGGGCATGGTCGCGCGCGGCTACGACCGGGACTTCGCCGAACGCACCTTCCGCCAGATCGAGGGGTTCGGGTCCTACGGCTTCCCGGAAAGCCACGCGGCGTCCTTCGCCCTGATCGCCTATGCGTCGAGCTGGCTGAAGCACCACCATCCCGACGTGTTCCTGGCCGCCCTCCTGAACGCCCAGCCCATGGGCTTCTACGCCCCCGCCCAACTGGTGCGCGACGCGCGGGCCCATGGGGTGGAGGTCCGGCCGGTGGACGTGAACCGGTCCCGCTGGGATTGCACGCTGGAGCCGCCGCAACGGCCGGGATCGCGCCGGTTGGCGGTGCGGCTGGGGCTGCGGATGGTGAAGGGCCTGGCGAACGGCCACGCGGCCCGGATCGTGGCGGCGCGCGGGGCCGAGCCGTTCGCCTCGGTCGAGGCGGTGTGGCGGCGCACCGGGGTTCCGGTGGCGGCCCTGGAACGGCTGGCCGACGCGGACGCCTTCCGCCCCTCCCTGAACCTCGACCGGCGGGCGGCGCTGTGGGCGATCCGGTCGCTGCGGGACACGCCCTTGCCCCTGTTCGCCGCGGCCGATGCGCGGGCACAGGCCCCCGAGGTGGCGGACGAGCCCGCGGTCGCCCTGGCCCCCATGCTTGCCGGCCGCGAGGTGGTGGAGGATTACGCCAGCACGGGCCTGAGCCTGCGCCGCCACCCCTGCGCTTTCCTGCGCGGCGAGTTGGACCGCATGGGCGCGGTGCCCACGGCGACGTTGGCACGGGCGCGGGACGGGCGGCGGCTCAGCGTCGCCGGCCTGATCCTGGTTCGCCAGCGCCCCGGCAGCGCCAAGGGCGTGCTGTTCCTCACCCTCGAGGACGAGACCGGCCATGCGAACCTGGTGGTCTGGCCCGACCTGTTCCAGCAGCATCGGCGTCTGGTTTTATCCGCTCACATGCTGGCCTGCCGGGGCCGGGTGCAGCGGGAGGGCGAGGTGGTGCACCTGGTCGCCGAACACCTGACCGACCTGTCCGATCTTCTGCGCACGGTGGGCGACCGCGACGGGGCGGGACAGGGGAACGGTGGCGATCCGGGCGTTGTCCGGGCCCGTCACCCTGCCCTCAAGGTTCCCACACGGGATTTCCGGTAGGGCTCCGTGTGCTCGGCCTTAGCCGACGGGGATGCTGACGCCCACCTTGGCCCGGCCCATTACAATGGACGTTCGGAACCGGCGGACATGGGAGTCTTCCTGGAACAGACGCCGCGACAGGGCTTCGAACTCGTCCATATCGCGCGCGACGATCACCAGGAAGAAATCGGCCTCGCCGGTCACGTAATAGCATTGCTGGACATTGGGCTCGGCATCCGCGCGCCGGCGGAAGGCGTCCAGGATGTCGGCACGTTCCCTCTCCATCTCGACGGCAACGATGAAGGTCATGCGTTGTCCCAGCGCCCGCGGGCTGACCTGGGCGATTTCGCGCAGGATGATCCCCTCGTCACGCATCCGCTTCAGCCGGCGCTGCACGGCCGCGGCCGACAATCCGATCTCCGCCCCGAGGGTTTCGGCCGTAAGGCGGGCGTCCTCCTGGACCCGGGCGAGCAGTGATCGATCCAGCGCGTCCAGGGTGGGTTCGTTCGACATCGTGATTTCCGTCGCCGCCGCGGCAAAACCGCATCAAGTGCGGGTTGTATGCGGCTCGACCTTAACACGGCGCGGCAAGATGCGCGCGCAAGCCGAACACTCGGGACACGACAGGAGACGACGGTGCAGTTGTTCTACCAGACCCATTCCCCCTATGCCCGCAAGGTCCTGGTTTTCGCCCACGAGGCGGGCCTCGCCGGGAAGCTGGAGGTCATCCACCATGAAACGAGCCCGCTCCGGCGCAACGACACCGTCTTTGCCGCCAATCCCCTGGGCCGGGTGCCCGTGCTCGTGTTGCCCGATGGTTTCCCCCTCTTCGACTCCGACGTGATTTGTGACTATCTCGACGGCCTCCACGATGGCGAAAAGCTCATTCCGCAAACCGGCACCGCCCGGTTGCTCGCCCTGCGGCTCCAGGCGCTTGCGCAGGGCATGTGCCAAGCGGGCATTGAACTCCGCTGGGAAACCGAGCGCCGCCCGGAAGCCTTGCGCTATCCCGCGCTGCAGGACGGGTTGAGGACAAAGCTTGTCGAGGCCTATGATTTCATCGAGCGCGAGGTCGCATTGGATGGACCGGTGACGATCGGCCATATCGCGCTGGCGACGTGTCTGAGCTGGCTCGAGTTCCGCGAACTGCCGCCGTTCCTGCCGGGCCGGCCGCGTTTGGCGGATTGGTACGGGGCCTTCGTTCAGCGCCCCTCCATGCTGGCCACCCCTTTGGCCGGCCAGACGCATGACTGACGAGGCAAGATTGCTCGACGCGGCCTTTCTGCCCAACAAGGACCAGCGCCCGCCATCGGAACAGGTCGCGGTCCTTGCCGACGGGTTCTCCGGCCATGATTTCGCGTTGGCCCGCCGGACCATCACCGCATGGTCCGGCTACATGCCGACGCCGCTTTACGAACTCCCCGCCCTCGCCCGGACGCTTGGGGTCGCCTCCATCCTCTACAAGGACGAGGCGCCGCGCTTCGGATTGGGCAGCTTCAAGGCGCTGGGCGGCGCCTATGCCGTTTACCGTGCCGTTGCCGAACGGGCCCTCCCGGAAACGGATGCGGAGCCGCCGTCGATCGAGGAATTGGCCGAGGCGGCACGGAGGCGGATGCCCGGCGGTCTGACCGTGGCCTGCGCCACGGACGGCAACCATGGCCGATCGGTCGCCTGGGCGGCCCGCAGGCTCGGCTGCCGCTGCGTGATCTTCCTGCACAAGGACGTCAGCCACGGTCGTGAGGCGGCGCTGCGCGAACTCGGCGCCGAGGTGCGCCGTGCCGGTGCAACCTACGACGAGTCGGTTGACGCGGCCGCGCGGACCGCGGCGGCGGAGGGGTGGCTGATCATCTCGGACACCTCCTACGACGGCTATGTCCGTATCCCGCGCGATGTCATGACCGGCTATCGGCTGATCGCCGACGAGGCGCTGGAACAGGGGCTTGCCGCGGCGCCCCCGACCCATGTGTTCCTCCAGGCCGGCGTTGGCGGATTTGCGGCTTCCATGATTGCGCATCTTCGTCTTGCGCTGCCCGGTGCGCCGATGCGTTTCATCATCGTGGAGCCAAGCACGGCGGCCTGCCTGTACGAGAGCGCCCGCGTTGGCCGACGCAGCCGTTTGCCCGGCGACCTCGATACGGTGATGGCGGGACTTGCCTGCGGCGAACCTTCGCCGGTCGCCTGGGACATGATCCGGCCCTGCTGCGACGGCTACATGACCATTGGCGATGGACATGCCATCGCCGCGATGCGGCGCCTCGCACACCCGGAAGGCGGCGATCCGCCGATCGTCTGCGGCGAGTCCGGTGCGGCTGGAATCGCCGCGGCCATTGCCGCTGCCGGCCGTGAAGACCTTCGCGCCGAACTCGGGATCGGCCCCGACAGCCGTTTCCTGACCATCGGGACCGAGGGCGCCACCGACCCCGAGATCTATCGTCGTCTCGTCGCGTCGTGAAATGACGGCTGCGGCCGGGTGCAGCGGGAGGACGAGGTGGTCCATCTAATTGCCGAACACCTGACCGACCTAGCCAACCTTTTACGGACCATCGGGGATCATGTGGAGCCAGCCATGGGCGCGAGCGCGTTGTGCCGGTCAACCCGCCTTCAAAATTCCCATCAGGACTTTTCGTTAACATTCGATTCTACCACACCTTCAGCGCCTCAACGGCCTTGTTGAGGCGCTGAAGGTCGGTGATGAAACCGGCGTGGGTCAGACCAGCCAGATGGTGGTCGCATTGCCGTCCCAGTACGTCCGGAACTGGGCCGTGGACAGGTCCGGCCCCGACAGCGACACGTACTCCCACCAGTCGTCGCCCAGCGCGATCCGGCTCGTCGCCTTCGTGCCATAGAGGTGCGAGAGGTCCTGGTCGAGAACCACCAGGCGGTCGCCGCGCGCGAAGTCCTGGATGTGGTCCTTGATCAACTCCGCGGCCGTGCCGAGGAACAGGTCGTAGCCGTGCCCGCCATAGACGGTGTCCGAGCCCAGGCCGCCGTAGAGCCGGTCGTCCCCCGACCCGCCGTCCAGGGTGTCGTCGCCCTCGCCGCCGTACAGCCGGTCGCCATGGTCGCCGCCGTCCAGGGTGTCGCTGCCGGCCTCGCCGTACAGCCAGTCGTGGCCGCCCTGGCCGTGGACCCGGTCGTTGCCGGTGCCACCCAGTAGGTAGTCGTTGTGGCCGCCGCCGTGCACGGTGTCGTTCCCGGCGCCGGCGGCGAGGATCGAGCCGCCGACCATCATGGCGCCGTGCCGGGCCTCCAGGTGGCCGGCGGTCTCCCAGTGCCGGGTGGCGGCGCCGAAGTCGGTGCCGAACTTGGTGCGCAGGTCCTCGTTCGCCGCCAGATAGCGGGCGGCGTCGAAGTAGGTGCCCCAGGCGTTCACCGTCTCCTGGCCGATCAGGTGGTCGTCGAAGGCGGAGCCGACCACGCGCTCGATGCCGGACAGCCGGTCGCCCTCGGCATCGGCCCGCAGGCCGCGCCCCTCGGCCAGGTTGACGTGGACGCCCCCGGTCGAGCCGGCATAGGAGGCGGTGTCGAAATCGTCGCCGCCCTCCAGGATGTCGGCGCCGGCGTCGCCGATCAGCATGTCCTCGTAATCACGGCCGGTGAGCCGGTCATTGCCGGCACCGCCGTAGAGGGTATCGTCCCCCGACCCGCCGTCCAGGGTGTCGTCGCCCTCGCCGCCGTACAGCCGGTCGCCATGGTCGCCGCCGTCCAGGGTGTCGTCGCCGGCCTCGCCGTACAGCCAGTCGTGGCCGCCCTGGCCGTGGACCCGGTCGTTGCCGGTGCCGCCCAGCAGGTAGTCGTTGTGGATGCCGCCGTGCACGGTGTCGTTCCCGGCGCCGGCGACCAGGATCGAGCCGCCGACCATCATGGCGCCGTGCCGGGCCTCCAGGTGGCCGGTGGTCTCCCAGTGCCGGGTGGCGCGGGCATGATCGGTGCCGAAGGTGGCGCGCAGGTCGGGGTTGCTGGCCAGGTAGCGGGCGGCGTCGAAGTAGGTGCCCCAGGCGTTCACCGTCTCCTGGCCGATCAGGTGGTCGTCGAAGGCGGAGCCGACCACGCGCTCGATGCCGGCCAGGGTGTCGTCCTCGGCGTCGGCTTGCAGGCCGTATCCCCAGGCCAAGTTGACATGGACGCCGCCTATCGAGCCCGCATAGGAGGCGGTGTCCAGATCGTCCCGGCCATCCGTGATGTTGGAGCCGCCGAAAATGAGGTCGGCACCGGCTCCGCCGCTCAGCACATCCTCGCCCTGGCCCCCGGTGAGCCAGTCGCCGCCATCGCCGCCGTAGAGCCGGTCGTCGCCATCACCACCGTTCACGTTGTCCTCGCCGGTCTCGCCGTACAGCCAGTCGTGGCCGGAGTAGCCGAAGAGATGATCGCTGCCGGTGCCGCCGAGGAGGTAGTCGTCCTGGCTGCCGCCGCGCACGGTGTCGTTCCCGGCGCCGGCCACGAGGATTGAACCGCCGACCATCATGGCGCCGTGCCGGGCCTCCAGATGGCCGGTGGTCTCCCAGTGCTCAGTGGCGCGGGCGTGGTCAGTGCCGAACTTGGTGCGCAGGTCGGGGTTGCTGGCCAGGTAGCGGGCGGCGTCGAAGTACGTGCCCCAGGCGTTCGCCGTCTCCTGGCCGATCAGGTGGTCGTCGAAGGTCGAGCCGATCACGCGCTCGATGCCGTACAGGCGGTCGCCCTTGGCGTCGGCCTGCAGGCCGCGCCGTTCGGCCAGATTGACGTACACGCCGCCGGCCGAGCCCTCGTAAGAGGCGGTGTCCAGATCGTCCCGACCATCGGTCGTGTCGGTGCCGCCGAAGATGAGATCCGCACCGGCGCCGCCGCTCAGCACGTCCTCGCCCTGCCCGCCATATAGCCAGTCCACGCCACCCCGGCCGGAGAGGTGGTCATTGCCGTCAAGACCCAAGATGGTTTCGTTGCGGGCCGTGCCCGTGAGTGTGTCGTCGCCATCGGTGCCCCGGATCTCCTGGCGCGTCACGTAGCTGCGGCCGAAGACACCGGCACCGTCGCCGTCCTGGCCATGGGAGGTCCACACTGCCGTGAAGCCGCCGTCCGGCCGCGCCGCGAGCACGGCGTCGATCTGGTCGCCGGCCGTGTACTCGTTGAGGCGGAACTCGCCATCCAGGGGGGTTCCAGTGGCGTCGTAGTGTTGGGCATGGACACCGAAGCCCGTGCCGTCCTGGCCCAACGACTGCCAAGCGATGACAAAGCCGCCGTCGGTCAGGCCGACAACATCGGGTTTGCCCTGGAAATCGGCGGTGTGGCTGTTGACGCGGACTTCGTCGCCGACCTTGGCTCCGGCCGCGTCGAAACGCTGGGTGTAGATGTCGCCCCAGCCGTCGTCCCCGTGGTGGCTGCGCCAAGCGACGACGAAGCCGCCGTCGGCCAGCGCCGCGGTCGATGCCTCCAACTGATGGCCCGCGGCGGTGGTGTTGGCCTGGAACTCGTCCCCGACCTTATGCCCGGCGGCGTCGAAGCGTTGGCCCTTGATGCCCCAGCCCGACGATCCGCCACCCGTTTCGCCCAGATGGGACTGCCAGACCACGACATAGCCGCCGTCGGCCAGCGCGGCGAGCGTCGGCACAGTCTGGCTGTCGGCGGTCAGGGTGGCGGGGCTCTGGCGGAGCCCGACCGCCGTGCCGTTGGCGTTGAAGCGCTGGACGAGGATGCCGTCGCTGCCGTCGCCGTCCGGGCCTTCCCAGGCCAAGGCATAGCCGCCGTCGGCCAGACCGGTGATCTGGATTGGGGCGAAGCTGGCCGGGTTTGCGTCGGCAACCAGGGTGATTTCGCCGTCGATGCGGGTGCCATTGTTGCCAAAGCGCTGGGCGCGGACGGTACCGCCGGTTTGCGTCCACCACGCCACGACGAAGCCGCCATCGGCGAGCGCTCCCACCACCGGTGTGCCCTGGTGGCCCTCCGACACCGTGTTGACGGGAACCTCGCCGCCGACGGGGGCCCCATCGGCGCCGAAGCGCTGGGCCCGGATGTTGCCTTCGCCGTACACGTCATCGGCCTGCCAGACCGCGACAAAGCCCCCATCCGCCAAGCCGACCGTGGCCGGGCGGTGCTGGTGGTTCGGTGTTATGCCGTTGATCTGGAATTCGGCGCTGGCGGTCAGCGAAGCAGCAGGCATGTTCCCTCCCTGGGATGTTGTCTATTGGCGCATTGAGCCAGTGCGATAAGAGTTTGCAATTTTCGGTTTATACCACCCAGGTGGTTACAGCTACTGCGAATCAATTTGATGGAGCGAGTTTAAGATCATCAACCAAGGGGTGCGGATAGGCTATTACATAAAACCCTCGGGAATCCGAGGTTGGAAGCTCTTGGCCGGCATCCTGGTGATTGGCGAACCTGATTGCCGATCACCAGGATGCGCGCCGTGTGCCTGGGCGGGGCGGATCTATACAAGGACGCCCGATGGCGCCGGGCGATCCTCGACCTGAGCAGGCCATCCGCCGCTACCCCGACGAAACCAATGCCAGCCGAGGTTGTCGGTTTGGGCCAAGTTCGTCGACCAGATCGACGACAGTATCGAACGCTTTTGTCAGAGAACTGCGGCTCCAGGCCACTGGCACATAAGCTTGTCATGGTTCGCCAAGTGCTTGAGGCGCTCGGTCCGACGGACGCCGCCTATTCCCGATGCGTTCTATGGGTGTTCAAGCCGTAGGAATTTCGTCGTCAGTGATCACCATTTCCATAGCCTGATGATGAAGCCGGCCATGCGAACGTCGTGGTCTGGCCCCGGCTGTTCCAGCCGTACCGGAGCCTGATCTTTTCGCGCATATGCTCGCCTGCCGGGACCGGGTGCCGCGGGAAGGCGATGTGGTGCATCTGGTGGCCGAACACCTGACCGACCTGTCCGGTCTCTTGCGCACCGTTGGCGAACGGGACGGGGTTAGCTATGGGGTTGGGTGCGATCCGCGCGTCGTCTGGAGCCGCGAGCCCAGACTGAAGGTTCCGACACGGGATTTCCGGTGAGGCTCCGGATCAAGGCACCGAAGGCCGCACAAAGGGGGGCCCAATCGTACCTCAAGGGGCAGCGGAGCTCCGGCGATAACGAGGCCCCCGATCGGGTGCCCGGTAAGGACCGACTGCCGGTATCCACCCTGATGATGGCGGAACCGGTGGGCTTATCAAGGTCCGATCATTCTTGTTGGGTTAAGGAATCCCGTTCCCGTGTCGGTTGCCCGTGCAGCGAGCGATAGGTCGATGGGCTGAGGCCGAACTCACGGCGGAAGGCGCGCCCAAGGCGGTCGAGTGAGCCCAGACCGGAAAGCATCGCCACACGCTTTGGCGTTTCCCCGACTTCCAGTAGGGCACGGGCTCGATCCAGCCGCAGCCGCTCAACATAGGCGGCCGGTGTTGTTCCAAGGGCGGCGGTGAAGCGCCGATGGAACGTACGGGGCGTCTGGCCGGCACGCGCCGCGAGGGCATCCACGGAAAGGTCGGCGGCCAGGTTCTCGCCCATCCACTCAACAAGTCCCGCATACGGCCCGGCCTGGGCTTCCAGCAAGGCCGAGAACTGCGACTGGTGCCCCGGCCTACGGGCATGCAGGACGAGGCGCCGGGCCACGCTCGCAGCGACCCTCCGCCCAAGATCGCGCTCGACCAGGGCGAGCGCCATGTCGATGCCCGTCGACACGCCCGCCGACGTCCAGATGGGGCCGTCCTCCACGAAGAGCGCGTCGCGTTCGACGGTTACGGTCGGGTAACGGCGGGCCAGTTCATCGGTCCCTTGCCAATGGGTCGCCACGCGTCGCCCATCGAGCATCCCCCACGCGGCCAGCACGAAAGCGCCCGAACAGACCGAGCCGACGCGCCGTGCGTGCGCCGCGGCCGACAACACCCAATCCCGCTGCACCACATCACGAACAAGAGACTGCAATCCGGGTCGCAAGGCCCCCGGTACCAGGACCGTATCAATCTTGGTGCATGGAACGTCGGCCAGCCGAACGGTCCACAGCGCCACCCCGCTGCTGGTGCGCACGGCTCCACCATCGCGTGAAGCCACCACGACATCATGAGGCGCCGGATCCACGTACTCGGCGGCTTCCGCGAACACGGAAGCCGGCCCCGTGATGTCGAGCAACTGCGCCCCCTCATAGGCGAGAAGGACGATGGTCCGCATTGCACATTGTTTGGCAGGAAAGCGCGTGTCGTTGTCATTTCTGCCACGGGCCGCCGCAAGTACACAAGGGCGTTACGTGACCCTCGGAGATCACCGTCGTGGCGACGTCGTTCCGGATCGGCTTCCTGCTCTTCCCTCATGTCACCCAGTTGGACATGACGGGCCCCGCCCAGTTCCTGTCCCAGATGAGCGATACGGAGGTGTATTTCGTCTGGAAGACCTTGGATCCTGTGCCGACGGACGCCGGCTTCGCCATTGTCCCGACGGCGACATTTGAAACCTGCCCGGATCTCGACATGCTCTGCGTGCCGGGCGGCGGCGGACAGATCCTGATTATGCAGGATCCGGAAGTTCTCGGCTGGCTGAAACGCCAGGGGGAACAAGCCAAGTACGTGACAAGTGTTTGCACCGGCTCTCTGCTCCTCGGCGCCGCGGGCCTGATGGCGGGCTACAAGGCAGGTGCGCACTGGGCGTACCGGGGCAAACTCCCCCTGTTCGGAGCCACACCCGTGGCCGAGCGGGTCGTGAAGGACCGCAACCGGATCACGGGCGGCGGCGTCACCGCCGGGATCGACTTTGCCCTCACCGTCATTGAGGAGATCCGCGGTGAAGACGAAGCCAAAACGATCCAACTCGCATTCGAGTATGCCCCGCAGCCGCCGTTCGACAGTGGAACACCGGAAAAGGCGTCTTCCGAAACCGTCAAGGCCGCACAAGTGCTGCTCGCACGGATGAATGAACGAGCCGCCGGACCGTCGCGGGTGGCTTGACTGGTAAGCGTGACGGTACGCGCATACCTGCGCCGTTGTTGCTCGGCCCTCCTCAAAGTCGTTTCGTTGATCAAACCGAATCGTCTTCAGGGGTGAAGCGGTTCAGCCGCGTTGGCATGAAAGTGCACACGGTCTCGTACCGACCGTGTGCACCGTGTACCGCGCAACGAAGCCATCAACCGGCTGATGACGGCAGGCCCGGACATGAGGAAGTTGTTCGGTTGCCGAAGGGTTCTTGAGCGCGCCCTGACGTCTCAGGTCGTCTTTTCCTCGCCAACCACCACCATGCCCATGGCTTGGTAGAAACGGACGGCGCCCGACGGGTTGTTCGCTTCGACCTTGAGGTCCACGGATCCCGCCCCCCGGCCCCGGAAGGCCCGGAAGACCTCCAACAGCAACGCCCGTCCCATCCCCTGGCGCCGGAAGCGCGGGGACACCGCGATGTCCTTGACGAAGGCGCTGCTCCAGCACTGCGCGAAACCGACAACCGCGCGATCCGTCTCAGCCACCGCCACGAAGCAGAGGTTAGGGTCGTACTCGTCGTCGGTCCGCAGAGCGTTCCACCAGTTGTCGAAAGCCCCCACTGAACCGCCGCCCTTGGCATAGGCTTGGACGAGCAGCCGGTGTGCCGGCATGGGGTGGATGGCGGGGTCGAAGGCGACGGGCCGAATGCCCGCGGGCCACTCCGGTGCGGGAATGGGCGATCCATCCAGCACCCGGCGCATGCGTAGGACGGTCGGAGCTGCCGGCGGGCTAATCGGCCACCTCGATCACCAGCCCGTCGTAGGCCGGCTCCACACCGGCGGGCAGTTCCCGCATCAGCGTGTCGTAGTCCATGGTCTGGTTCATGTGGGTCAGGTAGGCGCGCCGGGGCCGCACACGTTCGATCCAGCCCAGCGTGGCCTCCAGATGGGCGTGGACCGGGTGCGGGGTGCGGCGGGTGCTGTCCACGATCCAGACCTCCACCCCTTCCAACGCGGCAAAGGCCGCCTCGTCCAGGTGCACCACGTCGGTGGAATAGGCGAAGCGGCCGAACCGGAAGCCCAGGCTGCGGGTGTAGCCGTGATCCTGGATGAAAGGAAACACCTCCAACCCGTTGATGTCGAACGGGCCGGTGATCTCGTGCGCGGTCAGGGCGGGACGGGCGAAGAAGGTGCCCTTGGGCTTGCTGAAGCAGTAGTCGAACCGGCTTTGCAGGTCGTCCAGCGTCTCCCGGTCGGCGTAGACGTCCATCGGCCGGCCCACCAGCCAGTTCACCGCCCGCAGATCGTCGATCCCATGCACATGGTCGGCATGGGAATGGGTGTAGAGCACGGCGTCCAGATGGCGCACGTTGGCGTCGAGAAGCTGTTCGCGCAGGTCGGGCGGAGTGTCCACCAGCACCACCTGCCCGGCCGCCTCCACCAGGATCGAACAACGCCGCCGGCGGTTCCGGGGATTGGCCGGATCGCAGTCGCCCCAATCGTTTCCGATCAGCGGGACGCCGCCCGATCCGCCGCAGCCCAGGATGGTGACGCGCATGCCCCGGAGACCGCGCGGTTCAGGCCGCCAGGGCGGTCCCGGCGGTCATGCGCCGGAACAGCCGCCGCGCGTTCGCGGTCGTGGCCTCGGCCAGGGCTTCCGCCGTCACACCCTTCACCTCGGCCAGACGCGCCGCCGTGTGGACGACGAAGGCCGGCTCGTTCCGCTTCCCGCGGAACGGTTCCGGCGCCAGATAGGGGGCGTCGGTCTCCACCAGCAGGCGGTCCAGCGGGACGATCTTGGCCGTCTCGCGCAGTTCCTCCGACTTCTTGAAGGTCAGGATGCCGGAAAAGCTGATGTGGAAGCCGAATTCCAACGCCTGCTCCGCCAGCCAGCGGCTGGAGCTGAAGCAGTGCATGATGCCGTCCAGCTTCGCCCCGGCCGCCTCCTCGCGCAGGATGCGCATGGTGTCCTCTTCCGCGTCGCGGGTGTGGACGACCAGGGGAAGGCCGGTTTCCAAGCAGGCGCGGATGTGCTGGCGGAAGCTCTCCTGCTGCACGTCGCGCGGGCTCTGGTCGTAGAAGTAGTCGAGCCCGCTTTCGCCGATGGCGACCACCTTGGGGGCCGCCGCCAGTTCGACGATCCGGGCGGTCGAGCACCCTTCCCGCTCCTCCTCGGCCTGATGGGGATGGACGCCCACCGTGCACCAGACCTCGGGGAAGCGGCCCGCGATCTCCAGCAGCTTCGGGAAGGTGCTGAGGCGGGTGTTGATGGTGACCATCTGGCCCACCCCCGCCGCCTTCGCGCGTGCCACGACGTCCGGCATCTCGGCTTCGAAGGTCTCGAAGTCCAGGTGGCAATGGCTGTCGATCAGCATCCGGCGTTGGCCTCCGCGGCCGGCTCCACGTAACGGGGGAACACGCCCTGGGGCGGCGGCAGCGGCGTGCCGGCCTTCAGCGCATGGTCCGGGCCGACGGCGGCGAACGTCCGGGCGTCCGCCGGCACCGCAAGCTGGTCCAGGATGCGCGCCGAAGCGTCGGGCATGAACGGCTGGGTCAGCAGCGCCACGTGCCGGATCGTTTCCGCGAGCGTCCACAGCACCGTCGCCATGCGCGCCGGATCGGTCTTGCGCAGGGCCCAGGGCGCCTGCTCGTCCACATAGCGGTTGGCGTCGCCGATCACCCGCCAGATCGCGTCCAGCGCCTTGTGGAAGGCCTGGACCGACATTTCCTTGCGGACGGCCTCCACCAGCGCGCGGGCGGACCCCAGCAACGCCTGGTCGGCGTCGGTCAGCGGGCCCGGCGTCGGCACGGCGGCACCGCAGTTCTTGGCGATCATCGACAGGACGCGCTGGACCAGGTTGCCGTAGTCGTTGGCCAGCTCGCCGTTGATCCGCTGCACCAGCGCCTTGCGCGAGAAGTCGCCGTCGTTGCCGAACGGCACCTCGCGCATCAGGAAATAGCGGGTCTGGTCCAGGCCGTAGGTGTCCACCAGTTCGCCGGGCTTCACCACGTTGCCCAGCGACTTCGACATCTTCTCGCCTTCGATCGTCCACCAGCCGTGGGCGAAGACGCGCCGGGGCAGCGGCAGGCCGGCCGACATCAGGAAGGCGGGCCAATAGACCGTGTGGAAGCGCAGGATGTCCTTGCCGACCATGTGCAGGTCGGCCGGCCAGAACTTGGCGAAGTCGCCGCCCTGGTCGGGGTAGCCGACGGCGGTGACGTAGTTCGACAGCGCGTCCAGCCAGACGTACATGATGTGCTTGTCGTCGCCGGGGACCGGGATCCCCCACGAGAACGAGGTCCGGCTGATCGACAGGTCGCGCAGCCCCGACTTGACGAAGGCCACCACTTCCGACCGCTTGCCGGCGGGCAGGATGAAATCCGGCTGGCTCTCGTAAAGCGCCAGCAGCCGGTCCTGGTAGGCGGACAGGCGGAAGAAGTAGCTGGGCTCCTCCACCCATTCGCATTCCGCACCGCTGGGGGCGATCTTCTTGCCGTTCGGCCCGTCGCGCAGCTCGTCCTCGCCGTAGTACGCCTCGTCGCGCACGGCGTACCAGCCGGCATAGCTGCCGAGATAGATGTCGCCCCGCTCGACCATGGCCTGCCAGATGTGCTGGCTGGCCACCTTGTGGCGCTCTTCGGTCGTGCGGATGAACTGGTCGTTGGAGATGTTCATCAGCCGGGTCAGGTCGCGGAAGTTCTGCGACACCCGGTCGGTGAAGGCCTGCGGTTCGGTGCCGGCGGCCTGGGCGGCCTTCTGCACCTTTTCGCCATGCTCGTCGGTCCCGGTCAGGAACATCACCTCGTGCCCGTCCAGGCGCATGAACCGGGCCAGCACGTCGCACGCCGTCGTCGTATAGGCGTGCCCGATGTGCGGGGCGTCGTTCACGTAATAGATGGGCGTGGTGATGTAGTAGGCCTTCGGGCCCGGCATGGCGACGCTCCGGCGTTGCGGGAGGTTCAGGCGGTCGCCGCTTCGATCGTGCCGAGGGCGGTCAGGACCACCTGCTTGCGGTCGAGATTGGCATTGTCCGCCCTCGTGAAAAGGCGGGCCACCTTTTCCCACACGTCCATCCAGCGATCAAGGCCGCGGGGCAGGGCCGCAAGGCGCGTCACCAACGCCCCCTCGCCCGGCACCGTCTCGGCGAACGCCACGCCCCGCGCGGCCTGTTGCACCAGCCGCCCCAGCCACCAGACCAGAAGCTCCACGGCGGTCTCGTACGCGTCGTCCGCCCCGCGGCGGGACAGCTTGTCCGCGAAGGCGTGCGCCGTGGCCGTGTTGAGGCCGGGCATGGCCGCGATCAGATCGACGATCTCGCGGTAGAGCTTCAGCCCCCCGGCCTCGGCCAGTGCCAGGGCGCGCCCGACGGACCCCTCGGCCAGACGGCAGAGCGCCGCGCGTTCGGCTTCGGGCAGGTCGGGCCGATGCCGGGCCACGAGATGCTCGACCACCGCCTCGTTCAGCGGGTCCAGCCGCAGCTTGCGGCAGCGCGAGCGGATGGTGGGCAGCAGCGAGCCGGGATTGTCGGCCGTGAGCAGCAGCAGGCTGCGCGCCGGCGGCTCCTCCAGCAGCTTCAGGATGGCATTCTGGCTCGACGCGTTCATGGTGTCGGCGCCGTCCACGACCACCACCCGCCAGCCGCCCTCGCTGGCGGTCTGGCGCAGGAACGGGCCGATGCGGCGGGCATCGTCCACCAGGATCTCCTGCCGGACGCGCTTGCGCTTCTCGTCATAAACCCGTTCGACGACCAGCAGGTTTCCGTGCCCGCCCGACGCCACCCGCGCCGACACCGGATGCCCGGCCGGGACCTCCAGCGAGCGGGGCTTCGGCGCCTCGCCGAACAGGCCGGCCGCGCCACCCTCCGCCCCGTTCTCCTCTGCGCCCTGCGCCAGCACGAAGCGCGCGAAACGGTAGGCGAGCGTCGCCTTGCCGATGCCCGCCACCCCGCCGATCAGCCAGGCATGGGGGATGCGGCCGGAATTCCAGGCATCCAGCAGCACGCGCTCGGCCGCCTCGTGGCCGAGAAGGTCGTAGCTCAACCGTGGATGGGGGACGGCGTCGCCCGCGCTCATCGGCCGCTCATCGACCGAGGCGCTGCTCGACCGCCGCAATCACGTCCGCCCACACGGCATCCGCGTCGCGGCGGGCGTCCACCACCACGAACCGGGCCGGCTCGCGCGCGGCCATGTCCAGGAACCCGGCACGCAGGCGTTCGTGGAAACCGCGGTCCATCCGCTCGTAACGGTCCTCGGCGGCGGACGGCCCGGACCCGCCCGCTTGCCCGGCCCGTCCAGCCGCCCGCTGCAGTCCCTGCTCGACGGGAATGTCCAACAGCACCGTCAGGTCGGGCCGGAAATCACCGACCGCGGCGGCGTACAGGCGTTCGATCACGTCCCGGCCGAGGCCGTGGCCATACCCTTGGTAGGCCAGGGTGCTGTCGGCGAAGCGGTCCGAGACGACCCATGCCCCCCGGTCCAACGCGGGCCAGACCGTGCGGGCGAGGTGGTCGCGCCGCGCCGCGAAGTGCAGGAAGGCTTCCGTCACCGGATCCCAGCGGCCCGGATCGCCCGTGACCAGCAGTTGCCGGATGTCCTCGGCCCCGGGTGACCCGCCGGGCTCGCGGGTGGCGACCACGTCGATGCCCTTTGCGCGCAGCGCGTCCACCAGGCGGCGGACCTGGGTGGACTTCCCGGCCCCCTCGCCGCCCTCGAACGTGATGAACCGCCCCGGTCTGGTCCCCGTCTGCACGACCCCGGATCGCCTTAGTTGTTCGAGGAGCCAAGCACCATGTGCTTGGCCGCTGCCGCGATGCGGCCGAGGAAGTTGAGCTGCTGCACGTCTTCGGCCGCGACGAGCGGGAACTCCCGGGTGCCGAGCACGGGGCCGCTCACCACCAGGCGCCCGACCTTGGTGCCCTTGGCCACCGGCGCCGGCACCGGCCCGTCCAGGACCATCTTGACCTGCAGCTTGTCGCGGTCGGCCCGTTCGACCGTGATGGAGGCGGGGGCTTCGACGGTGACGGGCACCTTTTCCTGCATGCCGAGCCAGACGGGCGCGCTGTCCACCACGTCCCCGGGGCGGAACAGCGAAACCAGGCTGAACTCGCGGAAGCCCCACTCCAGGATGCGGGCGGACTCGTCGGCGCGCGCCTGCATGCTGGGCAGGCCGTTCACGACCAGGATCAAGCGGCGTCCGTTGCGTTCGGCCGAGGCCGTCAGGCCGTAGCCCGCCGCGTCGGTGTGGCCGGTCTTGATCCCGTCGGCGCCGATGCCGCGGTACAGGAGCGGGTTGCGGTTGCCCTGCTTGATCCCGTGGTAGGTGAACTCGCGCTCCGAATAGAAGCGGTAGTATTCCGGGAAATCGACGATCAGGCGATACGCCAGGGTCGCCATATCCCGTGCGGTCGTGTAGTGGCGCTCATCCGGCCATCCGGTGGAATTGGCGAAGTTCGAGGCGGTCAGGCCCAGTTCCTTCGCCCGGGCCGTCGCCTTGGCGGCGAACGCGTCCTCGCTGCCCTCCAGCCCTTCGGCCAGCACGATGCAGGCGTCGTTGCCGGACTGGATGATGACGCCGCGGATCAGGTCTTCGACGCGGATGCTGTTGTTCAGCTCCACGAACATCTTGGACCCCTGCATCCGCCAGGCACGCTGACTGACCGGGAAGGTGTCGTCGAAGCTGAGCTTGCCCGCCTTCAGCCGCTCGAAGACCATGTACATCGTCATGATCTTGCTCATGGACGAGGGCGGCATGCGCTGGTCGGCGTTCTTCTCGAACAGGACCGCGCCGGTGCTCATGTCCACAAGGATCGCCTGCTTGGCGATGGTGTCCAGGCTGGCCGCGGCGGCCTGACCACTGCCCACCGCAATCAAGGCGGCGATCCCGGCAACCCATGCTGCAACGCGTTTGGCAATCACGGCTGAACTCCTGGCGACCACGGGATTGGCCCTACCCTGCCGCTCCGGCGGAATTATGGCGAGGGGTCATTGGACGACGATACGTGCGTTCGGCTGCCCTTGGGACCGCAGGCGGGCAAGCGCCTGGTCGGCATGGTCCACGCTGGGCATCGGGCCGACGCGGACCGTGAAGCTGGGCGCCCGGCCGGCGGCGGTCTGCTGGACGTCGCTGCGGCCGAGGTCGGAAATCCGGGCCCGCACGCGGTTGGCATCGTTGAACTGGGAAAACGGCCCGGCTTCGACGTAAATCGCCGGGTTCCCGCGAACCGGAACCTGCGTGACCTCCGGGTCCGGGAGGAAGCGGCCGTCCGCCGCAACCTTGCCGGCCACACCCGTCGGGGCGGTCGGCACGCGGTGCGGTTCCCGCGCCTGCGGCTCGGACGGCGTCTGGCCGTCGATCTGGACGGCCGGCCGCGGTGCCGCCACGGGGACGACCTCGGTCGGCTCGGTCGGCAGACGGGCGAGCTGCCCGCCGCCCCGCTGGGCGGTCGCGGCGACGATCCGGCTTTCATCGGCCAGCAGCGTCACCCGGACGGGGGCCTGGTCATCCCGGCCGATCCCCAGCAGGTCCGCCGCGCGCCCGGTCAATTCCATCAGCCGCCCGGCCTTTCCAGGGCCGCGGTCGTTGACCCGGACGACGACCGACCGGCCGTTGGCCAGGTTCGTGACCCGTGCCAGCGCCGGAAGCTGCAGCGTGGGATGGCCCGCCGTCAGGGCGTTCGGGTCGAACGGCTCGCCGTTCGTCGTGTGCGTGAACCGGTGCTTGGCCGGGTACACGGTCGCGAGGCCGGTCTCGTCGTAGCTCCATTCCTCGCGGGGATAGAACCAGACGCCGTCCTCCTGATAGGGCTCGCCGACCATGTAGCCGGCGGCGATTTCCGGCGGCTTGGGCGGCGGCTGAACGCACCCGTAAAGCGCGAGCACGCATGCTGCCCCCAAGGCGCCAAGGCGTAACCTGCCGTCCATGCCACGTCCACGCGTTGAAGAACTGGGTTAACTATATCGACTTCAATCCGCACCGCCAATGCGGTCGGCAAGCAGGCCGACCGAGGTGGCGAAATAGGTGGACCGGTTCCAGCGCATCACGACGCGGTAGTTGTCGTAGACCAGGAACGCGGCCCCGTTCGGCCCGTCGGGCATGACCAGCGACGCCTCGACGTCGGCGGCGGGAAGATCGCCGCCGTTGGTGCGCCGGACACCGGCGGCCTGCCAAGCGGAAAGCGGGCGTTTCGCGTCGAGGCCGGTCCCCGGCCCGTTGCGCACCGACGGCGGCGCCTGCACCTCCCGTCCCCAGGTCAGGTTCGGGTTCCAGCCGTTCTTGGCCAGGTAGTTGGCGGCCGAGGCGAACACGTCGGGCCGGCTCGTCCAGATGTCGCGGCGTCCGTCCCCGTCGAAATCGACGGCGTATTGCAGGAAGCTCGACGGCATGAACTGGCTCTGGCCCATGGCGCCGGCCCAGGATCCCAGCATGCGTTCGGGCCGGATGTGCCCCTGGTCCAAGATCTTGAGGGCGGCGATCAGTTCGCTGCGGAAGAACTGGCTGCGGCGCCCGTCGTAGGCGAGCGTCGCCAGGGCGTCGACGATTTTGTAGTTGCCGGTGATCTGACCATAGGAGGTCTCGATCCCCCACAGGGCCACGACGAAGCGGGCGGGAACGCCGTACTGGGCGGACACCCGCTCCAACACGTCCCTGTGCTCGGCAAGACGTTGCTGCCCCTGCGCGATGCGGTCGGCGGACACGACCCGCTCCACGTACTGGGCGAACGTGATGGTCGACTCAGGCTGCTTGCGGTCCAGTTCAAGGACACGGGGGATCGGGGCGACGCTTTCCAGCGCGGCATCGATGGTGCGACGCGAAATGCCCTGGGCGGCGGCATCGCGGCGGAGTTCGGCGAGCCAGTCGCCGAATTCCTTGTTGGCGGCCAGCCCCGGACGGGACGACAGGGCCGCCGGAAGGGCGCTCAGGGCCGCGAGGGTTTGGAGGATGCGACGACGGTGGAATGGCATGGGCGGTATCCGCGCTGCGGGCCGAGCCCTTCTGCCATAGCGGGCAGGCGCCTTCAACGCGCGTCGGCCGCGAGGGACTGGGGTGCGGGGAAGAGCGCGTCCGTGCGGCCCAGCAGGTGGTAGGCGGCCAGGCCCAGCCATTCGCGGGCCGCCGTTTCGAAGGACTCCAGGCCGCCGCGCAGCCGAATTCCCAGGATCTGCGCGTCGTCCGTATGGCTGCGGTAATCGACCGGCCAGGGCACCACGGTCCAACCAGCCGCACGGAAACTTCCGACCGCGCGGGGCATGTGCCACGCGGATGTTACAAGCAGCCAGGTCTCGTCCGGGCGGGGTTGGACCTGCGCCTTAGTGTAGAGGGCGTTTTCCCAGGTGTTCCGGGACTCCGACTCGACCAGCAGGCGTCCGGCCGGCACGCCCAGCTCACCCGCCAGTGTCTCGACCCACCGGGCCTCCTCCAGGTCCGGGCGCAGGACCTGCCCCGATCCCCCGCTGAAGACGATTTTCGCGTTGGGGAAGCGGCGGGCGAGGGCCACCATTTCCGTCATGCGTTCCCCGGCCGCGTTCATGGCCGGCCGTCCGATCGCATCCGACGTGCGGCTGTCCACCCCGCCGCCGAGAACGACCACCCCGTCCACCCTCGCCGGCACCTGCGTCATGGGAAAGCGTGCTTCGAGCGGCTCCAGCGCCCATTGGCCCAGCGGCAACACCGCGAGCGCCACGAGTCCGCCCAGCCCGGCCGACAACAAAAGGCCGCCGACGCGGCGCAGGCGGCGCACCGGCCGCAGGCATAAGCCCGCGACCGCCAGCAACAGCAGGAAGTTGCCGGGCGCGAACAGGTCCCAGAACAGCTTGGACGCGGTGAACGTCATGACGGCCTCGCCTGTGACCTGCCCTGCCCGGCCGCCTTTCGATCAGATGTCGCCGAAGACGTGGGTTTCGGCCGCACCGCCCGGATGGGTGACGGCCCCCTTCTCGGCCGGGCCGACGGTCTGCGCGTACTTCCACAGGGCACCCGACTGGAAGTCGTGCCGCCGCGGCGTCCAGGACTTCCGGCGCTCCGCCAGCTCGGCGTCGGACAATGCGACCTCGATGGTGGCCTTGGCCGCGTCGATGGTGACGAGGTCGCCGTTGCGCAGAAGGCCGATCGGGCCGCCGACGGCGGCTTCCGGCCCCACGTGGCCGATGCAGAACCCGCGCGTGGCGCCGGAGAAGCGCCCATCGGTGATCAGGGCGACGCTTTCACCCATGCCCTGGCCGTAGATGGCGGCGGTCGTCGCCAGCATCTCGCGCATGCCGGGGCCGCCGCGCGGACCCTCGTTGCGGATGACGATGACCTCGCCGGCCTTGTAGTCGCGCCGTTCCACGGCGGCGAAGGCCTCCTCCTCCGACTCGAAGACCCGGGCCGGGCCGCTGAAGCGCAGCGTCTTCATGCCGGCCACCTTCACGATGGCGCCTTCGGGCGCGAGATTGCCCTTCAGAACGACCACGCCGCCGTTCGGCGACAGCGGCGCCGAGGTCGGGCGCACCACGTCCTGGTTGGTCGGGAACGTCACGTCCGCCAGGTTCTCGGCGATGGTCTTGCCGGTGACGGTGATGCAGTCGCCGTGGAGGTATCCGCCTTCCAGCAGCGCCTTCATGATGACCGGCACGCCTCCGACCTCGAACAGGTCCTTGGCCACGTAGCGGCCGCCGGGCTTCAGGTCGGCGATGTAGGGTGTGCGGGCGAACACCTCGCCCACCGCGTTCATGTCGAAGTCGATCCCGCACTCGTGCGCGATGGCGGGCAGGTGCAGGCCGGCGTTTGTGGACCCGCCCGTCGCGGAGACGATGGCGGCGGCGTTCTCAAGCGCCTTGCGGGTGACGATGTCGCGCGGGCGCAGGCCGAGTTCGATCAGGCGCATGACCTGCCGGCCGGCGGATTCGGCATACGCGTCGCGGCTGTCGAAGGGGGCCGGCGGGCCCGAAGACCCCGGCATCGCCAGACCGATCGCCTCGGCGACGCAGGCCATGGTGTTGGCCGTGAATTGGCCGCCGCACGCACCCGCCGACGGGCACGCCACGCACTCCATCTGCTCCAGCTCCTGGTCGGACAGCTTGCCAGACGCGTGGGCGCCCACGGCCTCGTACATGTCCTGGACCGTGATGTCCTTGCCCTTGTACTTGCCAGGCAGGATGGAGCCGCCATAGAGGAACACGCTCGGCACGTTCAGGCGGACCATGGCCATCATCATGCCGGGCAGGGACTTGTCGCAGCCGGCCAACCCCACCAGCGCGTCGTAGCAGTGGCCCCGCATGCTCAGTTCGACGGAGTCGGCGATCACCTCGCGGCTCACCAGCGACGCCTTCATGCCCTGGTGGCCCATGGCGATGCCGTCGGTGACGGTGATGGTGCAGAACTCGCGCGGGGTGCCGGCCGCCGCCTTCACCCCCTTCTTCACCGCCTGCGCCTGACGCGACAGGGCGATGTTGCACGGGGCGGCCTCGTTCCAGCAGGTCGCAACGCCCACGAAGGGCTGTGCGATCTCCTCCTTGGTCAGGCCCATGGCGTACAGGAAGGCCCGGTGCGGCGCCCGCTCGGGACCCGAGGTCACGTGGCGGCTGGGCATCTTCGACTTGTCCCAGGTCTTACCGGACTTATCGCCGTACGGCATAAGGGCACCCCTTTCGTTTCACTGTGGAATGTTCGAACTATTGCGGCCGGAGCATAATCAGGCGATCCGGAGCTGCCTATCCGATTTCGCGCCGGGGATCGTAGAGGAAAGAATATGTCGCGCCCGGTTTATCTCCTGCCAAACTTGGGGCGCGCGACGGCTTGGCGCTTGGCCGAGGTGGGCATCGAGACGGAGGATGATCTCCGCGCCCTTGGGGCTGCGGCCACGTACCGTCGGCTGAAGCACGCCTTTCCCCGGGATACGTCCCTGAACGCCCTCTGGGCCCTGGCGGGGGCCTTGCGCGGGGTCCATTGGCTCAACCTCACGCCTGAGGAGAAGGCGGCGCTGAAGGCGGAGGCGGGCCTGCCCCCGTAGCCGACCTGCCGGGATTTTCAAACCCGGCGGGCGAAGCAGCCGATGGGCACCCGCCGCCGGCCCACCACGCGGGCTCCATCCCCCAAGGCATCGACCCGTCCGTCCGGGCCGAGATCGACCACCCAGACCCCCGGGTCCGCCCGCACCAGCGTGCCGTCGGCCGCTGCGACGGCCCGCATGGCCTCGGCCTCGGCACCGTCCGGCACGATGAGTGCGATTGCCGTCGCACCGGGGGGCGGAAGGGCGGCGACGGGACCGGAGAGGACCACGAGGCCGGCAATCCCGGCCGCAACGAACCGCCCGCCCCCGCCTTTCGGGCCATGCCGCCGTGCAATCATGAGCCCGCCGGCCAGGGTCACGACACCCAGGGTGAGGAAAACCCCGTCCCAGAAGGCAACCGCGCCCGGATCCATGCGGATGTGGTGCAGGCCCAGCACCCAGTGGAACAGCACGCCGTCCACCACATGCCACGCGCCGAAGCCGGCCAGTGCCCAGCCGGCCAGGGCACCGCCGGACGCAACGGCGGTCCGCCGCGCACGCCAAAGGAGGCCGAGACCGGCCAGCGCGACGACGTACATGGCGGCATGGAAAAGCCCGTCGGCCAGGATCTGCACCTGCAGATCCCCGAACGGTGCGCGGTCGATCCCGCTCAGCAGATGATGCCATTGCAGGATCTGGTGCAGCAGGATGCCGTCGAAGAAGCCGCCCAGCGCGAAACCGATGAGCCCGCCGGCCCACTTGAGCGGGCCCGTTCCCTTGTCCATGGCCGCCTCCCCAACACCTGCCCAACCTTAACGGCCGGATGGCGCCGGGGTTCGCCCTCATGTTCTCCGTGTCACAAAGCCCACGCCCAACAGGATCAGGACCACGCCCGGCAGAACTCCGGCCGCGTACTGCTCGCCGAACAGCAACCACCCCAGCAACAGTCCGACGACGGTCCCGACGGACCCGATCAGGCTCAGGACGACCGGTCCACCGATACGTTGCAGTGGGAAATAGAGCGCGAACATGACGGAGGCGCCAATGGACTGGGCCGCCAAATAGGGCCAAGCCTGAGGCAATGCCTGTGCCGCGCGTCCCAACTCCCCGCTGGCCACTGCCACGGGAAGCAGCCAAATCGCGCCAGCCAGCAGCATGCCGCACGCCAATGGCATTCCGGGAATGCCCGGCGGCCAACCCACGGTGCGGTAAACGTTGCCCGTGGCCAGTGCCAGGGGCGAGGCAAGGGCCAACACCATCCAGATCCCTTCCGGACCCAGTCCCGCGAAGCCGTCGGCACCCGGCCAGACGATCACCGCAACGCCGGCCACGGCGGAAGCTATGCCGACCATCCGCGCCGGCCGTGGCCGGTCGAGGCGCAAGGCCATCGCGAGCACATAGGTTAGCGAGGGGGACAATGCCCATGCGATGGAGACCAGGCCGGTGCCGATCCGTGGCACAGCCATGAATGCGATGGCGTTCGGCAACGCGTACGACACCAGCCCGGCGATCGCGCAATAGCGCAGGTACCGCCCGCCCAGGCGCGGCATCTGCCCTTGCATGATGGTGACGGCGAGGAGGACGAGCCCGGCGACGGTTGCCGTGACGAACACGAATGGCAGGGCCGAGACCCCCGCGGCGGCAGCGGCCTTGCCGAAGGCGAATCCCACGGCCGTCAGCGACCCGCAGGCGAGCAGGAGCAGGAGGGCGAGGCCGTGCTGTGACGACGCGGACCGGGTCGTCGTCTCTGCTTGGATTGTTTCTTGCCGGAGAGACATGGAGCCGGATTCTTAAGTGGATGTAGGCGCTGCGACGGGCGTGTCTGCCATTCGCAGGCACCTGTCGCCATGGGTTCCCGCGTTGGGATCAAGCCACGCGGAACGTGCGGGGCAGCCATCCCGATCGACGATTATGCTTGCAGGATGGGCCCCGGCCAGCCATTTCTATCCCATCAGTTTTGCTTTGGGTGCGCCGCCCCTTCAGGCCGCGCAGTGTCGTGTGAACGCAGTCCCGGAGTGAATTGAGGCCCACGGCAGCACCCCCTTACGCAGGGACATGCCAGTCCGCGGGGAAACCACTCCCGAGGGACGCGCCTCCGCGTCGCTTCCATCCCAGACCAAGGCACGGTCGCCCGTTGCGGTGACGTGCGCAGGATTGATTCATGACAAAATTTTCGGATCTCGGCCTGTCCGAGCCCTTGCTCCAGGCCGTCGCAACGGCGGGCTATACGACACCCACCCCGATCCAGGCGCGGGCCATCCCGGTCGTGATCGAAGGCCGGGACGTGTTGGGCCTGGCCCAGACCGGAACCGGCAAGACGGCGGCCTTCGCGCTGCCGATCGCCCACCGCCTTTCGGCCTCCAAGGTCCGTGCGCCGGCCAAGGGCGCGCGCGTGCTGATCCTGGTGCCGACGCGCGAACTGGCGTCGCAGGTGGACGACTGCTTTTCCCAATATGCCGGTGGGCTGCCGCTGCGGCGCGCGGTCGTGACGGGCGGCGTGGGCATGTTCCCGCAGATCAAGACCATGTCGCGCGGCGTGGACATTCTGGTCGCCACACCGGGCCGCCTGCTTGATTTGATCTCGCAGGGGCACGTTCGCCTGGACACGCTGGAAATCCTCGTGCTGGACGAGGCCGACCGGATGCTCGACCTGGGGTTCGTGCGGGACATCCGCCGCATCGCGGCGATGGTGCCGGCCAACCGCCAGACCCTCCTGTTCTCCGCGACGATGCCCGACGACGTCGCCAGCCTGGCCAAGGACCTGCTGGGCCCGCATGAGCGGATCGAGGTGACACCGCCGGCCACCACGGCCGAGCGCATCGAGCAGCGCGTCCTGTTCGTGCAGCGCGAGCGCAAGCGCGACCTGCTGATCCACCTGCTGTCGCAACCCGCCTTCGCACGTGCCATCGTCTTCTGCCGGACCAAGCACGGGGCGGACCGGGTCGAAGGGTGGCTGGAGAGGGCCGGCATCGGTGCCGCCGCCATCCACGGAGACAAGTCCCAGGGGGCCCGGCAGCGGGCTCTGGACACCTTCAAGGCCGGGCGGATCCAGGCGTTGGTGGCGACCGACATCGCGGCGCGCGGGATTGATGTGGACGACGTGAGCCACGTCATCAACTTCGACCTGCCCAACGAGCCGGACTCCTATGTCCACCGCATCGGGCGGACGGCCCGCGCGGGCCGGGAAGGCATGGCGGTTTCGTTGTGCGGCCTGGACGAGGTGCCGTACCTGCGCGCCATCGAGAAGGTGACGCGCCAATCGCTCCCGGTGGACGAGGGGCATCCCTTCCATGCGCCCGAGGTCGCGGCCTCCCGCGCGCCGGCATCGACGTCGCGGCCCGCGCCGCAGCAGCGGCCCAGGCCGCAAGGCCGTCCCAACGCGGGTGGCCGTCCGCAACAGGCGCCTGCGGCGGGCGGACGTCCCCAGCAGACCGCGAACCGGCCGCCTCAAACGGCCGCGAACGACACCGGACGCCCGAGGAACCGGGTGGCCAAGGCCGACACGCGCACCGGATCCCCGGTGGTCAGCAAGGGCAATGGCGGTCTGACCCCGCCCCGCTCCACCTCGGCGCGGAATTCGGGTCTGCGCCAAAGGTAGGCCTTCAGCGATAGCGCCACGCGGTCCGGCTGAGAGATCAGCTGGACCCCTGGCGGCAACGCTTCGGCGAACAGATCGGCGACCAGCGGATAGTGGGTGCAGCCCAGCAGCACCGCATCCAGGTTCCGGCCGTCCAGTCGACTCATCAACCCCGTAGCGTACCCCGCGATGGCTTCCCTCAGCTCGTCGCGCGGGGCGCCGGCCTCGATCATTCCGGCCAGTTCCGGACAGGCCTGCTGCACAACGCGCACGGCAGGGGCGCGCTTGGCGATCTCCACGGGGAAGGACCCGCTGGCCACGGTCCCGGCCGTGGCGAAGACACCGACCGTACGGGCGTCGACCACATGCCAGTCCGGCCGGTTGGACGCATGCCACGGTGTGCCGGTGATCGCCTCGACCGTCGGCACCAGGACACCCAGCACCCGTGCGCCCGGCCAGGCTTCCGGCAGCCACTCCTGCTGCAACTTGCGCAAGGCGATGGCGGACGCGGTGTTGCAGGCCAGGATGACCATCCGGCAGCCGCGACGGAACAGGTGGTCCACGGCATCCCGCGTCAGGGCATGGACCTCCGGCCCCGGGCGTCCGCCATAGGGGGCGTGCCCGTGGTCGCCCAGGTAGACGAACCGCTGCCGGGGCAGACCGGCCACCAGGGCTTCCAGGATCGTCAATCCGCCGTGGCCGGAATCAAAGACACCGATCATTGGCCGCCCATCTCTTCACAATCCGTCCCGTTGCGTCGCCACCCCATGATGGCCGGGGATCGCGGCGAAACTTCAGCGCAACCGCCTTTCCGGCCTGAAACAAGATCCGGGCGCGGCGGCCGTCAGGCCGCGCCCTTCCCTGCCCCGGCCGCCGGCCGCCAGGAGGGCGCCACATGCACCGTCACGAAGTTGGTGAAGATGCGCAAACCGTCCTGGGTGTAGACGCTCTCGGGATGGAACTGCACCGACTCGATGGCGGCACTGCGGTCGCGTAGGCCCATGATGTGCCGGTCGTCCTCGCTGACGGCCGTCACTTCCAGCCCGTCGGGCAATCCCTCCTCCTCGACCACCAGCGAGTGGTAGCGGGTCGCGGTGAACCCCTGGGCGATACCGGTGAACACCCCCTTGCCGTCGTGGATCATGCGGCTGGTCTTGCCGTGCACGGGGGCCTTGCCCCTGGCGACCCGGCCGCCGAACGCCAAGCCGAACGCCTGATGCCCGAGGCAGATGCCCAGCATGGGGATGCGTCCCCGGAACCGCGTGATGAGTTCGACATAGCCGGCGTCGGCCGGGTGGCCTGGGCCGGGCCCCAGGACGATGAAATCGGGCGACATCTCCGCGACCCCGTCCGGGGTCACGGCATCGTTGCGCACGACCGTCGTCCCGATGCCGGCCTCCAGCAGGTACTGGCGGATGATGAAGACGAAGCTGTCGTAGGCGTCGATCAGCAGCGCATTCATGGCTTCAACTCCTCGCCAACGATGGCCCAGTAGGTCGCACCCATTTTCACGATGGTCTCCCGCCACTCCTTTTCGGGCACGGAGTCCGCGACGATCCCGGCGGAGGCCCGGATGGAATAGCCGTGCTCGGTGTGGACGGCCGTGCGGATGCACAGGGCCAACACGGCGTCGCCGCCGAAGTCGATGAAACCGACGCAACCGGCATAGGGGCCGCGGCGGGTCAGCTCCAACGCCTCGATGATCTCCATGGACCGGACCTTCGGCGCGCCCGACATGGTGCCGGCCGGGAATGTCGCCCGGATGGCGTCGTATGTGTCCGTACCCGGGGCGAGCCGGGCGACGACGTTGGACACCAGATGATGGACATGGCTGTAGCGTTCCACCGCCAGGAGGTCCGTCACCTCCAGGCTGCCGGGAACGCAGATCCGGCCGAGGTCGTTGCGGCACAGATCCACCAGCATGATGTGTTCGGCGATCTCCTTCGGGTCGTTGCGCAGCGTGTGGACGTTGGCCGCGTCCTCCTCCGGCGTGGGCCCGCGGGGGATCGTGCCGGCCAACGGGCGCATGACGATGCGGTCCCCGTCCAGACGGAACAGCACCTCCGGGCTCGCTCCCACCAGCGTCGCCCGCCCAAGCGTGGCAAGATACATGTAGGGCGCCGGATTCCGGTGCCGCAGGCGCCGGTAGACATCGAGCGGCTGGATCGACGACCGGATCAGGATCTCGTGGCCGATCTGGACCTGGTAGGTGTCGCCGTCGAGAATGTGCTCCATGGCGGCCGCCACCCGTTCCTCGAACTGGGCGCGGGTCATGGTGTCCATGACCTCGACCGGCGTAGGGGCCGCAGGCACCGGGGCTTGGCCCGCACCGGGCAGTCCCTCCGGGATGGCGGCTTCAACCGGGCCCCAATAGGGCCCCTGGGTCTCGACCAGTTGGGTTGTGCCGCTCGCGTGGTCGATGCGCACGGCACCGCGGTACAGTGCCAGATGCACGTCCGGCAGGTCGGTTCCGGCCTGGATGGTGCGCGGCAACTCTTCGATGGCGCGGACGAGATCGTAGCCGAAATATCCGAAGAACCCGAAACCCCGCGCCGGGCGACCATCGGCGTCGCGCAGGTCGAACGCCGCCTGGAGCGCCCGCACGAAGGGCAACAGGCCCTTCTCGTCCGGCAGCGCCAACCTGTGTCCGTCCAGGACCGCCACGCCGGCATCGAGGGCGGCCTTGCGCATGGCGTCCACGAGAGGGGGCTTTCCGCTGAACCGGATGCGTTTCCCCGACACCTCCAATGCCGCGAGCTGGCCGAAAAAGACCATGGACTGCGCGGTGTCGTGCTGCGGCCCCGCCAGCGATTCCAGCAGCACCACGTCATGGGCCCCACGCGCCGCCCGCAGCGCAAGATAGGCTGCGAATGGGTCGACGCGGGGAATGTCGCGGGTGCGCACCGCCACGGGGATGGACGGTGCCGCACGGGCTGGATGGTTGGGCATCTCGAACATCGTTGGGATGCTTTCCTGGCTGGGTCGCATGACTTGCAAAACGGCAACAAAAAACCCCTCGGCCGAGGGGTCGAGGGGCGGGATCAAACAGGCGATGGCCGGGCGCGGGTTACACGTCCGGTGTCGCGGGGCCCGCCCCGTGTCGCCACCATCGCGCAGCAATGCCCGCCTGCCGCAGTGCGGCAGCGGGTCGGCTCGACGGATGGGCGGGCTTGGTGAAGGTCATAACCCGGTCAGGCTGCCAGGGCCGGTGCGGACGGGTCAAGGTCTTTCCCCGTCCGCGGACCGGCCGCCGGCCCCCTACTGAAGGCGCGTCAGCGCCTCCCTCAGTTTGGCGCTCGCCTCCTCGGCGTCCTCGCGCCTGGACCTCTGCTCGTCGACGACCTCTTCGGGCGCCCGGGCCAGGAAATCCGGATTTCCGAGCTTGCGGTCGATCTTGGCGATCTCGTCCTCCAGCTTGGCGATCTCCTTGCGCAGGCGTGTCCGCTCCTGGTCCAGATCGACGATGCCCTGAAGCGGCAGGACCACGGTGGCGTCCTCGATCACGGCCTGGACCACGCCCTGCGGAACGGCCCCGTCCAGCGGACCCGCATCCGACAGGCGGGCAAGGCGCAGGATCAGGTCACGGTGGCGGTCCAGCCGCTCCAGCGCCAACGGCGTTGCGTCCTTCAGGCGCAACGGGATCTGCGCCGCGGCGGGGACGCTCACCTCGTTGCGCACGGCGCGGACGGTGGAGATCAGCTTGACCAGCCAGTTCATCTCGGCGGTGGCCGCCGGGTCGACCATACCGGTGGCGTACTCGGGCCAGTCCGCCGAGATCAGGCGGGCCTTGGCGCCGCCGAACTGGGCATGCAGCTCCTCGGTCACGAAGGGCATGATCGGGTGCAGCAGGTGCAATGCCTGATCGAACACCCAGGCGAAGGTGCCGCGGATCTCGGCCTTCGCGGCGTCGTCCCCGGCCTGGAGCAGGGGTTTGGAGAACTCGATGTACCAGTCGCAGAAGGTGCCCCAGAGGAACTGGTACAGCGCGCCGGCCGCTTCGTTGAACCGGAACGCCTCGAGGGCGGCCTTCGTCCGGGTTGCCGTTTCGGCCAGTTCGCCCACGATCCAGCGGTTCACGGTCAACGACAGTCGCGCCGGATCGAAGCCCGGCTGCGGCGTGCAGCCGTTCATCTCGCCGAACCGCGCCGCGTTCCAGATCTTGGTGACGAAGTTCCGGTAGCCTTCGACCCGCTGCGTGGACAGCTTCACGTCCCGGCCCTGGGCGGCCAGTGCGGCCATCGTGAAGCGCAGCGCATCGGCGCCGTACTCGTCGATCAGCTTCAGCGGATCGATCACGTTGCCCTTGGACTTCGACATCTTCTGTCCGCGCTCGTCGCGGACCAGGGCGTGGATGTAAACGGTGCGGAACGGCACCTCGCCCATGAAGTGCAGGCCCATCATCATCATCCGGGCGACCCAGAAGAAGATGATGTCGAAGCCCGTCACCAGCACATCGCCGGGATAGTGACGGCGGACATAGGCGTCGTCATCCGGCCAGCCGAGCGTGGAGAACGGCCACAGGGCCGAGGAGAACCAGGTGTCGAGGACGTCGGAATCGCGTTCGAGCGTGACATCCGGGCCCAGCACCTTGCGGGCCTCGGCGTAGGCCTCCTCCTCGGTCTCGGCAACGAAGACCTTGCCGTCCGGTGCGTACCAGGCGGGGATCTGGTGGCCCCACCAGAGCTGGCGGCTGATGCACCAGGGTTGGATGTTGCGCATCCATTCGAAGTAGGTGTTTTCCCAGGACTTCGGCACGAACACCGTACGGCCCTGCTCGACCGCCTCGATGGCGGGCTTCGCCAGCGTTGCGGCATCGCAGTACCACTGGTCGGTCAGCCAGGGCTCGATGGGCACGCCGGACCGGTCGCCGTGCGGGACCTTGTGCAGGTGGTTGTCCACCTTCTCCAGGAGGCCCAGCGCCTCCATCTCGGCCACGATGCGCTTGCGCGCCTCGAACCGGTCGAGGCCGCGGAAGGCCTCGGGCGCGTTTTCGTTGATGCGGGCGTCGCGGTCGAAAATGTTGATCAGCTCAAGCCCATGCCGCTTGCCGACCTCGAAGTCGTTGAAATCGTGCGCAGGTGTGATCTTCACCGCACCCGATCCCGTCTCCGGGTCGGCGTAGGTGTCCGCGACGATGGGAATCAAGCGGCCGACGAGCGGAAGGACCGCGCGCTTGCCGACCAAGTCGCTGTATCGCGGATCGTCCGGGTGAACGGCCACGGCCGTATCGCCCAGCAGGGTTTCCGGCCGGGTGGTCGCGACGGTGATGAAGCGGTCCGGCTGCCCTTCCACGGGGTAGCGGAAATGCCAAAGGTTCCCCTGCACCTCGCGCTGCTCGACCTCCAGGTCCGAGATCGCGGTGTGCAGCTTGGGATCCCAGTTGACCAGGCGCTTATCCTTGTAGATCAGGCCCTGGCGGTACAGCTCGACGAAAACCTTACGGACGGCCCTGTTCAGGCCTTCGTCCATGGTGAACCGCTCGCGCGACCAGTCCGGGGAGGCCCCCAGGCGGCGGAGCTGACCGGTGATGGTACCGCCGGAAAAGGCCTTCCATTCCCAGACCTTTTCCAGGAACGCCTCGCGGCCCATGGCCCGCCGGTCCTGCCCCTCGGCAGCGAGCTGCCGCTCAACCACCATTTGGGTGGCGATGCCGGCGTGGTCCGTCCCAGGCTGCCAAAGCGCGTTGCGGCCGCGCATCCGTTCGAACCGAACCAGCACGTCCTGCAGGGTCATGTTCAGCGCATGGCCCATGTGGAGGCTGCCGGTGACGTTCGGCGGCGGCATCATCACGGTGAACGGCTGCGCATTCGACTGCGGGTCGGCCGCGAATACGCCTGCGCCCTCCCATTCCGAATACAGACGGGACTCGACGTCGGTCGGCCGGTAGGTCTTTTCGAGCATGGGAAGTGCCGTTTCTGGGTAGCCTGAAAACGAAAAGCGGCGCCGGTTCTACCCGGCGCCGCTTGGGATCGGCAAGGTGGTGATGCCGTCGCGGCCGCTTATTCGAAGCCGGCGCGGCGGGACATCTTGTCCAGCTCACGCTGCACGAGCCGCTCCACCAGCGTAGGCAGGTTCTCGTCCAGCCATTCCTTCAGCATGGGGCGCAGAAGGTCGCGGACCACATCCTCGACGGTACGAATCTGCATACCGATCGGCCACTGGCGCTCCAGACCGACGCTGTTGTGCAGCGCGGCGAAATGGGCCGCCGTCTGCGCTGCCGGCGCGGCGGAAACAAGCCCGCCATCGTCCATGGCGAACTGTTGCGGCTGCGGCTGCATTTGCGGCTGGGGCTGGGGCTGGGGCTGGGGCTGCTGCATGCGCGGCGGCTCGGGCGCTTCCCAGCTGTCGTCCGTGAACGGGGCGCTGTCGTTGCCGCCGTCATCCTTGATCATCTGGGTCAGTTCAAGGACGTCCTCATCCACGGCGCGTGCCGGCTCGGGCGCAGCCTTTGGCTGCGCCGGCTGCTCATTATCACCGTCTTCCGAGATAATTCGGCGAATGGAGGCGAGGATCTCCTCCATCGAAGGTTCTTGCTGGGTCCGCTGGTCGCTCATGATGACCTTCATTCCTCGGCACGGTTATCCAATAACAGCCCCGGGCAAATTTTGCCACGGCAAACTACCCGGAAGTGGGTGTTGACAACAAGGACTACCAGCGGTCGCGCACCGAGCGGTAATTCTCATTGGTCTCGTAATATTGGACGGGCAGGTTCAGTTGGCGCGCACCCAGCTGCCCGATGGCCGAGAGGACTTGGAAGGCACCCACGAGCTCGTCCCGCTGCGCACGCACCAGGTTCACGCGGGCGTCGAGCAATTCCTGTTCGGCGTTCAGGACATCCAGCGTCGTCCGGGCGCCGACTGTCGCCTCCTGCCGCACGCCTTCGAGGGCGATTTCGGCTGCACGCACCTGTGCCTGCCGTGACACGATGCTGGACCGGGCCGTCGTCAGCCCCTGCCACGCGCGAATAGCCCCTTCGACGGCGCTGTTCTGCGCCTGTTCGATCTGGATGCGCCGCTGGGTGGACGTCTGCTCCGCCTCGCGAATGCGCGAGCTCACGGCGCCACCGGTGTAGAGGGGAATGGACAGCTGGGCCGTTACCGACGCCGCGTCCTGCCGGTCAATCTGGAACGAGGTGTCGTAGTTCCGCCCCGCACGGGCCACCAGGTTCACGGTTGGGCGCCCTTCGCCCCGCGCCTGATCGATGGCATCGCGCGCGGCCGCCTCCACGAATTTCGCGGACACCACCGCAGGATTGTTCCCGCGGGCGATTTCGACGGCCTCCTCCAGGGTTGCCGGCAAGGCGAAGTTGGGGCGCGGCTGGGCGAGCCGGCCGGGAGGGGTGCCGACGATGCGGGTGAACGCGGCCCGCGTCGATGCCAGGGCGCCTTCCGCCTGGACCCGGTTGGAAGCCGCACCGGACAGGCGCGATTCCGCCTGACTGACGTCGGTCCGGGTGACTTCGCCGACACGGAAACGATCCTGCGTCGCCTCGAGCTGGCGGCGGATAACCTGCTCGTTATTGATCGTCAGTTCGAGCACGGCCTGATCGCGCACCACATCGAGGTAGGCGGTTGCCGCATCGAGAAGCACATCCTGCTCGACGGCGATCAGGTTGGCACGGGCCGCCTGGACCGTGTTCTCGGCCCGGCTCACCTGAGCGCCCGTGCGGCCACCCCGGTAGATGGGTTGGGTGATGGCCACGCCCAGCGACCGTGGCTGCAGGGTGCCGGCTATGTTGGCGCCCAGGACCGACTCGCTGCTCAACCGCTGTACACCGGCGCTCGCATCCGCCTGCGCGTTCGGCCGGTAATTGGAGAGGGCCTGCGGGACCTGCTCGTCGGTCGCACGGACGCGGGCCCGTTCGGCGGCGAGCTCGGGGTTGTTGTTGTACGCCTGCGCGAGGGCATCCTGGAGGGTTTGCCCCGCCGCAGGCTGAACCGAAAACAAGCCGCCCACCGCCGCGGTCACGAGAAGGGCCGCCCGAAGAGGCTTCAAGCCTTCGAAATTCAGCCAACCAGCCATACCAATCTCCTTGCCGCCCGCGTCCACAGCCTTCGACGACGAAGGGGCTTTCTCATCGATTCAAGGTTAAGACCCGGTTGCCAGGGTCTGAAATCGATTTGCGCGGTTAGAACTGGAATCCAACCGCGGGCTCAAATCCCGGCAGCAGGCGAACACTGGCGTCGAACAGGACGCGAGTGGAAACCACCCCTCCACGACGTTCGAACAGGCGCGCCTGACCGAGACGTCCGTCCGGCGAGACAACCGCGACCAACCGCCCGCCTTCCGCCAACTGGTCAAGGAGCGTCGACGGCACCTGGGACACGGTACCATCGATCAATATCACGTCGTAGGGGGCTTGTTGGGGATATCCGTCGGGCAACCTGCCTTCGACGATGGCCACGTTTTCCACCCCCTGGTCCGACAGGGTGGCCGTGGCCCGGCGGACGAGTTCGGGGTCCGATTCGAGCGCCACCACCGTTGCACAGAGGCGGGCCATGATTGCGCTGGAATAGCCCGTGCCACACCCCACGATCAGGGCGATGTCCCGATCCACAATGCCGGCTTCCTGCAGCAGGCGGGCAAGGACCATCGGCTCAATCACGTAGCGTCCAGCGGCGACGGGAATATCCCCGTCCACATAGGCGATGCTGCGCGCCGCCTTTGGAACGTACTGCTCGCGCGGCACGGCCAGCAGGGCCGCAATCAGTGACGGGTCGGTCACCTTGTTCGGGCGGATCTGGCCCTCGACCATATTGAGGCGCGCAGCGGCGTAGTCGGTCATCAAACGCAATCCGGAAGGAGGCGGGTTTGGCGCATTGGAGCGCCCTGCTTATAGCGGCGGGCCGGCATGCTGACAACGCCGCCGGGCGGGATGCTGGCACGCATCTTTCGTCCGTGCGGGTGTCTTTTCACCCGGTTGGTCGGGGTGGGAACCGGATCGTGCGGGATAGGGCTTGACCGGGCGGAACGGGGGGGCTATACGACCGCGGCTTGCCGGCTACGGCGCGGTGGCAGAGTGGTCATGCAGCGGACTGCAAATCCGCGTACGGCGGTTCGATTCCGCCCCGTGCCTCCACTGCCAGTGCGGTCCGGTGAGACATCCAGCAGTTGCTGGATCGTACCGCACGCGAATGGGCCAAGTTCCGGGGTAGCTCAGCGGTAGAGCAATCGGCTGTTAACCGATCGGTCGTCGGTTCGAATCCGACCCCCGGAGCCATTCACTGAGGTCTACGGTCCATCCACTCCTGCGATCAGGCACTCCACAACGGGGCGAGGCTTTGTGCCGGCACGTCGCGGGTGACCTGCCGCCATCGGGTTCTGAGGTGGCGGACGCGCCTTCTTGTGCCGCGTGCGCAAGGATTGAGTGGGTTGACCTGTGGTCGAATGGGTCAAGTTCCGGGGTAGCTCAGCGGTAGAGCAATCGGCTGTTAACCGATCGGTCGTCGGTTCGAATCCGACCCCCGGAGCCATTCCGCAGCCCAGGCAGCGCCCAATCTCCTGGAATGATCAAGTTTCAAATCGGGCGCCTGCATAAATGGGTTTCGGGGCAGTGCGCCCGCTGGTTGTCCGTAGGGCTGGGCGGTCAAGGATTCACGAGATCCCGGAGCCATCCCACTGCTTTGGGTGCAAAGACCGGCACGAAAGAACCTTTCGGCGTTGCCCAGGCTGCTCCTCTGTTGATCGCCGGTCGCTCGACGGGTCGGACGTATCCGCTAACCCAAAGTTCGATGATTCGGGTCTGTCCCGGAGTTCCAATATGCTGAGCGGGTTAGGTGGGCACTCTTTCGACCGCCTTTAGCTTTGTTACCCCGTCTCTTACGACGTCTTCTTGAAACGACCCGTTCACATCGTCTGTTGAGGTCCCGATCGGTCATATGGGCCGATGGGAGGCAGGCATGCACGGTCTTCGCTTGGGTCGCAGGCAGGTTCCCTGGCTGCTGGTCGCCGCGGGAGCGACGGCAATCGTCGTGGTCGCGGCGCTGGAAATGATGCCGGTTCGTGGTTCGGGACCGTCCGTCATTCCGGTGTCGGGGAACGCGGGCGTGCACCACAGGAACACACGGCCGCTCACCCTCCTTCCAATTCCACGCTGACCTGGGCGGTTTTGACGGACTCGTGTCCGGGCGCCGCTATCCGCTTGCCTTGCCGACGTCGTCCGCGGCGTTGGCCGGGAACCAGATTTCGCAGTCGTAGTCGATGGTGATCTCCGACCCGGCCCGGATGTCGATCGCGGCGTAGAGGTCGATGCAACGCTCGGCCCTGCGGATCTCGAATCGCGCATTGGCCGGACGGGCATGATTGCACACGCTGATGGGACCCAGCGCCACGGCGGCGCTCCACGCGCCTTCCGCACCCGGCCCCTCCCCTTCCTGCGCATCCGCGGGGGCGTCCTCCCACCAGAAATAATAGTCGCGAACACGCGTGTGACTGGCCCGTGCCCGGTCGCCGGGGTCCAACAGGAGCACCGGCGCGGTGGAGATCAATGTGCCGGCGGGAATGTCGTCGACTGCCACCAGCCCCCGCCCCTTTCCGGGGAAATCCCGGACTTCGAGGGGTACCGTCGGCAACAGCAGGGATCCTCCGCGCATAAGTCCGTCCTTTCCCGGGGTGGGGCTGCGCGCAGGCGGTTGGCGGCCCCGGGGCTCACATTGGCCGGGCGTACCGGTCCTCGCTGTTGTGCTGTGCGCAGTATGCCTTGATCGCCGCATCCAACTCCGCCCGGCGCGTGGCCTCGGGTGTGCCGTCCTGGGCGGCCGCGAGTTTCTGGAACTCCTGAACCGCTTCCTGCAAACCGTTTTCGTCCCGGATGTCCATAGCCATTGTTGGCCCCTATGCATTTGCCTTACCGGGAGAACAGGGCAATCCCGCCGAAGTGCCCTGGTTTCCCGCCCTCAGACGGAGTGGTTTTCATGCACAGGGACGATGTCGAGCTGATTGAGAGCGAACCGCTTCACGATGGTTTTTTCAAGTTGAGCCGCGAGCGGTTTCGGCACCGGCGATTCGACGGCGGGTGGAGTGGCCCTGTTGACCGGGAGATGCTGCACGTCGGAACATCGGTCGTCGCCCTCCCCTACGATCCCGTCCGCGATGCCGTCGTCCTGATCGAGCAGTTCCGGATCGGGGCCTATGCCGCCGGGCGGGACGCATGCTGGCTCACCGAGGTCGTCGCTGGCTTGGGCGAACCGGGCGAGGATCCGGCTGTCACCGCCTGCCGTGAAACGATGGAGGAGACGGGCATGGAGTTGCGCGCGCCCGTTCTCGCACGACGCTGGCTGTCGTCGCCGGGCGTGCTGGATGAAAACGTAATCATGTATGTGGGGCAGGTCGATGCGCAGCCCACGGACCGGCCCCAGGGACTTGCCAGCGAACACGAGGATATCCGGGTCCTGGTTGTTCCGGCGGAGGAGGCGATCGGGTTCCTGGATACGCCCCGGGTGGACAATGCGCACACGCTGGTGGCGCTGTCCTGGTTCGCCCGCCATCGCGACCGTCTGCGCCGTCTGTGGATCTGAGGCCCCTTGGATCGGCCCCCTGGGCCCAAACCCCTGGGACCAACCCTTGTCGTGGTCCGGAGGGGGCGGCTAACGTGGGTCGTTCGTACAACCGGCCACGCCGGCCGGTCGGCTGGTGCACGGAGGCATGATGGACCTGATTTTCCGCTCGGAACCCTACGCCCGCTCCTGCACGGCGACCATCGCCGCGGTGGACGCCGTCGGCGTTCGGACGGACCGGACCGTGTTCTATCCGGCCGGCGGCGGCCAGCCCGGCGACACCGGCACGATGACTTGGCCCGGGGGCTCGGCCCGGATCGTGGATACCGTGAAGGGGGACACGCTCGACGACGTGGTGCACGTGCTCGAGCCCGGCGCCCTGCCCCCGCCTGGAACCGAAGTCACCCTGGCCTTGGATTGGGAGCGCCGGCACCGCCACATGCGCATGCATACGGCGCTGCATCTCCTGTGCGCTGCCGTCCCGGGATCGGTCACCGGTGGCCAGATCGGCGCGGACAAGAGCCGGCTCGACTTCAATGTCCCCGCGGAGAGCCTGGACAAGGACGCCATCGAGCGGCGGCTGAACGAACTGGTCCTGGGCGACCACCCGGTGCGCGCCGGCCAGATCACGGAAGAGGAATTGGCCGCAAAGCCGGACCTTGTCCGGACCATGTCGGTCCGGCCGCCGGTCGGCAACGGGACCATCCGCACCATCGAGATTGTCGGCGTGGACTATCAGCCGTGCGGAGGCACGCACGTGGCATCGACCGGCGAGATCGGCCCGCTCGAGGTCCTCAAGATCGAGAACAAGGGCAAACAGAACCGCCGCATCGTCGTCGCCCTGCGCGACGCCTGAGGGGAGGAACCCGCATGTCGACACCGTCGCTCGTCACCACCGCATGGTTGGCCACGGAAATGGGCCGTCCGGATCTGCAGGTGCTCGACGGGACTTACTTTTTGCCTGCGATGAAGCGGGACGGCCATGCCGAGTTCAAGGCCGGGCACATTCCGGGCGCGGCCTTCTTCGACATCGATGCGATTGCCGACAAGTCCTCGCCCCTGCCCCACATGCTGCCGACGCCGGAGCAGTTCGAAGCCGCGGTCGGCGATCTCGGGGTCGGGAACGAGACCCAGGTGGTGGTCTACGACACGTTCGGGCTGATGTCCGCGGCCCGCGTCTGGTGGATGTTCCGCGTCTTCGGGCACAGCCGCGTGGCCGTCCTGGACGGAGGTTTGCCGAAGTGGATCGCCGAGGGCCGTCCGCTTGCCACCGGGGATGCGGCACCGCCCGCCAAACAGTTCAAAGCCACCTTCCAACCGCATCTCGTCCGCAGTTCCGACCAAGTGCTGGCCAATATTGGGGCCGGGGCGGAGCAGGTCGTGGATGCACGCGCCGCTGGCCGGTTCGAGGGCTCGGAGGCGGAGATCTGGCCGGGTCGCCGTGCCGGCCACATTCCCGGCAGCCGCAACCTGCCCTTCACCGACCTGCTCGACCCCGGGACGAAGACGGTCCGGTCGCGGCAGGACATTGCCGCGCGGGTCCGCGACGCCGGTCTCGACCCGACCCGCCCCGTGGTTGCAAGCTGCGGCAGCGGGGTCACCGCCTGCGTGGTCGCCCTGGGGCTTGACCTCATCGGCGCGCCGCAGGTTGCGGTCTACGACGGTTCCTGGGCGGAATGGGGGCTGCCCTCGTCGAACCTGCCGGTGGAGACCGGTCCGGCCCAGCCGAGTGCCTGAAACGGAGGCACCGGCGTGACCGCGGATTTGTTCGCACCCCCGGCGGACGTGCTGGACGCCCCGCCGGGCCAGCTCCGTGTGACCGTGTGGTTCCTGGAGATGGACGTGTCCCACCGCCGTAGATCCGGCGCGGGAGCATGGGAGGTGGATGGGGTCAGCGTGGTCCGGGTCCCGACACCGCCCGTCCACTTCTACCGGTACCTGTTCGACACCGTTGGGGCGCCTTGGCTGTGGTATGGGCGGCGGAAGCTGGACGATGCGCAGCTCCGCGCGCATTTGGACGATCCGGGGACGGAGCTCCACGTTCCCTATATCGACGGTGTCCCGGCCGGGATCGTTGAACTCGACCGCCGCAAGGCGCCGGTGTGGGATTTGGCCTATTTCGGCCTGATCCCGGAAGCGATCGGTCGCGGCCTGGGCCCCCGGCTTTTGACGTTCGCGGCCGGTCGGGCGTTGGCCGAAGGGGCTTCGACACTGACGGTCAACACCTGTTCACTCGACCACCCGAAGGCCCTCGCCACTTACCGTAAGGCGGGGTTCCGGGTTGTCCGGCGGGTCGAGCGTGTGGAACCCGATCCTCGGGCCATCGGATATCTGCCAATGACCGCAGGTCCGCACATTCCGTTCCGATCCGGGCCATCCCGGCCGGGGTGACCCCGACCGGAACCGCTCGGCGCGGGCGCCGCCTCCGGCGGCAAGACCGTCAATGGAGGATTTGGGACAGGAACAGCCGCGTGCGGTCGGAACGCGGATTGGCGAAGAATTCCTCCGGCGCGTTCTGTTCCACGATCTCGCCCCGGTCCATGAAGATGACGCGGTCGGCGACCTGGCGGGCAAAACCCATCTCGTGGGTGACGACGATCATGGTCATGCCTTCGGCCGCCAAGCTGACCATCACGTCCAAAACCTCCTTGACCATTTCCGGGTCCAGTGCCGACGTGGGTTCGTCGAACAGCATGACCTTGGGGTTCATGCACAGCGCCCGTGCGATGGCGACACGCTGCTGCTGTCCGCCGGAGAGTTGGCCGGGATACTTGTGCGCCTGTTCCGGAATGCGCACGCGTTCCAGATAGCGCATGGCCACCGCCTCGGCGTCCTTCTTGGGCATCTTTCGAACCCAGATCGGCGCCAGCGTGCAGTTCTCCAGGATGGTGAGGTGCGGGAACAGGTTGAACGACTGGAACACCATCCCGACCTCGCGGCGGACGGCGTCGATATTCTTGAGGTTTCCAGTCAGCTCGGTGCCATCGACGATGATCTGACCCCGTTGGTGTTCCTCAAGCCGGTTGATGCACCGGATCAGGGTCGATTTGCCCGACCCCGACGGCCCGCAGATGACGATCCGCTCGCCCCGGGCAACCGAAAGGTTGATGTCGCGCAGGACGTGGAATTCCCCGAACCACTTGTGGACGCCGATCATCTGGATGAAGCCGTCCTGGCTCGCATCGATCGCACGGGACGCGTTGGTCATGGTCGTCACCCGGTTGTTTCTTATTCGCGGATCAGCGCCGTGCGCCGTGGTTGAGATCGACTTCCAGCTTCTGGCTGTACTTGGACATGGCGAAGCAGAAGCAGAAGTAGAGGAGCGAGACCGCAATGTAGGCCTCGACGCCGAAACCCTGCCACGCCGGTTCGATAATCGAGGTTTTGGCGGCGTTCAACAGGTCGTAGATGCCGATGATGAGCACCAGCGACGTGTCCTTGAACATGCCGATGAAGGTGTTCACCAACGGTGGAATGACGATGCGCAACGCTTGCGGCAGGACAATCAGCCGCGTCTTCTGCCAATAGCCGAGACCCAGCGCGGAAGCGGCCTCGGTCTGGCCTTTCGGGATTGCCTGCAGCCCGCCGCGGATCACTTCCGCGAGATAGGCGGCGGCGAACATGATGAACGCGATCTGCGCCCGCAGCAGCTTGTCGATCGAAAGCCCCTCCGGCAGGAAGAGCGGGAACATCACGGACGCCATGAACAGCACGCTGATCAGCGGCACGCCGCGGATCAACTCGATATAGAGCACCGAAAGCGCGCGGATGGCCGGGAGCCCCGTCGCGGTCCGCCCGAGCGCCAGCAGGATTGCGAGGGGAAAGGCAAGAAAAATGCCGAATGTCGCCAGGATCAGGGTGATCGGCAGCCCGCCCCAGCGCTCCTGATCCACAAAGGGCAGGCCGAAAACGCCGCCCCACATGAGCACGCCGATTGCGGCGATGCCCACGGCCCAGACCAGCAGCAATGTCCTGTTCCAGAACCGCCTTATGGTGCTGACGGCATAGAGGGCGACGAACAGCAGGCAAACCAGGGCCGGCCGCCAATGCTCCTCGTAGGGATAGGTGCCGAACAGGATGAAGCGGTGCTTCTCGGTGATCAGCGCCCAGCAGGCGCCCGCGCCGCGAAGTTCGCGGCAGGCCGCGGTGTTGCTGTTCGGAACCGACCAGACGGCGTTGATGAACGCCCAGTCGATGAAGCCTATGGCCCAGCGGGCGACCAGATACGCGACCACCAGCGTAACGGCCGTGTTCAGCCAGCTCGAAAAGAGGTTCTGGCGGGCCCAGCCCACCAGACCGCGCTGGCTGGTCGGCGGCAGAATGTCGCCGGCGCTGGTCCGGACATCCGGTCCCGGGGATGAGAGCGTCGTCATGGCCTAGCGCTCCACCAGCGCAATGCGCCTGTTGTACCAGTTCATGAAGAGCGAAATGGACAGGCTGACCGAAAGGTAGGCCAGCATGATAAGGGCGATGCCTTCGATCGCCTGTCCGGTCTGGTTCATGATCGTGTTGGCGACCGCCACGATGTCCGAGTAGCCGATCGCGATCGCAAGCGACGAATTCTTGGTGATGTTGAGATACTGGCTGGTCATCGGCGGGATGATCACCCGCAGCGCCTGGGGCAGGATCACGAGCCGCAGCACGCGGGTGTTGTGCAGTCCAACCGACTGCGCAGCCTCCCACTGGCCCTTGGGGACGGCGAGGATGCCGGCGCGCACGATCTCCGCGATGAAGGCTGCGGTATAGAAGACCAGACCGGTCAGCAATGCCGCGAACTCCGGCGTTACCGTCGTCCCGCCCTGGAAATTGAACCCGCGCAGCACCGGCCGGTCCACGGCGAACGGTGCGCCGAGCAAGGCCCACACCGCCAAAGGCAATCCAAGGACGAGACCAAGGTTCGCCCACACGATGGGGATCCGGCGCCCGGTGGCCATTTGCCGGCGCCGGTTCCAAATGGTCAGCGCCACCGCCGCCGCGATGCATCCGGCAAAAGCCAGAAGCACCCAGGTGTATGCGGGGTGCCAGAGAAGGGCTGGTAGTTTGATGCCGCGGTTCGACAGGAAAACGGACTCGCCGATCTTCGCGGCTTGCCGCGGCGCCGGTAGCCCCTGGAGCAGCGTGTACCAGAAGAACAGTTGCAGCAGCAGCGGCGTGTTGCGCGTCAGTTCCACGTAGACCGACGCCACCTTGGCCAGAAGCCAATTCTTGGACAGTCGCGCGATGCCGATAAAGGTGCCGAGGATCGTGGCAAGCACGATGCCGATCAATGCCACCTTCAGCGTGTTCAGCAGCCCGACGACCAAGGCTCGCGCATAGGTGTCGGTCGGCGCGTACTCGATCAGGGTTTCGCCGATGGGCAGGCCCGCCTCGCGTGTCAGGAACGCGAAGCCCGACGCGATCCGACGCGCCTCCAGGTTGGCCATCGTGTTCGACACGAGCCACCAGATGCCGATGCCGACGATGCCGAGGATCAAGACCTGCCAAAGGATCGCGCGCAGCCCCTCGCTGGAAAGCGACAGGCCACCGAAGCCCTGGCGAGGCGGACGTATGTTTTGGTGGGATGTCGATGCTGTCACGGCCGCGCCTGCTTTGGTTCGGAGGCACCTGCGGATCGATGGGGCGTCGGATGGCGCCACATATCACTTTGCAGCAACACCGGCCTCTCGCGCATAGGTTCGCATCCCGGAGCCATTCCTTGTGGTTGTTCGAAGGTTACAAGGCTCGAGGATCGGCGGCAATCCCGCCGGACCTGTGTTGGTAAGAAAGCCCCTGCGGTCTTATAGGCCGCAGGGGCTTGGAAAGTGACCCGGCCTGCGGACTTAGCGCAGCGGCGGGGCGTACATCAGTCCACCCTTGTTCCACAGGGCGTTCACACCGCGCGGAACGCCGAGCGGGACGATGTTCCGCTCGTAGCTCTCGCCGTAGTTACCGACCTGCTTGATGATGTTGTAGGCCCACTTGTTGTCGACGCCGAGCATCTGCCCGAAGTCGCCCGTGGCGCCCACGAACCGCCGGATCGACGGGCTGGGGCTTTCCACCTGCTGGTCGATGTTGGCCTGGGTCAAGCCAAGCTCCTCGGCTTCGACCATGGCGAAGAAGGACCAGCGCACAAGGTCCGCCCAACGGTTGTCGCCGTGGCGCACACCGAGCGCAAGCGGCTCCTTGGAGATGACTTCGGGCAGGATCACGTGCTCATCCGCGCCGGCACCCTGGCTCGCCCGCACCGATGCCAGTCCGGACACGTCGGTGGTCAGGGAATCGCAACGCCCCGAGAGATAGGCCGCGTTCACTTCCTCCAGACGCTCGATCACGACCGGGGTGAACTGGAGGTTGTTGGACCGGAACCAGTCGGTCAGGTTGAGTTCGGTCGTGGTGCCGGGCTGCACGCAGATGGTGGCGCCATTCAGCTCCTTGGCCGAAGTCACGCCCAGTGACTTCTTCACCATGAAGCCCTGGCCGTCGTAGAAGTTGGTGGCGACGAAATCGAGGCCGAGCTGCACGTCGCGCTGGTACGACCAGGTCGTGTTGCGGGCCATCACGTCGACCTCGCCCGACTGGAGCGCGGTGAAGCGCTGCTGGGCGGTGAGCGGCACGTAGCGGACCTTGTTCGGATCGTTGAACATGGCCGTGGCGATCGCCCGGCATACGTCCACGTCCAAGCCCTTCCAGACGCCCTGGCTGTCGGGTTGGGCAAAGCCGGCCAGACCCGAATTGACGCCGCACAAGACCGTGCCGCGCGCCTTGACCGCATCGAAGGTGGCCCCGGCCGGCGGCTGCTGCGCATAGGCGGCGCCCGCGCTGGCCACGGTCATCAGGGTGCCAACCGCAAGTGCACGAATTTTCGACATTGAGCCTCCTCATTCGCACGGCGCGCATTTTTGATCGGCGCCGTTCCTGACGTTCGGACGCAAGCTACCATGATGCTGCGCTCCGTAAAGCCAGCTTTGCAGATTTTCCGCCGCCACCGCAAACCCGTTGCTCGGACACCCGTTGGCATTGGGTTGTGCGGTACCCGGTTGAATTGGCGCGCGGCGGGTGCGAGGCTCGGCACCCAGCGCATGCCAGATCACCGAAGGGCCGGCCGGATGACATCGGAAAAGTCTCGTCGCGAAGCCACTAGGATTGCCCACGCCGGCCGCGACCCGAGCAATCAGTACGGGTATGTGAACCCGCCCGTCGTGCGCGGTTCGACGCGTCTCTACCCAACGCTTGCCGAGTACGACGCCAGCTACACCGCCGGCCGTCGTTATCAGGACTATGCGTACGGTCGCATCCAGACCCCGACCAGCCACGCCTTCGAACAGGCCGTGGCCGAATTGGAGGGCGGGTACAGGGCGGTGGTTGCCAGCAGCGGCCTTGGCGCGGTGACGACGGCGGTTCTTGCCTTCGCGAAGGCGGGCGACCACGCCCTTGTCGTCGATAACGTCTATGGACCGACGCGCGCGTTCTTCGACGGGACCATGAGGCGCCTCGGCGTGGAGGTCACCTATTTCGCCCCGGACGCGGGGAGCGGCATCGCGGGCCTCATCCGTCCCAATACCCGCATTGTGTTTCTCGAAGCACCGGGATCGCTGACGTTCGAGATGTGCGACGTTCCCGCCATCGCCGCCGCGGCGCATGCGGCTGGGGCGGTCGTGCTGATGGACAACACCTGGGGCACGCCCCTGTATTTCAAGAGCTTCGAGCATGGCGTCGATGTGTCGATCCATGCCGCCACGAAATACATCGTCGGCCACTCCGATGCGATGCTGGGTGTGGCGGTGTGCACCCGCGACAGCTACCGGCCGGTGAAGGATCAGGCTGTCGCCCTCGGCCAGTGGGCGGGGCCGGACGACATGTATCTCGGCCTGCGGGGGCTGCGCACGATGGGCGTGCGCCTGGCCCAGCATTGGAAGAACGGGATTGCGGTTGCCGAGTGGCTCCAGACCCGTCCCGAGGTGGAGCGGGTCCTCCACCCCGCCCTTCCGTCGGACCCCGGCCACGCGATCTGGAAGCGGGATTTCAAAGGGGCGTGCGGGCTTTTCGGCGTGGTCCTCAAACCTTGCCCCGTTCCTGCCGTGGCGGCCATGGTGGATGGGCTGGAGCTGTTCGGGATCGGTGCGAGCTGGGGCGGTTACGAAAGCCTTGTCCAGCTCGCCCACCCCGAAAAGGTGCGGACGGCCAAGCCCTGGACCGCAAAGGGGCCGCTTTTGCGCTTCCACATTGGTCTGGAGGATATCGAGGATCTGAAGGCCGATCTGGCGCGCGGGTTCGACCGCTTGAATGCCGCCTGCGCAAGGGCGGCCGAATGACCGCCGTCGACACCCTGCTGGCCGAGATCCGGTTCAATCGGGACGGGTTGATCCCCGCCATCGCCCAGGACGCGCGCACGGGCGAAGTCCTGATGATGGCGTGGATGAATGCCGACGCCGTTCGTGAGACGCTGGACACCGGGCGGGTCTGCTACTGGTCCCGGTCCCGCCAGGCTCTTTGGCGCAAGGGCGAAACATCCGGCCAAGTGCAGCATCTGGTGGAGTTGCGGGTCGATTGTGACGGCGACACCCTTCTGCTGCTGGTCGACCAGCACGGTGTCGCCTGTCATACCGGGCGCCGCAATTGCTTCTTCCGTGCTTGGCGCGACGGCAATCTTCAGGTGATCGCCGCGGTCGAGACGACTCCGGACAAGCTCTACGGTCGACAAGACGGCGCGGGGTAACGCCCTCCCCGTGCCCATTTACCCAATGACGCGGAACCCGGTTGGGCTGGAACAACGCCCGCCAATGGCAGCGAATACCTCCTGGATGCGGCCGGTTTCATAGGAAATCTCGGCTGGCAAGCCGCCGCTTTGACTCGACCCCTGCGCGTTTCGGGCAGGACAGGGCAAATTCGTGGTAGGCGACGTAACGATCTCTAAATACTTTAGGTAGATCGTTGAGCGGTTTGATCGTCGGACCGTGGCGGAGGCTCCAGCCGCGATCGGGGCGTACATCACCAATCATGTGACATCGGGGGATTTTTCAATGAGGCTCGCGTCCGGTACGGCTTTCGCTGCATTGGCTCTAGGTTTCACGATCCTCGCTGGGGTAGCGCAGGCAGGTACCGAATTCGGCACCGATGAACAGGTCCGTAAGGTGCTGGCGGATTTCGTCGCCCTGACCAAGGAAAAGGGAACGGACACCGCCGCCGCTTCGCTGAAGGACAGGGGGACCCCCTTCGGTGGCGCCCAGCCCGGAATGATGATCTGGGTCGATAACAAGATGGCCGCGCACAACAAGTATCCCGACCTGTCCGGTGTTGATTTTGCCACCATGCAGGACCTGCGCGGCCGGTTCATCGTCAAGGAATTCACCGAGGCGGCCGACAAGGGCGGTGACTACACGCTGAACTACTGGCCCCATTACACGAACGAAAAAGAGTACGAGTATCACTGCTTCTCGACCTGGGTGGAGAAGCCGCGCGTGATGGCAACGGCCTGCCGCTGACCGCCTTAAAGATAGCCGATACAGGTCTTGCACGATGCTCGGCCCGCGCCCGGTCGCCACGGCGGCCGGGCGCTTTAGGCATCCGGGGGGAGCATGCTGAACCGACTACCGATCCGCACCAAAGTCCTGATCGCTCCGGCGCTGTTTGCGATCGCCCTGGCGGCCATTTGGGGAACCGTCCACGTCGGGCTGAACGAACAGTCCGCCGCCACGGCGAACATCGTCGACAACGGTGTTACCGCCGTCATCAATAGCGACGAGTTGCTGCAATCCGTCGCTGACACGCAGTCCGACATGCTTTCAATCGTCGTTTGGAAGCGGCTTGGCCGCGCCGACGACGAGATTGCGAAGATCCAGGCGGGGATCGACCGCCGGCTTGGCCGCATGGGTGAACTGGCGCACGCGATCGCCGCCCGGCAGAGCGACATGGCGGAGGAGCGGGAAATCCGGCAGGCGTTGACGGGCCTGATGGAGTCCTATGTCGCCAGCGCCAAGGCTGCGGCGGATATGGCGCTGAAGAATCCCACGCTGGCCACACCGCTGATCACCACGGCTGCGGCCAAATACGACGCACTCCGGAAGCCGCTCGACAAGTTGCGTGAATTGACGATTGCACGTGCGACCCGGGAGAGCGCGCACGCCCATGCCGTGTCGGACGAGGTCCGTTCATCGATCGGTCTCGTTGCAATCGTGTCGCTGCTGCTGGCACTGGTCGCCAGCTTCGTGATTGGCCGCCATATCGCCAGCGGGATCCGGCGGACTGTGGATGCCATGAGCGCGCTGGCGCAGGGCCGTCTCGACACGATCGTCACCGGTACCGACCGCCGCGACGAGATCGGTTTGATGGCGAGGACGCTGGAGGTTTTCCGGGAGAACGCCCGTGCGATGGACACGCTCAGGTCCGAGCAGCAGGAACGTGACCAGGAAACCAAGGCGAAACAGCGCGAGCTGGTGCAGAGCATTTCCCGCAAGATCGAACTGACGGTCGAGGATCTGGTCCAGAACCTCGGCAAGGCCTCCGCCGACATGACCAGGTTGGCCGACGCCATCGTTGTTCGGCTCGGCAATGCGGACGAGCAATCGCGCGAAGCCGCGGCTGTTTCAAGCGAGACGTCCGCCCGCATCACGAGAGTTGCGGGGTCCATCGAGCAGCTCACCCGCTCCATCGCCGCGGTTGGGGTCCAATCGAACGAGAGCCTGACCGTTGCCCGCGAGGCCGTGCAGGAAGCCGACCGTACGAACGCGACCATTGCCGGGCTCAGCGAGGCCGCAAAGCGGATCAGCGAAGTGGTTGGAATCATCAGCGCCATCGCCGCCCAAACCAACCTGCTGGCCCTCAACGCGACGATCGAGGCCGCCCGTGCGGGCGAGGCCGGCAAGGGCTTCGCCGTGGTGGCGAACGAGGTCAAGTCGCTTGCCAACCAGACGGCCAAGGCCACCGAGGACATCGGGCATCAGATTGCGGCGATGCAGGGGGCGGTGACCAGCGCCGTCGGCGCGGTGCGCGGTATTGGCCAGACGATCGGCCGTGTGAGCGATGCCGCGGGGACGATCTCGTCCGCGGTCGGCGAACAGACCCAGGTCACCCGCGACATCTCCGGCGATGTCGTGGAGATCGATCGGAGCGCAACCACCGTGGCCCGGAACACCGCCGCTGTCAGCCAAACGGTGGAGACAACCGGGGAAGAAGCCCGGACCCTGCTTGATGGGTCCAAAGCCGTCCTGGAGCGGACGGAACAGTTGAAGCGCGATGTCGGTGCACTGCTGGCTGCACTGCGCACGGACAACGCAGCCTGACTTTGCGTGTCGAAGGCCCCCGGACCTCAAGGTCCGGGGGCGAAGCCGCAGCTTTAACCGGGATCAACCCATGTTCTGCGGCGGTGTCGGGCGCCAATCGGGTATCGACACGTAATTCTGGATCATCGTGTAGTCGTTGAACACCTTTGCCCAATCGGTCTTGGGCGTCACGTTTTGGATCAAGCGGACGACCGCGTCCAAGGCGCCCCGCATCGCGGGCTCGATCCAGCCGCCTTCCAGTGAAGCGAATTCCCCGGCGAAGTAGATGCCGCGGTCCTTTGCGTGGTTTTGGTTCCACGTCAGCTGCGCGTAATTCCAGTCGAAGCTGCCGGCGCGATAGAGCTTTGCGCAGCTCCGATACAGCGGCTGATCCTCCCAGTGCCAGACCACCGGCTGATAATCCATGTCGACAAAGCCGGACATGGCCGGGTAACCGCTGGCGACAAGGATTTCATCCAGCTTCGCCAAACATTTCTTCGCAAAATCGTCCTCGGTTGACGATGTGTGGCTGGACAGCGACTTGTTGGAGTCGTCCTCCCAGGTGTAGGAGCACAGCAGAACACCAGGGTCGTTGACCTTCGTTCCTTTCGCATCGACGTCCATGGCGTAGCCGTACACATCCTGCAGGAAGGTATCGGTCACAATGACCTGGGGGATGTTGCTGGCTTCCCAGTAGCGCTGCTTGAGTTTGAAAAAGACCTTCGCCGACGTGATGTTGTGGGACATTTTCATGCCCTTCCAACTCGTCAGGGCGGGCCAGAAGTCGTTGCCGCCCGATGAGATGAAAACCTTTTTCATGAAGGCCGGCGACAGGTCGATATTCATTTGCAGCGACCAACCCGGCGGCGTGAAAATCAGGATGTCGTGCTGGCTGGTCCGGCCTGTTCCCGTGGTGACCTCATAGCCGGTGCCGGAAACGTCGATGCTTTGAACCGCTGACCCGGTATAGAGCTTGATCCCTCCCGAGCTTCCACGATCCTTCAGCATCCTCGTATAGAGCGACGTTCCGTCGACGCCCGACACGGCGCTGCGCACGGGCAGGAAGAAATGCATTGCCGGAACGGCCGACAGCCCGCCGAATAACGGCATTTTCACAGGGTTGTTCGCGCTGTCGTAGAAGACATTGTCTTTCGGCAACTCGGCGTCCGGTGTGCCGTCCAACGGGGGAATTTTGCCGACATACCCAAGCAATTGATGGTTGTCGGCATAACCGAACAGAAGGGTGCGCATCGGGTAGAGCGCCGCTATATCGAAGAATGCGCCCCAACTGCCATCGCCGGCACCGATTGTGTAGAACAGGTCCGCCTGTTCCATCGTCAAACCAAGGCCGCCGAAATCCCCGTTCTTATTTGCATCCAGGTATTTCGGATCTGGGTCCTTGCCGTTCCGGTAATAGGTTTTGGGTGCCGCCAAGGCGACATCACGGAAATTGAGAAACTCATATACCTGGACGATCTTGTGCCAAAAATCCGTCCAGGAGGATGAGACCCCATAGGATTTGCTGACCCACATTTTGACGTTGTAGGACCAGGCTTCCCACTTGGAGTAGACCTCCTTCAGCTTGGAGTCCGGGGGATACGGATTTTCCTGGGTCGGCTTCCAGCGGAGCATGCCGACGAATTTTTCGGGGTCCGGGGTCGGACCGTAACCTTCGTTCATGAAGATTCCGGTCGTCATATCCTGCGAACCCGGGTCGGGGAATTTCTGGGTCCGCAGGGCGTATTCCCGCCCATAGAAGGCGATACAGCTATTTCCGCTGGTGGATCCGGCGGACTCGAAGAAGGGGATGCGCATTGCGCCCAATTCGAAGGGCGTGATGGCGCTTCCCGTCGGCGTGCGGCCCTTGACGGGCTCGGGGAGAACCGGATAGCCGCGGCCGGAAAGGCGGTTGTCCGCCTCGTAGAGTGTTAAGTTGGTGAATCCGCTTCGCAGGAGTTCCCGCGCGGCGGTCAGCCCGCCGTAGCCCGTTCCGATGATGCCGATGCGCAACTTCGAGGCATCCCGGCCCGAAACGTTGGCGATGCCACTGGCAGCGGTGAGCTTGAGCAGGTTGTGGTAGTTGTAGGGAACGTCCGCAGGGTTAGGCCACAGCGGCTCCCAGGCTCCTTTGTCGGATGGTCCGGGCCCAGGCACCGGAACGGAAAGGGATTTATTGATTCCTGCCATAAGAGGGCCTCTTTCGGATCTTGCGGCCACCGGGGGTTGAGGACGGCCGCCGGAAGAATCCTGCCCTGAAATAGTTTTTTCCCTGAAGGCCGAAATTGTTCAGAATTGTAAATAAAGTTGAGGCATCCACATCTTTTGTTAACGCGTTTTAAATGTATTGCATTTGGCAAAATGTACTATTGGCTGCAAAATCCGGCTAATCCGTTGGCGGTCGAGTGCCAGATTATTGCGGTCTGACGCCCGATACGGCGCCGTTTGGTGCGCTTGGTTTCGCCGCCCGCCAATATTGCCAATGGGCCGACAATCCGACATTGGCGAAGCGGGGGGCTGGAAGTCGGAGACCGCGGGTGTGTGGGCGCCTGTGGCCCCGATCTCGGCCGATCCCTCTTGCCGATGGCGACCCCGGCGGGGCTCGAACCCACAACCGACCGCTTAGAAGGCGGTTGCTCTATCCAGTTGAGCTACGGGGCCTTGATCGGGGGGGAAGGTGAGCCCCTTCCCTGGCGCGTTGGTAACTCCGCAGTGTCGCGGCGCTGCGTGGATGTTGTATCAGCGCACGCGGTCCGGACGGAAATTGTCCGCGTAGTTGCGGGGCCGGATCCGCCGCGGGGTTGCGTCCTGGACCGTATAGGTCCAGCCGTTCTTTTCGGCGAAGGCGATGGCCTCTTCCTTCGTCGGGAAGTGCATCTTCACCTGGTTCAGCGTATCGCCGGAGCTGATCCAACCCATGAGCGGCTCGGGCCGCCGCGGGGTCTCGATCTCGTACTCAAGCATCCACTGCTTCGACTTGGTCGAGCCCGACTGCAGGGCGGTCTTTGACGGCTTGTAGATCCGGACAAGCATGCTTTGACTCAGGCTTTCCCTTGTCGAACGCTGGTCGGGGCGCCCGGATTCGAACCGGGGGCCTCGAGTACCCAAAACTCGCGCGCTACCAGACTGCGCTACGCCCCGAAACCGTGCGAATGGCATGGGTTTTCTAGGGTTTCCTATTCCCTGTCAAGCCCGCCCTGGCACTGCGCCGGTGGCTAACCACCTCGAAATGCGTCGTGGATCACCCGGTCGCCCGGACGGATGCCAAGGCGCCGCGACAGGCCGCCGTTGATTTCCAGGATGGCCAGGACCGGCTGTCCGGACGGGATCGGGGTGGTGTCGTGGGGAACCGCGTTCTCGTGGATGCGGACGATCCGCCCGGTGCGGTCGATGAACACCATGTCCAGCGGGATCAGAGTGTTCATCATCCAGAACGAGACCGGCCGCTCGGTGGGGTTGACGAACAACATGCCCGCATTGTCGGCCATGCTTTCCCGGAACATCAGGCCCTGCGCCTGCTGTGCCGGGGTCAAGGCGAGTTCCACCGCGAAGGGGAACCGCTGGCCGGACTGGGTTTCGATGGTCAGGGTGGACCGCGGGAAGATCTGCTGCTGGGCGGATGCGGGGGACACGAGCGACGCTGCCAGGAAAAGGAGACCGAGGATGCCGGCCCTTAGAATCGAGGACATGAACCCTCCGTCCCAACCCGATGATGAGGTTCCGTCTTTTAGCCGTCCGCCCGTCACGGCGCCAGGACCGCTTCAACGACGCGTTTGACCTCGTCGCGCACCGGACCGCGCCGTGGCGGATCGGCAAGGGTCGTGAACCAATGGTCCGGGGGATTGTGGCCGTAGCGGTGATGCCAGACGATGTCTCGCAGCACCGCCTGCGCCGCTGGCGTCGGCGCCACATCCGGGTCCAGACCGTTCAGCGTGGCCCAGATCCCCGACCAGCATCGCCCGACCGCCCAGGGATTGTATCCACCGCCACCCAGCACCAACGCCCGGGGTGCCAACCGCACCAGCCGCCGGACGGCGTACCAAAGCGCGCGGTTCGACAGCGCCAGGCGGCTCATCGGATCGTCGTGCAGGGCGTCGCAACCTCCCTGGACCACCACGATGTCCGGCTGGTGGGCACGGCCGAGGGGCAGTACGGCCGCCTCCAGCACATGGTCCAGCTCGCTGTCGTTGAAATCGGGAGGGACCGGCAGGTTGCGCGCGGCCCCGCCGGCCCGGTCGGTAGCGGCCCCCGTCCGCGGCCAACGGCCCTCCTCGTGGATGGAGATGGTGAACACCCGGTCGTCGTCGTGGAAGGCGGCCTCGACCCCGTCGCCGTGGTGCGCATCCAGGTCCACGTAGAGGATGCGTTCGGCCCCGTGGTCCAGCATGGCCAGGATGCCGAGCACGGGATCGTTGAAGAAGCAGAAGCCGCTCGCCCGGTCCGGGCGGCCGTGGTGGGTGCCGCCGCCCGGACTGTACACGATGCCCCGCGGCGCGGACGCCAAGACCGCGCCGGCAAGGATGGATCCCCCAGCGGCCGTCGCCGGCCGGCGGAAAACCTCGGGGTAGATGGGGTTCTCGATTTTGCCGATGTTGGCCCGGTCCCGCTCGTCGGGACTGAGGTGCTGATCGGCTTCCGCCTTTTGGACCAAAGCGATGTAGGCCGGGTCGTGGAAGCGGGCCAACTGCCGCGGCGTTGCCCGGGGACTGTCCGCATAGGCGGCGTCGGGCAGCCAGCCCATGGCGCGGCAAATGTCGATCACCGTCCCGACCCGGGGAATTGCCAGCGGGTGTTTCCGGCCGTAGCGCGAGTGACGGTAGATGTCGCTGCCGATGAACAGAGTGCCCCTGTCGGCGAGCCGGCCGGCCAGGGCGGCGATGTCCATGGGCGGCGGTTCGGTATCGGGGGTTTGCATATGCGGGGAATTGCGCGGGGCTTGGCCGGAGTCAAGGCAGGTGCTGTCCGGCCCGGAACCTCGAGCCCGTACCTCCGCGTTTGAGGGGTGCGGTCCCGGCGACGCGGGCAAGGAGTTTGGGGGCACCATGAGCATCAAGACAATCCTGCTCCACATGGCTGCGGACGAGGATCACGATGAGCGGCTGCGCGTTGGCCTCGCCCTCGCCCGCCGCTTCGGCGCCTTCGTGGACATCCTTTACACGTTGCCCGAACCGCAGATGCCTGTCGCGGGGCGTGGCGCCTCGACCGCCTTCCTGGCCGAGGCGCAGGAGGTGGCACGGGAGAGGGCGGCCGCCATCGCGCGTGAGGTCCGTGCGCTTTACGACGAGGTCCACTTCGCCTTCACATCGCACGAGGGTGATGCGTCCGATCTGCTGGCGGAACGGAGCCTGTTGGCCGATCTGGCTGTGATCAGCCAAGCCGTCGTGCAGACGTTCGAGGACCGCTGGCGTCCACACACGGCCGACCGTCTGCCGGGTGTCGCTGCCTGCCCGACACTGGTTCTACCCCATGACTACCCCAATGCCGAGGTCGGGCATCGTGTCCTGCTTGCCTGGACCCCGACGCGCGCTGCCGCACGGGCGCTGCACGCCGGTTTGCCCATCCTGAAGCAGGCCGAGCGCGTGGTGGCCATCTGCGGCAGCGACGGCAACCGCGCGCCCGATCTGGACAGGTTGCGGGATTACCTGCGCCGGCACGGCATCACCGCCGAGGTGTCGCTGTCCAGATGCCCGTCCGACGACGCGGGGGCCACCATTCTGGCGGCCGCCGACGGCATGTCGGCCGACCTGATCGTCATGGGCGCCTACAGCCACGCGCGGTGGCGCGAAATCCTGTTCGGCGGCACCACCCGCGACGTCCTGCTGGGCACCCGGGTCCCGCTGCTGTTGGCGAACTAACCCGCGAAGAAGATCAGGGTCACGAGGACGAACAAGGGCACGAGAATGCCGCACGACCAGGCCATATAGCCGAAGAAGCTCGGCATCCTTACGCCACGTTCCTCGGCAATGGCCTTCACCATGAAATTGGGAGCATTCCCGATATAGGTGTTCGCACCCATGAACACGGCGCCGGCCGAAATCGCCAGCAACGTGGTGGACAGCCGGGTCATCAAAACCTGCGCATCGCCACCGGCCATGTTGAAGAACACCAGATAAGTGGGGGCGTTATCCAGGAAACTGGACAGGACGCCGGTGAGCCAGAAATACATCACAACGTCCGGGCGGCCGTCGGGCCGGGTGGCGAGATCCACCAGGAAACCGAGCGCCCCCGCCTCGCCGGCGCGCAGGATCGCCAGCGCCGGGACGATGGTGATGAAAATGCCGGCGAACAGCTTCGCCACCTCCAGGATCGGTCCCCAGGTGAACGCGTTCCGCCGCCGGTTTTCCCGACTGGTCAGGTGCAGCGACACCATCGTGATGAGCAGCAGCAGGGCATTGCTGACGATCTGCTGAAGCTCCACGGTCACATGGTACACGGTGACGCTGACCCCGGGCTTCCACACGCCTGCCAGCAGCACGGCGCCGACGATCGCGAACAGCAGCAGGACGTTCGACCAGCCCGCGATCCCGAATGCCTCATCGCCCTCCGCCGGCTTGGAGGGCGCCGGATCCTTGCGCGCAAGCCATGTGTCGAGTGCGAAGAACACTGCAAGCAGGATCGCGGCGCACAAGAGCATGGGGCGGAGCATGTGCGTGGTGGTCCAGAAGAAATCCACCCCCTGCAGGAAGCCGAGGAACAGCGGCGGATCGCCCAGCGGCGTCAGCGAGCCGCCGATGTTCGCCACCAGGAAGATGAAGAATACGATCACATGCACCTGCGTGTGGCGATGCGCATTGGCCCGCAGCACCGGACGGATCAGCAGCATGGCCGCGCCCGTGGTTCCCATCAGGCTGGCGGCCAACGTGCCGAAGCCAAGCAGACCCGTGTTGACCAGCGGCGTCCCGACGATCCGGCCCTTGATCCGCACCCCGCCCGCAACCGTGAACAGGGCGGTGAGCAGGATGATGAACGGGATGTATTCCAGGAACGCGATGTGCAGTAGCTCGTACACGGCCAGTTCCAGCCCGTGGACGAGCGCGAACGGCGCCAGGAACGCCACCGCCCAGAATGCGCTGACCTTGCCGAAATGATGGTGCCAGAAGGTCGGAGCCAGAAGGGGCAGCACCGCGATCGACAGCAGGATCCCAGCAAATGGGACCACCCAAGTCAGCCCCATCCCTGCCCCGTCCAGGTGGGGGGCCCCCGCCTCGGCCGCTGCGACATGACCGGGAAGAAGCAGGGTGATCCCGACTAGGAACAGGGAGAGCAGGCAAACGGACGATAAGCGTGCGGGCATGCCGAACCTTCAGGTGGCGGAGGCGGTGACGGAACGTATCCGCACCCAATGCAGGGTGAGGGCAAGCAGGAGCAGCGCCGCCCCGACCGCATCCAACCACGGATCGGCCATGAGCAGCAGCACGCCGCCGATTCCGGCGAGCGTACGTTCGACGATGTTGGTTATGCCGGCGGCGTACCCGGTCGCGGCGACGCAGAGCCCGACAAGCGCCAGGCAGGCGGTCGCGGTGGTGGCAAGGATGCCGAGCCACGTGGCAACGTCCCCCGGCACCTGACCGTCGGGTCCGACCATCAGCAGGCGCAACCCTTCCGGCGTCAGGCAGAACATGACCGGAACCAGGAATGCGGGAAGCGTGTACTTCCATGCCTGCATCATGGTGCCGAACGGACGCCCGCCGGTTATGGCGGAAACCGCGAAGGGGGCCAGTGCCGTCGGGGGCGAAACATCCGACAGGACCGCGTAGTAGAACATGAACATGTGCGCCGCCGGCGCCGGGATGCCAACGTTGATCAATGCGGGCACGAGCATCACGGCGGCGATGATGTAGCTGGCGGTCACGGGCACCGCGGTGCCCAGGATCCACATGGCAATGGCCGCCAGGGCGATGGTTCCGAGGCGGGAGCCGCCCCCCGCCTGGACGATGATGGACGAGATCGTCAGGCCCAGGCCCGTCAGGTTCACGACCGACACGATGATGCCGGCACAGGCACAGGTCGCTACGATCCCGAGAACCGCCCGCGCTCCGTCGGTCAGGGCCTCGATCATGCGCCCGGACGCGGGATCCGGGGAATCGCCGCGCAGGCGGCCCGCCACGTTCTGTGCACCGGAAACGAGCATGGCCACCGCGATCCCAAGGAACGCGGCGACCGAGACCCGCCCGTCCCCTGCCAACAACAGGACGGCGAAGACGAGCGCCCCCACCATTGCCGCCGGGAGCGTGACCAGCCGGCTTTCGGGGCGGATCAGCGAAAGCACGAAGGCGATGGCGATGGACCAGAAGACCGCCATGAACGACGTGAAGCCGAGCACCAGGAACACGGCAATCGCGGCCAGCGACAGAAAGTGGTAGCCCTGGGTGATCGTCAGCTGCCAGACCGATGCGTCGGAGGTCTTCGCCGGCTTGACGTTGAGGCGCCGGGCGTCGGCCTCGGTCATCAGCCAGCAGGACAGGTAGTAGAGGATCGTCGGGATCGTCGCGTAGACGAGGATCTGGAGGTAATCGACGTCCAGGTATTCGGCGATGATGAAGGCGGCCGCGCCCAGGGTCGGCGGCGAAAGCGTGGCCCCGATGCCGGCGGCCGACAGCATTCCGCCAGCGATGTTGGGCGTGTACCCGGACCGCTTCAGCAGGGGCCACGCCAGCGAGGCGATGGTGACCGTCGTCGCCACCCCGGACCCCGACACGGTGCCAAGCAGGAAGCCCGATGCGACAACCGCGCGTCCGGGGGCCGAGGGGGACGGCTTCTTCCCGAACAATGCGAACGCCCAGTCGATGAAGAACCGGCCGGCACCGCCGCGGTCCAGGACCGCGCCATAGATCGTGAACAGAATGATGAAGGTGGCCGCCACGTCCATGGGCGTGGAGAACACGCCCTCCAGCGTCAGGTAGTTCTGTCCGATGATGCGGGCCGCGGAGAAGCCGCGGTGGTCGAAGGGTTCCGGGATGGACGGGCCGAAATAGCAGTAGACCAGGAAGACCGCGGTGATCGCGGGCAGCACCCACCCGACGGTCCGGCGCGTCGCTTCGAGCACCAGTACGATGAGGGCGCCGCCGAGGACGAGTTCCTCGGGGGTGGGCCGGGTTGCGCGGGTCTTCACCGCCTCCGTGTTCATGGCGAGGTAGAGGGTGATCCAGATCGCCACGGCCGCCAGGATCCAGTCGAAGACCCTGTACCGGAGAATGACGGTCGAGCGCGCCGCCAACGGATACAGGGCGAAGATGGCCGTCAGCAGGATGGCGACCGCGGCACCGGAGCCGCCCGCCTGGAACACCTGGGTCTGTGTGAACAGCCAGGCGCCGGTGGCGATGCCGAGTGCGGAGACGATCCAATCCGCCACGCCCGGCCCGGCCGGCTTTCCGTTGCCGATCCGGGCAATCGGGTAGAGCACGAAGATCAGGGCCAGGACGATCGACAGGAACGACGACCGGTAGACCGTCGTGTTGACGGCGAACTGCGTCCAGTAGAGCGAATAGGCGGAGAGGCCGAACGCGACCGCCGCGACCAGCCAGCCGATGGGCCCGGTCAGCCGTTGTGCCGGCCCGCCCTCGCTATCCGCGGCGAGGCGTTCCAGCTCCTCCTCGGACAGTTGCAGCCGCTCGATTTCGTCCTGCCGCATGGGATATCCCCCTCCCGCTTTCCCGCCCCCTTACTTCCCAAATCCTTGTTTTTCAAGGCTTGGTCACAGACGCAAAGGGGCGGGCATCCGCCCGCCCCCAAGTTCCGGGTTCTTGCGGCGGGTTACATGGCGCCCTTGGATTTGTAGAACGCTTCGGCCGCGGGATGGAAAGGCACCGCCGTCTTGCCGGCGGCCGCCTGCAAGGTGAGTTTCCGCGCCTCCGGGTGGATCTTGTGAACCTCCTCCAGGTTTCCGAAGATGCCGTTCAGCACGGTCGTCACCATCTCGTCCCGCGCCTTGGCGGAGACCAGCAGGACGTTGGGCACGCCAAGGCCCGGAACATCCTCGGACATGCCGGCATAGGCGGTCTTTGGCAGGTTGAACGGCCGGTACAGGCCGGGGAACTGCGCCTCCAGCTTCGTCAGTTCCTTGTCCGTCGGAATGAAGCGGATGGGCGGTTGGCCGGATGTGGCGAGGTCGCGCACGGCCGCGGTCGGAATGCCGCCGATCCAGAAGAAGGCCGCCACCTTGCCGTCCTTCAGGGCGCCGACGGATTCCGCCACGCCCAGGTTGTCGCGCCCAACGTCCTTCATCGGGTCGAGGCCGCCGGCCGCCAGGAGGCGGTCCGCGATCGACTCCGTCGAGGACCCGACCGAGCCCACGGACACCCGCTTGCCCCGCAGATCGGGGATGCCGGCGACACCGGCGCCGCCGCTGGCCACCAGATGGAGGAAGCTGTCGTACAGCACCGCAAGGACGCGCACGTCCTGCTTTCCTTCCGACTGGTACGCCGCCGTGCCCGTGAAGCCGTCGTAGGCGGAATCGAGCGTCGCGAACCCGATGTCCGCGTCGCCGGTGTGGAGGAGTTTCACATTGTCCACAGAGCCGCCCGTCACCTGGGCGGTCGCCTGCACGTTCGGCACCTTCTCGGACAGGACTTTCGCCAAGCCGCCGCCATAAGGATAGAAGACGCCCCCGGTGCCGCCCGTCACGATGGTCAGCCGCAGCCTGGACTGCGCCGACACCACGGCCGGCATCGCAATGGCCGCGGCGGCGGCCGCACCCGCTGCAAGCACGGTGCGGCGCGATGCGCCCACCGGTGCGCTCGTTGTTTTGGTGCTCACGTTTCTTCCCTCCCGAAGACGTTGTTCTTATCGCCATGCACGGGGCCGAACGGGCGCCGAGGGGCTGGCGGACCGGTTCGCCCGGCATTCTGCTATTGATCTAATAGCGTGAGAGCCTTCCGCATTCGAAACAGAATCTAGACCCTGCCCTTTCCTTGCCGGAGGTGGGCGGAAGGGCCGGTGCGGTTCGGACAGCCTGCTTGCCCGGACGTGGGACGTCCCATACCGTCATGGAAACACGCAACGAACAGCGACGGCGGAGGAACTGGCCATGGACTTGACGGGCGAATACCGGATTCCGGCGCCCCGCGAACGCGTGTGGGCGGCGCTCAACGACCCGGACGTGCTGCGCCAGTGCATCGCCGGTTGCGAAAGCCTGGAGAAGGTCTCCGACACCGAGCTGACCGCGAAGGTGCGGGCGAAGGTCGGTCCCGTCTCGGCCACCTTTTCCGGCAAGGTCACCCTGTCGGACCTCGACCCGCCCGCGGGCTATCGGATCAGCGGCGAGGGAACCGGCGGGGCTGCGGGTTTCGCCAAGGGCGGGGCCGCGGTCGCCCTGGTCGAGGACGGCCCCGATGCCACCGTCCTGCGCTACAACGCCGAGGCGCAGGTGGGCGGCAAGCTCGCGCAGATCGGTTCGCGCCTGATCCAGGGCACGGCCAAGAAGATGGCCGACGACTTCTTCACCCGCTTCGCCAATGTGGTTGCTGGACCAACGGCCGCGGGCACGGCACCGGCGGAAGCCGGTGCCGATGCCGAACCGACCGCCGACCCGGCGGTGGTCGCGGCCGCCGCGGCCATCGACGGGGCGCCGCCCGGCACCATGGCCGCCGCGGTCGAGGCGGCACCGGAACCGTCCCCCGCACCCGGGTCGTCCGCCGTCGGTGCGGCGACCATGGAGGACCGCTCCGGCGGTGTGTCGCCCGTGGTCTGGATCGGGGGGCTCGTGGTTGCGGTGGCGGTGGTTCTGCTGCTGGTGGTTTGACTAACCGAAGGTTGTGGCCAGGGGTTGTGGCGTGGCAGACCGGAAGGGGCAGCCTCGGCGGCTTGACCGCCCCGCGCCGGCCGCCTAGCCTCGATTTCGGACATAGGACCCATCAATCAAACGTGGACGTGCGTGGCAGCCGCCGGCGCCGGACCAACGAACGAAATCAGGGAGGTACGCGTGTCCCTAACCGTGACCATGACGGTGAACGGCAAGCCGGTCTCGAAAACGGTCGAGGGCCGGACGCTGCTCGTCCAGTTCCTGCGCGAACAGCTCGGCCTGACGGGCACCCATGTCGGGTGCGACACCAGCCAGTGCGGTGCCTGCGTCGTCCATGTGGATGGCCGGTCGGTGAAGTCGTGCACCCTGTTCGCCGCCCAGGCCGACGGCGCCACGGTCACCACCATCGAGGGGCTGGCGGCCCCGGACGGCACGCTGCACCCCATGCAGGCCGCCTTCCGCGAGCACCACGCGCTCCAATGCGGCTTCTGCACGCCCGGCATGGTCATGAGCGCCGTCGATCTGGTCAACCGCCATCCCGACGGGCTGACCGAACACGCCGTGCGCGACGGGCTGGAGGGCAACCTGTGCCGCTGCACGGGCTACCACAACATCGTCAAGGCGGTGCTGGCGGGGGCGACGGCCATGCAGACCCCCAAGGCGAAGGCCGCCGAATAACGAACGATAAGAACAACGAACGATAAGACGATGCGGGGAGGACACGCGAAATGGCACCCTTGGATGGCATCGGCGCTTCACTGCGCCGCAAGGAGGACCAACGTTTCCTGACCGGCAAGGGCCGGTACACCGACGATTTCAATCGCCAGGGGCAGCTGCACGCGTATTTCGTCCGCTCGCCCCACGCCCATGCCCGGATCCGCGGGATCGACACGACGGCGGCCCTGGCGGCCCCCGGTGTGGTGGCGGTGTTCACCGGCGCCGACACGAAGGCGATCGGCGGCCTGATCTGCGGCTGGATGATCCATTCCAAGGACGGCACGCCGATGAACGCCGGCTCGCACCGTCCGCTGGCCGAGGACAAGGTCCGCTACGTGGGCGACCACGTGGCCATCGTGATCGCCGAAAGCCACGCGCAGGCGAAGGACGCGGCGGAACTTGTCGAGGTCGACTACGAACCGTTGCCGGCGGTCGTGGAAACCGCCAAGGCACGCGCACCGGGCGCCCCGCTCGTCCACGACGAAATCCCGCGGAACACCTGCTACGAGTGGTCGCTCGGCGACAAGGCCGCGACCGACGCCGCCTTCGCGCAGGCCGAGCATGTCACCCGGGTCGAGCTGGTGAACAACCGGCTGATCCCCAACGCGATCGAACCGCGAGCCGCCATCGGCGAGTACGACAGCGGCACCGACCAGTTGACGCTCTACACGACCAGCCAGAACCCGCACGTGGCCCGGCTGGTCATTTCGGCCTTCAACGGCATCGCGCCCGAGCACAAGCTGCGCGTCATCGCCCCCGACGTGGGCGGCGGTTTCGGGTCCAAGATCTTCATCTACGCCGAGGAGGTGGTCTGTCTCTGGGCCGCGCGGCAAATCGGCCGGCCGGTCAAGTGGGTCGCCGAGCGGTCGGAAAGCTTCCTGTGCGACGCGCACGGCCGCGACCACGTGACGACGGCCGAATTGGCGGTGGACCGGGACGGCACCATCCGCGGGCTTCGGGTCCACACCACGGCGAACCTGGGCGCCTACCTGTCCACCTTCGCCTCGTGCGTGCCCACCTACCTCTATGCGCCGCTGCTGTCCGGGCAGTACCGGATCCCGGCGATCTATGCCGAGGTGGACGGCGTCTACACCCACACGGCTCCGGTCGACGCATACCGCGGCGCCGGCCGGCCCGAGGCGACCTATGTCGTCGAGCGGATCGTCGAGACGGCGGCGCGCGAGCTGGGCATGGATCCGGTCGCGTTCCGGAAGAAGAACTTCATTCCGCCGGACGCCTTCCCGTACCAGACGCCGGTCATCATGACCTACGACAGCGGCCAGTACGAGAAGTGCATCGACGAGGCATGCCGCATCGCGGACTACGCCGGCTTCCAGGCCCGCAAGGCCGAAGCGGCGGCGCGCGGCAAGCTCCGCGGCATCGGCTTTTCCAGCTATATCGAGGCGTGCGGCCTCGCCCCGTCGGCCGCCGTCGGCTCGTTGGGCGCCGGCGTGGGCCTTTGGGAAAGCGCCAAGGTCCGCTTCAATCCGACCGGCAACGTGCTGCTGTACACCGGCTCGCACAGCCACGGCCAGGGGCACGAGACCACCTTCGCTCAGCTCCTGTCCACATACCTGGGCGTGCCGGCCGATCAGGTCGAGGTGATCCACGGCGACACCGAGAAGACACCCTTCGGCATGGGCACCTACGGTTCGCGTTCGCTCGCGGTCGGTGGCTCCGCCATCGTCAAGGCATGCGAAAAGCTGATCGACAAGGGTCGTAAGATCGCCGCCCATCTGCTGGAAGCGGCGGAAGGCGACATCGAGTTCAAGGACGGCAGGTTCACCGTTGTCGGCACCGACCGGTCGAAGACGATCCAGGAGATCGCGTTCACCGCCTATGTGCCGCACAACTACCCCGCCGGCCTGGAGCCCGGGTTCGAGGAAAGCGCCTTCTACGACCCGTCGAACTTCACGTTCCCGTCGGGCACCCAGGTCTGCGAAGTCGAAATCAACCCCGACACGGGCGAGACCGAGATCGTCAGCTTCACGGCCGTCGACGATTTCGGAAAGATCATCAACCCGATGATCGTCGAGGGACAGGTGCACGGCGGCATCGCCCAGGGCGTCGGGCAGGCCTTGCTGGAAGGGTGCGTGTACGACCCGGGCAGCGGCCAGTTGTTGACGGGGTCCTACATGGACTACGCGATGCCGCGCGCGGTCACCCTGCCGCAGATCAAGGTGGGCTTGGTCGAGACCCCCTGCCCCCACAACCCGTTGGGGGCGAAGGGCTGCGGCGAGGCCGGCGCCATTGCGGCACCCGCGGCGGTGATGAACGCCATCACCGATGCCATCGGCAAGCCGATCCAGATGCCGGCCACGCCTGAAAAGGTGTGGCGGGCCATTCACGCCACCGCCTGACCGGAGGCCCGGACCATGTACGCGTTCGAATACCACAGGCCCTCGTCGCTGGCCGAGGTCACCGCCCTTCTGTCGAAGGCGGAGGACGGCAAGCTGTTGGCGGGGGGCCAAACCTACATCCCGACCCTCAAGCAGCGTCTCGCCAGGCCGTCGGACGTCATCGACCTTGGCCGTGTCGCCGAGTTGAAGGGCATCCGGGAAGAGGGCGGCGCGGTCGTCGTCGGCGCCATGGCGACCCACGCCGAGGTGACCGCCTCGGATGTCGTGCGCCGGATGATCCCCGGCTTGGCCGAACTGGCCGGGAAGATCGGCGACCCGCAGGTGCGCGCCCGTGGCACCATCGGTGGCTCCCTCGCCAACAACGATCCGGCCGCCGACTATCCCGCGGCGGTCCTGGCGTTGAATGCGACCGTGCACACAAACACCCGCACCATCGCCGCCGACGACTTCCTCCTCGGGATGTTCGAAACCGCCCTGGAACCCGGCGAGATCATCACGGCCGTCCGCTTCCCGAAGGCCGACAAGGCGGCCTATGAGAAGTTCCGCCACCCCGCCAGCCGGTACGCTGTCGTTGGGGTGATGGTTGCCAGGACCGGCGGCCAGGTCCGGGTGGGCGTCACGGGGGCTGCGCCCTGCGCCTACCGTTGGACGGAGGCCGAACAGGCGCTTTCGTCCAGCTGGAACCCGTCCGCGGTGGACGGCCTGGCGGTCGATCCGTCCGAAATGAACAGCGATCTTCACGCCTCGTCCGAGTACCGCGCCCATCTGGTCAGGGTCATGACCAAGCGGGCCGTCGAAGCGGCGGGCTGAGGCGGCGCCGATCCTGTTCCCGCGGGGAGGTGTGCACCTGCACCTCCCCGTTTCCTTTTCCGCCGCAGCCCGGTTTCCGGCATGACCATCGTGAACGCCCTGCCCGCCTCCGTCGACGCGACCGCGGCCCTCCTCCGGCGCGGCGACTACGTGCCCGACCGGGCCCTGTCCACCGCCCTGTTCCTGGCGTTGAAGCTGAGGCGGCCGCTGTTCCTGGAGGGCGAGGCCGGCGTCGGCAAGACCGAGATCGCAAAGGTCCTGGGCACGACGCTGGGCCGGGATCTGGTGCGGATGCAATGTTACGAAGGCCTGGATGTGGCCTCGGCGGTGTACGAGTGGAATTATGCCCGGCAGATGGTCGAGATCCGCTTGGCCGAGGCCGCGGGCGGCGTGGACCGGGACACGCTCGCCACCGACATCTTCTCCGAGCGGTTCCTGATCCGGCGTCCGCTGCTGCAGGCCCTGGAGCCCCATGCGGGTGGCCCGCCGGTCCTGCTGATCGACGAGTTGGACCGCACCGACGAGCCGTTCGAAGCCTTCCTGCTGGAGGTGCTGTCGGATTACCAGATCACCATCCCCGAGATGGGGACGGTGCAGGCGGCGGAGCCGCCCCTGGTCATCATCACCTCCAACCGCACGCGCGAGATCCACGACGCGCTGAAGCGGCGCTGCTTCTACCACTGGGTCGATTTCCCAACTCCCGAGCGGGAGTTCGAGATCCTGCAACTCAAGGCACCGGGAGCCGACGCCCGCCTTTCGGCACAGGTGGTGCGGTTCGTCCGCCACCTGCGGGACATGGACCTGTTCAAGGCGCCGGGCGTGGCCGAGACGATCGACTGGGCCCATGCGCTGACCCAGCTCGACCGGATGGAGCTGGAGCCCGGCATCATCGACGATACGCTGGGCACCCTGCTGAAATACCAGGACGACATCGCCCGCATCCGCGGCAGCGAGGCCGCCCGCATCCTGGCCGAGGTGCAGCAGGAGCTGGCCTCGGTCCGCCGACCGTGACCGTCCTGCCGGAGACGGCCGCGGGCGAGGGCCGGCTCGCCCGCAACATCGTGCAATTCGGCCGCGTGCTGCGGCGCGCCGGCCTGCCGGTCGGTCCGGCCAAGATCCTGCGGGCGGTGGAGGCGGTGGAAGCCGCGGGCGTCGGCACGCGGGAGGATTTCTATTGGGCACTGCATGCGGTGTTCGTGAACCGGCGGGATCAGCGCGAGATCTTCGACCAGGCGTTCCATGTGTTCTGGCGCAATCCGCACCTTCTGGAACGGATGCTGTCGGTGGTCCTGCCGCCAACGCCGGGGACCCAGACGCCCGACGACAACAAGCTGAACCGGCGCGTCGCCGACGCCATGACGCCCGAGAAGCGCCCCGGTCAGGCCGAGGCGCAGCGCCCGCGGGAGACGGACGAGGCGGAGGTTGACGCCGCCTTCACCTGGTCCGGGCGGGAGCAGCTGCGCAGCATGGACTTCGAGCAGATGAGCGCGGAGGAGATCGCCCGCGCCAAGGCCGTCATCGCACGCATGCGGCTTCCGGTCACGGCGGTCCCCACACGCCGCCTCATGCGCGACCCCAACGGGCCCAGGGTCGACCTGCGCGCCACCATGCGGCGCAGTGTGCGTGGCGGGGGGCAGGCGGTTGCGCTGGAGCGGCGGCGGCGGCGCACACGGCATCCGCCCCTTGTGGTCCTGTGCGACATCTCCGGCTCGATGAGCCGCTATTCCCGGATGCTGCTGCATTTTCTGCACGCGGTGACCAACGACCGGAACCGGGTCCACACCTTCCTGTTCGGTACACGGCTGACCAATGTGACCCGGGCCTTGCGGAACAAGGACGTGGATGTGGCGCTGGCGAGGATCGGGACCCAGGTCAAGGACTGGTCCGGCGGGACGCGGATCGGCGCCTGCCTGGCGGAGTTCAACCGCTTGTGGTCGCGCCGGGTGCTGGGCCAGGGGCCGGTGGTCCTTTTGATCACCGACGGCCTGGACCGGGATGCCGGTGCCGGCCTCGCCGCCGAAATGGAACGGCTGCACAAGAGCTGCCGGCGGTTGATCTGGCTGAACCCGTTGTTGCGCTGGGAAGGGTTCGCCCCGAAATCCTCGGGCATCCGCGCCATGCTGCCCCATGTGGACGATTTCCGGTCGGCCCACAGCCTGGACAGCCTGGAGGATCTGGCGCGCCTGCTGGCGGTGGAGGGACCGCGCCGGCACGAAGGCATGGTGCGATGGCTGAGGGAGGTCGCATGAAACCGGTGCCGGAATTGGAACAGGCCATGGCATGGCTCGCCGAAGGGCGCAAGGTGGCCATCGCCACGGTCGTGTCGACCTGGGGCTCGTCCCCGCGCCCGGTGGGCAGCCAGATGGTGGTGGACCGGGACGGGCGCATGGCCGGATCGGTGTCCGGCGGCTGCATCGAAGGCGCCGTCGTCCACGAGGCGGTGAAGACGATGGACGACGGCGAACCGCGCATGCTGGAGTTCGGCGTCACCGACGAGATGGCCTGGGAGGTCGGGTTGGCCTGCGGCGGGCGCGTCCAGGTCTATGTCGAGCCGGTGGCATGAAGCGCGCCCTTCTCGACCGGTTGCTGGCCGCCCGTGCCGCCAAGCGCCCCGTCGCCCAGGTCACGGACCTGCAGACCGGGTTGGCGACCCTGGTGTTCGAGGACGCCGTGCACGGCGACTTCGAGCCGGCACGCGAACTGCTCGCCGAGGCCCGCCGGCGGCTCAAGGCGGACCAGAGCGGTATGGTCGAGAGCGGCGGCGGCCGTGCCTTCGTGCATGTCCACAACCCGCCGCTCCGTCTCATCGTCGTTGGCGCGGTCCACATCGCCCAGCCGTTGGTGTCGATGGCGGTTGTCGCAGGGTACGACGTGACGGTGGTCGATCCGCGGCGCGCCTTTGCCAGCGACGAGCGGTTTCCCGGCGTGGCGGTTTCGACCGGGTGGCCGGACGAGGCGCTCACCGCCCTGAACCCGGACATCCGCACCGCGGTCGTGACCCTGACCCATGATCCCAAGTTGGACGATCCGGCGCTGATCGTGGCCGTCCGCTCGCCGGCCTTCTACGTCGGCGCGCTGGGCAGCCGGAAGACCCATGCCCGGCGGGTCGAACGCCTGACCGCGGCCGGATTAGCACCGGCGGAGATCGGGCGTATTCACGGGCCGGTGGGCCTGCCCATCGAAGCCGTCAGCCCGGCGGAGATCGCGGTTTCCATCCTGGCGCAGATCACGCAGGTCCTGCGCGCCGGCGCCAAGGCGCACGGGTGAGGCCGGCATGAGGTTCGGAACCCTCTCCCTGGACGAGGCCGAAGGGGCGATCCTGGCCCACTCCCTGAAGCTGGGCGGGCTTGCGTTCAAGAAGGGCCGCCGGCTCAGCGCGTCGGATGTGGCCGCCCTGCGGACGGCGGGCGTCGCCGATGTCGTTGCGGCGAAGCTCGAGGACGGCGATGTCGCGGAGGACGAGGCCGCCGACCGGATTGCCGCCGCCATTGCCGGGCCCGGCTTGAGCCGGGGCGCGGCCTTCACCGGCCGGGTCAACCTGTTCGCTGCGGCGCGGGGCCTGCTGTGGGTCGATGTGGACCGGCTCGACCGCCTGAACCTGTTGAACGAGGCCGTGACCGTCGCCACGCTCCCGGCCTATGCGCCCCTGGAGGCGCGGCAGATGGCGGCGACCGTCAAGATCATCCCCTTCGCCGCCCCGTCCAAGGCGGTGGAGGCGGTCGAACGGATGGTGGCGGAGGGTGGTCCCCTGGTCGCACTTCGGCCGTTCCGCGGGCGCCGGGTCGGGCTTGTCCAGACACGCCTGCCGGGCATGAAGGACAGTGTGCTGGACAAGACCGTGGAGGCCACCCGCGAACGTTTGGTCACGGTCGAGGGTACGTTGCTGCCCGACCGGCGGACCGCGCACACGGCCGCGGAGGTTGCCGCGGCCGTCGAGGCGCTGCGGGACGAGGGCGCCGGCCTGATCCTGGTGGCCGGGGCATCGGCCATCGCCGACCGTCGCGACGTGCTGCCGGCCGGCATCGAGCAGGCCGGTGGCCGGGTCGAGCATTTCGGGATGCCGGTGGATCCCGGGAACCTGCTGCTGGTGGCGCGCCTTGGCGAGGTCCCGGTGCTGGGGCTGCCGGGGTGCGCCCGCTCGCCGAAGCTCAACGGTTTCGACTGGGTTCTGCAACGGCTGATGGCCGACGTGCCGGTCACCCGGGCCGACATCATGCGGATGGGCGTGGGCGGCCTGCTGGCGGAGATCCCCAGCCGCCCCCTGCCCCGCGCCCAGGCGTCGCCGGGACCGGCGCCTGCCCATACCGGAGCCCCCAGGGTGGCCGCCCTGGTCCTGGCCGCGGGCCGTTCGACGCGGATGGGCGGACCGAACAAGCTGCTGGTCGAGGTCGAGGGGCAGCCCATGCTCGTCCATGCGGTCGATGCCGCACTGCGATCCCAGGCCGCGCCGGTCGTGGTGGTGACGGGGCATCAGGGCGACGACGTGGCCTCCGCCTTGGCAGGCCGGGATGTGACCCTCGTCCCCAACCCCGAATTCGCCGCCGGCCTCAGTTCCTCGCTGCGTGCCGGACTTGCCCGCGTGCCCGCCGAGGCCGATGCCGTGATCGTGCAGCTGGGCGACATGCCGAAAGTCGGCCCGGACCTGCTGAACCGGCTGATCGCCGCTTACAACCCGACCGAGGGCCGCGCGATCTGCGTTCCGACCGTCGAGGGCAAGCGCGGGAACCCCGTGCTGTGGGACCGCCGGTTCTTCCTGGAAATGGCGGCGGTCGAAGGCGACGTCGGTGCGCGCCACCTGATCGGCGCGCATGCGGATCTGGTGTGCGAGGTTCCGGTGGACGGGGATGCCCCGCTGGTGGACCTGGACACGCCCGAGGCGCTTGCAGCATTTCATGCGGCCGGAGAACCCGCGGGCTGAAACCACTGTGCCGGGTCGGTTGCTCACCAGCCTATGAGCCTGCGGAGGGCACGACACGGTACGGGCTGCTCGCGGCAGGGATCACCGTTGACACATCTCGTTATTTCATCAATCGTTGAAATATGGAACCCACCCTTGCCGTCAAACGCCTGTCCGCTCTTGCCCAAGGCAACCGGTTGGCTGTCTTCCGCTTGCTGATCAAGGCCGGCCGTGATGGGCTGGCGGCCGGCGAGATCGCCAGGACATTGGCGATCCCCCCGAACACGCTGTCCGCCCAACTGGCGGTGCTTGCCAATGCCGGTTTGGTGACCAGTTGGCGCGACGGCCGGTCGATCATCTATGCCGCCGACTACGGCGCCATGAGCGCCCTGCTCCTTCATCTCATGGAGGACTGCTGCCATGGCCATCCGGAGGTCTGCGCCCCCTGGCCCGGGCGGCAAGCCTCGCCACCTGCTGCGACCAATCCGAAGGGGGCTGATGTGCAGGACGCCAGTCTGGAACCACCGCTGTTCCCCTTGGGCGTTAGGCGCCGTCTCGTTGCCGAGGCGTTGGGAACGGCGCTGCTGCTGTCGATCGTCATCGGCTCCGGGGTCATGGGCGAGCGGCTGGCTGGCGGCAATGCCGCCCTCGCCCTGCTCGGCAACACCCTCGCCACCGGCGCCGGCCTGATGGTGCTGATCACCATCTTAGGCCCGGTTTCGGGGGCGCACTTCAATCCCGCGGTGACGCTGGTCTTTGCCATCCGGCGCGAGATCGCCGGGCGGCTTGCCTTCGGCTACGTACTCGCCCAAGGGGTCGGCGCGGTTGTCGGCGTCTGGGTTGCCCACGCCATGTTCGCCGAGCCGATCCTTCAGCTGTCGGTCAAGCTGCGCGACGGGCCAGCCCAGGTGCTCTCGGAATTCGTCGCGACGTTCGGCCTCGTCGCGACCATCCTTTGCTCGGTAAGGTTCCGGCCCGATGCGACGCCGCTGATCGTCGGGCTCTACATCACCTCGGCCTACTGGTTCACGGCGTCGACCTCGTTCGCCAACCCGGCCGTGACCGTCGCGCGGGCGCTGTCGGACACCTTCGCCGGAATCGCGCCTGGATCGGTGCCGGCTTTCATCGCCGCCCAACTCGCCGGTGCCCTGGCCGGCGGTGTTCTGGCCGGCTGGCTTCTCAAGGAGCGGACCGCATCATGACCGACGATTTCCCGATCCTCACCTACCACAACCCGGCCTGCGGTACGTCCCGCAACGTCCTGGCCATGATCGAGGCGGCGGGTTATGCGCCGACCGTCGTGAACTACCTTGAAGTGGGCTGGACGCGTCCGCAGCTCGAAGAACTCTTCGGTCGAATGGGTATCCGGCCGCGCGAGGCGCTTCGCGGGAAGGGAACGCCGGCCGCCGAACTCGGTCTGCTCGATCCAGGCGTTGGCGACGACGAGCTTCTCGACGCAATGGTGGCACATCCGATCCTGGTGAACCGGCCGATCGTCGTTACGCCGAAGGGCGTGAAGCTATGCCGGCCATCGGAAGTCGTATTGGATCTTCTGGACCGGCGGCCGGCCTCCTTCACGAAGGAGGATGGTGAAATCGTCATTGCGGGTGCCGCTGACCGCGGCGCGCCGTAGCCAGAGAATCACGGTTCCGGCCGAAACCTGTCCGGCGGGCGGTGTCCGCCTTTAAAGCCCAGTGCCCCCCGTAGTCGGGGTAAGGCTCACCAATGCCCTTCTCTGGTACCAAGGATTTCGGATGACCTCCCGCTCTGCCGCCGGTTTACGGATCAATCCCGATTTCACGCGGCTCTGGGCGGCTCAGGCCGTCAGCGCACTGGGAAGCCGCTTTACCCGGACGGCCCTGCCGGTGATCGCCATCCTGACCCTTGGCGGGGATGCGCGGGATGTGGCATGGCTGGCGGCGCTCAGCGTCATGCCGGGCGTATTGGTCGGGCTTTGCGCGGGTGGGTTCGTGGACCGGACCCGCAAGCGCACCCTTTTGATCTGGGCCGATCTGGTGCGGGCGATCCTGGTCGCGTCGATTCCCGTCGCCGCCTGGCTGGACGGCTTGTCGCTGGAGCACCTCTATCTGGTTGCCGCCGCGGCCGGTGCGGCCACCACCCTGTTCCAGATCGCCGACAACGCGTTTCTGCCCACGCTCGTCGGCAAGGACCAGCTGGTGGCGGCGAATGCCCGGATCGAGGCAACCGATGCGACGGCGGAAATCACGGGTCCGGCGCTGGCCGGTATTCTCATCCAGGTCGTGACGGCTCCCGTCACGTTGCTGCTGGATGCGCTGTCCTTTGTCTGGTCGGCGGCGCTGCTGGCCCGAATCCGTGCGCGGGAGATCCTCGCGCCGCAGAGCGAGGCCCGCGGGGTGCTCGCCCGGCTGGTCGATGATCTGCGGGTCGGTTGGATCCAGGGATTACGGCATCCGGTCGTCGGACCGACCTTTGCCGCCTTGGCCCTGCAGACGTTCTTCGGCGGGTTCTTCTTCGCCCTCTACATGCTCTACACCCTGCGCACGCTCGGGCTGGATGCGGGCACCGTCGGCGTGATCATCGGGGTCGGCGGGGGCGGCGCCCTATGCGGAAGCCTCATCGCCCGGCACATGGACCGGATTTTCGGACTGGGCCCGGCGATGATCCTGGCACTGGCACTGGGGCAGGCGGGGAGCCTGTTGATTCCCGCCGCAGCGGAGGCCGGGGCTTTTCAGATCCCCTTCCTGGTGCTGCACCAGTTCCTGGGCGACGGATTCCTTGTGGCATTCCTGATCCACGCCGTCAGCCTTCGCCAGACGCTGTTGCCGACGGAGATACTTGGCCGGGTGAACGCAACCTATCATGTGGCGGCCGGCCTTCTGCTCCCGGTTGGAACCCTTTTGGCTGGGGTGCTGGCCGACCGGATCGGCATCGCCGCTGCCGTGTGGATCGGTGTCGTTGGTGGGCTGCTGGCGCCTTTGGCATTGCTCAGGCCCGCGATCTTGCAGCTTCGACGCACTCCGTCCTGACATGCCGCCGGATCGTACGTCAGCGGCTGGCCAACTCCAGGAAACGGTCGGCGAGCGCCCGGCAAAAGGCGTTTGCCGCATCGATATGGGCGTCCAGTTCAGGCCCGATCCGGTGCCTTAGCCCCGGATAGTCCGTGTCGATGTCGCCCTCGTGGGTCGTGATCCAGTCGGTGACCATTTCCCGGGTGACCTCCGGGTGAAACTGCACCCCGTATTGCGTCCGGCCCAAGCGGTAGGCCTGGACGGCGCAATGTTCCGACCACGCGAGACGCACGGCACCGGGGGGCAGATCCAGCGTGTCGTGATGCCAATGCATCAGGTGCAGCTCGCCCGGCGCATGGCCCAGCAACGGATCCGCTGCCGCCTCGCGCGTGAACCGGATGGGAGGACGGAACCCCACCTCCACCACGTGATTCGGGTAGACCGGCCGTGTGTTGCCCGGCGCGGCATGGGCCCGTGCCATGTACTGGGCCCCAAGGCAGATGCCGAGCACCGGTTTGTCGGCGGCGGCGAAGGCGCGCAACAAGCCCAGGAGGTGCGGGACATGGGGAAAGCCCGCATCGTCCATGGCGCTTTGCGGCCCGCCCAGCACGATGGCTCCATCGTGGTCCCGGTCAGAGTCCGGCAACACGCCACCATCGGCGGGCAACACCAGGTCGAGTTGGGCGCCGCGTGCGTGGAGCCGCTCGCCCAGGATGCCGGGGCCGTCCTGGCCATGGTTCTGCACCACAAGGAGCCGCATCGTCATTCACCGTCCCTCACGCGAGGCCCGCCACCTCGGATCCAGGCCGCCGCGCTCTTTGGCAGACGCCATGCCCGTTGCCAACCTCCCTTGCGCCCCCGATTGGGCCGGCACGCCCGCGGATTTAATGGTTGCGTAAGGAAGCCGCCGTACACTTGCGACGAAACCTGATGATATGGTTTAACCCGTCTGGTGATACCTACCTCCGGATGCGCAATCGTGCTGCGCCCGGGTCAACTGCGGCGGCCGAAGCCGCCACTGCAAAAGGTCCCTCCGGACCGCTTGGGAGTGTCGGATGAGCATGAAGGTTCTCGTCGTCGACGACTACGCTACGATGCGCCGGATCATCCGGAACCTGCTGACCCAGATCGGCTTCAACGATGTGGACGAGGCGGCCGACGGTGCGAGCGCGCTGCAGAAGCTGCGTGCGGACGGCAAGTTCGGCCTCGTCATCTCCGACTGGAACATGGAGCCGATGACCGGCCTCCAGCTCCTCAAGGAAGTCCGGGCCGACGCCCAGTTGAAGGATCTGCCGTTCATCATGGTGACGGCCGAAAGCAAGACCGAGAACGTGGTCGCGGCGAAGCAAGCCGGTGTGAACAACTACATCGTGAAGCCCTTCAACGCCGAGACGCTGAAGCAGAAAATCCAGTCGGTTATCGGAGGCTGATGCCGTGCACCGGCCTGCCGACCTGTCCGATGAAGAGTTCGACCTCATCGAGGAGAACATTGCGCGCACCGCCAAGGGGCGGGCGTTTCTAAGGCGCTTCGCACGGCGTGCGACGGGAGCCGCCTCCGACGAGGTCCGTGCCATGCTCGGCCAGGTGCGGGATCTGATTTCCGACCGCGGCGGGATCATCGATGCGCACGGCCACATCGACGTGCTTCGGCGCGAATTGATGGACATGGCAGCCTCCATCGAGCGGGCCCGGCGCGAGATCTCGGCCCTGCGCCCCGCCGATGAGACCCAGACCGGCAACAACAAGATCATCACGGCGACCAACGAGCTGGACGCCATCGTCACCTCGACCGAACGCGCTTCGCTGGAAATCCTGAATTCGGCCGAGCGCCTGATGGATCTGACCGAAAAGCTTCGGCGCCTGGGAACCGATGCGGAGATCTGCTCGGAGATCGAGGCCGAGGTCACCAACGTCTTCACCGCCTGTTCGTTCCAGGATCTGACCGGCCAGCGCACCTCCAAGGTGGTCAACGCGCTCCGTTACATCGAGCAGCGGGTCGCGGCGATGATCTCGATCTGGGGTATCGAGGGCCTGGATCCCATGTTCGTGCCGGCGGACGAGAACGTGGACACCCGCCCGGACGCGCATCTGTTGTCTGGACCGCAACTCGAAGGCCAAGGCGTTTCGCAGGACGACGTTGACCGCCTGTTCGATGGCGACGGCGCGTTTCCCACGCCCACGCCTGTGGCGCCCCCCCCGAAACCGAAGGCCAAGGAGGAGCCGGCCCCCAAGCCCGCTCCGAAGCCCGCGGCCGAGCCTGCCCCGGCCGCCGGTCCGGCCCTGGACCAATCGGCGATCGACGCGCTCTTCAACTAGGGCTCGTCCGAAGGAGTTTCCGCCATGCGCATCCCGAAGGTTCCGATCGGCCGGGATGCGGAGGCGGGACAGGGTCCCGTCTCAATACCTTAACCCGTCGGTCCGGGGTCTGAGCGAGCCATGTCGAACGCGCTCTCGAACCCGCCGCTGATCGGGCTCGCGCTTGGTGGTGGGGCGGCCAGGGGCTGGGCCCACATCGGTGCGATCAAGGCGCTGCACCGCCTTGGGATCAAGCCGGATGTCATCGCCGGCACGTCCATCGGCGCCGTGGTCGGGGGCGTGGCGATCGCCGGGAAGTTGGAGGCGCTGGAGACATGGGCCACGGCCCTGAACCGGCGCCGGATCGTCGGCTTCCTTGATTTCAAGTTCCGGTCCGGCGGCATCGTCGGGGGCAACCGCCTCATCGCCGAGTTGAAGACCCATCTCGGCAACAAGACCATCGAGGATCTCGGCACACCGTTCGCGACGGTCGCCACCGACCTTGTCTCCGGTCACGAGGTCTGGATGTCGCGGGGCCCGTTGGTCGAGTCCATCCGCGCGTCGATGTCGCTTCCGGGCGTCTTCCCGCCCTGCAAATGCAACGGCCGCTGGCTGGTGGACGGCGCCCTGGTCAATCCGGTGCCGATCAGCGTCTGCCGGGCACTGGGCGCACGGATGGTGATCGCGGTCAACCTGAACGCCGACGTCCTGGGCAAGGTCCGAAAGCCCGGAACCTCCATTCCGACCGCCGCCGGCTTCGACCTGTTGCCCGTGGATGGCGAGGAGGACGTGCCGGAGCCCATGTCACCGATCGAAGGGTTGGCCCGGCGTGTGTTCCGCCGCGAACCGGATCAGCCGAGCATTTTCGGAACCATGGTTGGATCCATGGGAATCGTCATGGACCGCATCACGCGGTCGCGTCTGGCCGGTGATCCGCCCGACGTCCACATCTCCCCGCGCATTGGCCACATCGGGCTTCTGGAATTCGACCGGGCGGCGGAATTGATCGACGAGGGGGAAGCCGCCGTTGAACGGGCGCTTCCGGAACTCCGCGACGCACTGTCGGTGTTTGGAATCCGCACGGGACCCTGAGGCCGGCGGGCAAGCCCATCCAACATCAAGGCCCCGTGCGACGCGAACCTAACGACTAGTTGCCAAGGCGCCGCCGGACTGCCCGCTCGCCGGGCACATCACCACGCTGCGTCAAGGCACCCGTGGCCGCGCCGGCACCGCCGCCAAGGACGGCGCCCGTTCCGGCACCAAGCCCGGTGACGTGTCCGACCGCAGCACCGCCGGTCGCACCAATACCGCCGCCGACCAGAGCGCGATTCTGTTGATCGCTCAAGTTTTCGCACGCGGCGGTTCCAATCAGGAGGAGACCAGCCGCGATCACGGAAATACGCATCATCGTCACTCCGCAGTCGTGCTCAGATGTGACATATGCAACAGCGAAAGGTCGGGAAGGTTCACGGCGATCCGCGTCGAACCACGACGCGACGCTTAGTCGGTTTCGAGGCCGGTCCCGCAGTTGCTATTCTCGGACCGTCTTCGAAGGTGAGCGGCCGTAGGCGGCCGATGAGGAAACAGGCCCGTGGCGATCGAGCTGTTGAACACAGGCATCCTGGTCGGATCCGGCCTGCTGCTGCTGAGCGTGCTGACGAGCCTGATCTCGTTCCGGATCGGGGCGCCGCTGCTGCTGCTGTTCCTGTGTGTCGGCTTGGTTGCCGGCGAGGACGGGATCGGAACCATCCGGTTCGACAATGCGGCTGCGGCGTACGTCGTCGGCAGCGTCGCGTTGGCCGTCATCCTGTTTGAAAGCGGCTTCAACACGCACGCCTCCAGCTTCCGCCTGGCCGGGCGGCCGGCGATCCTGCTCTCCACCCTCGGCGTGGTTGTCACCACCGCCATTGCCGGAACCGCGGTGCGGCTCCTGGTGGGATTGGATTGGCTGGAGTCCCTTCTCCTCGGCGCCATCATCAGCTCCACGGACGCCGCCGCCGTGTTCTTCCTTTTGCGGGTCGGCGGAATCACAATCCGCGAGCGCGTCCGGTCCACGCTGGAAATCGAGTCCGGCAGCAACGATCCCATCGCCATCTTCGTAACCCTTGCCATCCTGGACCTGATCCGGGAACCGGCAGGCGCCTCCGCCGCGACCGTCCTGCTTTCATTGGTCGAGCAGGCCGGTATAGGCGCCGTTGCGGGTCTGGCGGGGGGCTGGCTGATCGTCCAGGTTCTGAACCGGTTGCGCCTGGAAGCCGGTCTGTATGCCGTGGCCTCGCTGGCGATGGCGCTGTCGTTGTGCGCGGCGACACTGGTTGTGGGTGGAAGCGGGTTTCTGGCGGCCTATCTCGCGGGTCTGGTGGTCGGCAACTCACCGGTCCCGTCGAGCCAGATGCTGCGGCGCTTCCACGACGGGCTGACCTGGCTGAGCCAGATCGTCATGTTCCTGACCCTCGGCCTGTTCGCCACACCATCCCAGTTCGCGGACATCGCCCTGCCCGCGGTCGGCGTGGCCTTGATTCTGATCTTCCTGGCACGGCCCGCGGCGGTTTGGCTGTGCCTGATGCCATTCCGCTTCAGCAGGGCGGAGATCACCTTCATCGCCTGGGTCGGGCTGCGCGGCGCCGTTTCCATCCTGCTGGCCATCGCACCGATCCTGGCCGACATCCCCGGATCCCGCCAACTGTTCAACATCGCCTTCGTGGTTGTCCTGGTTTCGCTGCTCCTCCAGGGGTGGACGATACGGCCGTTGGCACGGGTGCTACGCCTGATCGTGCCGCCACGCCTGGGACCCGTCGACCGGGTCGAGCTGGACCTGCCGGGGCGTGCCGATTACGAACTGGTGGGATACACGGTCGATCCCCATAGCCCTGCCGCCGCCGGCCGCCCGCTGGAGGATTGGGGCCGCCCTGCCCTGCTGGTGCGGGATGGGCGGGTTTTCCATGCGCCGGACGCGGTTCCTTTGCAGGGCGGCGACCATGTCTACCTGTTCGCCCCGCCGGCCCGGGTGCCGATGCTGGACCGGCTGTTCGGGGCGGCGCGCGAATACGCCGAGGCCGATCGCGCCTTCTTCGGCGACCTTGCCCTGCGCCCGGACACGCCGGTGTCCACCCTGGCGGACATGTACGGCCTGCCACTGCCGTCGGGAGAAGGGGGATTGACCATCGCCGGATTGTTCAACCGCCGCTTCGGCGGTGCCTTCGAGGTGGGCGACCGCATTTCGCTTGGCGGTGTCGATCTGGTGGTCCGTGACGTGCAGAACGGGGAGATCGTCGGGGTCGGTCTGGACCTGGACCCGGAGACGGTTCCCGAGCGGAAAATCCCGATGTTCCAAAGCGCCCGCGAGATCGCACGCGGTGCGGTGGACCTCGCCGGCCGCGTGCGCTTCGCATTGTGGCGGTACCGGGAGGGCCGCCGCGAGCGCCGGCGCCTGATAGGCCGACGGCGGACAGGCGGGATCGGGGGGAGTTGATCCGGGCCGATCCTTCGCCAAAATAGGAATGAAAGTTCCTGCCGGGACCGAAATCGAAAGGGCTCCGAATTGCTGACCCGTGACCTCCTGCGCGAAGGCGCGTTCAAGCGCCTGCTCGAGCAGACGGACGGCGCGCGGACCACACGGTTGCTCACCGATGACGAGCGGGCGGCATCCCTGGCCGGAATTCTAGCCGAACACCCCTGCGGCCAGGATGCCTGGGTCTTCGGCTATGGGTCCCTGATCTGGAATCCCGCGATGCACACGGTCGAAAGCCGGTCCGCGATTCTGATCGGATGGCACCGACGGTTCTGCCTATGGTCGCCGCTCGGCCGTGGAACACTGGAAACGCCCGGCCTCATGCTGGGCCTTGAGCCCGGCGGCTCGTGCAGGGGCGTCGTCCACCGGATCGCCGCGGCGGAGGTGGCCACCGAACTCGACCTGCTCTGGCGGCGCGAGATGCTCAGCGGCGCCTATGTTCCCCGATGGGTCGGGTGCCGCACGCCGGGCGGACCAGTGCGGGCGATCACCTTCACCATCAACCACGCCTACCCGCGCTATGCCGGCCGGCTGACGGACGAGCAGGTTGCCGCATCCATCGCCCAGGCCGCCGGCCCGCTGGGCAGTTGCCGCGAATACCTCGACAACACCGTCGAGCATCTAGCGGCACTGGGCATCCGCGACCGCCACCTGCACGGAATCCAGAGCCGGGTGCGCCGCCTCTGCGGTGGATCGACGGACTGATCGCGCGAACCGTACCGCCTACCCCGCCAGACCCGGCCCCTGGCCTTCCATGCGGAAGGCCGCCACCAATGTGGACTGGCACACCGCGGCGCAGGCCGGCAACCTTGTATCCCGTGGTCCTCCGGGGAGGGGCGGGATGCGGGTGGGCACGATGTTTCGGTTTGCACCGGCGGCGGGCATGCTGCTTGCCTTGACCGCCGCGTGCACGACGCCGGGACGAACGCCGACGGCGGAGGTTTCGGCGCAGGCCGACGACGTGGCCGCCCTGCATAGCCAGGTAGAGGCGCTGACGGCGCGGCTGGAGCGACTGGAGCGCCGGCCGACGCCACTGTCGCCTATCGGAGCCCAGTCGGTAACGATGGCCCCATTCCCGCAGGATCCGGCACCGGCCCCGCCCGGCAGGCTCCGCTCGATCGTGCCCCAAACCGGCGTGCGGAGACCCGATCCGCTGCTCAACCCCCGGGGCATCGATGTCCTGACCGGCCGTCCCTTGCCGCCGGCTCCCGCACTGCAACCGCGCACCCCCACCGGCCCGAGGGGCGGATAGAACGCTTCCGGTCCGAACTTGCGTGCGCTGGGTTTGGAACGCGGTTGCCGTATTTACGCAGCGAACCCGCTGGCCAGCACCAGCCGGGGCCAGCGCTCCAACCAGCGTTTTTCCCGCATCCGCTCTTGGAGGATCGGCAACCTCTTGCCGGAGAACGCGGGCGTTGGTCGGACAGTCAGGGAAAAGAGATCGTCCAGGCCGAAGGGGGCCAGGATTTCAATCCCGCTGTCCGTCAAACGCACGGCAACGGCGGTGGCCGTTTCAGGCCAATGGCTCATGGCGTCCGCCGTCGACGTGTACGGTTCGTCACCGTTGCGCAGGTGCATCCGCGCCTGGTTCTTGACCGACCAGCCCACGGACGGCTCGATCCCATTCAGCCGTGCCTCCAATTCGCGGTCGATATCGGAGGCCGCCCGCGTCCTGTCAAACCAGATCACATCGACGTCGCCGTCCGGGGCGGCCGGTGCGCGGCCATGCAGATGATCCCAAACCGCCGACCGCACAAAGCCGGCGCCGATCCAGCAGTCGGGCAGGTCCAGGGCCTTCACCCTTTCCAGCAGGCGGACGCGCGCGGCGTCGGCTGAAATCAGGGACGACAAGGATGTGCAGTGGTCGGCTGCAACCGTAGGCACGAGAAGATACTACTTCGACGCTGGTAGGTTGTCGTGGTGGGGTTCGAACAATGCCGTTGGACTAGGCCGGGAAATCGACGGTTCAGCCCATTAACGTCCGCAGAGGCTGGGACCTGGGCTGCGGGATGACCACGCCGATCCCGCGTCACATCCGGTTCGCCTGGCTGGAGTAGGGGCGATTGGCCACTAGGCGCTCGGGCCGTTGCGGCGGGCGCCCCGGACCGCCCTCACATGGATCTTGCCTCACATGGATCTTGGTCGAGAAGTCCCTGCGCGCGCCGATTGCTTGCCCCCGCAGCTCCCTTTTGCTTGCGCCGGCCACATGCGGGTGCGCGCACGATGGTGCTGTCCACCTAGTGCAGGGTCCAGTCCAACTTGCCGCTGGCGTCGGCTTCGGTCTGGACCGGGTCGAGCACCCGGTTCAAGACGCGGGTCTTGCGCCACGGCGCGTCGGTGCGGCTGCCCCATAAGATCGCCCGCACTGTTTTCGCCAGATCCCGCGCCGGTCGGCCCATCCGGAGTCGTTCAGGGGGCCGCAGTGCCAGGAGGCGCTGGAACTGCAGCTCCCCGTCATCTCCGCTTGCGCCATTCCGACCTCAACAGGTCAGACGCGATCCATCCACGCCACCTTGAGAACAGAACCTCACTAGATCACTTTCTGCGCAATCCTGCGCGCTCACACGACTGAGATGCCATACAAGATGGGTGGGCTAAACAGATGCATCCGCCATCATGTGCAGCCTGGATGGCACCTTCGCGTACAGGACAGAGGGGCAGTTTAGCCCTTGCCGTAGCCGGCGTGGATGCCTGCACATTATAATAAATAGGTCTTATGGCATTACTTCCTACCTCCAGACATACCAACAGTACAAGACACCTCCCACCCAAGGGAACTCGCCAGTTGCATTCCCGTGAATGAAGGTCCTGCGGCCACCAGGATGCTTTTTTCATCCATGTGCATATAAAATGTTGTGAAGTTGCTGCAAAATCCACCGGCAGAACACAGAGAAGAAGATGCATTGGCCGCGTTCGAAATGGATTGAACATGTTCAGCGGTTATGCTTATTCCGAAGCAGACCTCCGGGTCTCCAGGAAAGCATATAATTCTGCTCGCGATTGTTTGAGAGAGATTCTCTTCCCCTCCAATAAGTGATGGAGGGATTGTTATAGAAATGTCAGGGATCCTAGGCACTAGTCTAGATATCCCGTCTGGGCGTCTAAATGTAAAATCTTCAATCTGCACAACGATCTCGCTCACATTCATTGATGCATTTATTTGTGATCTCGCTGAACTTGAACCCAGAATGGCCATAGTTGCGACGATTGAAACGACATATTTTGTAAGCATTTGCTCCCCCGTCATTTGATTGATCGATACATAACCAGCGATTTCCAAGTATGAGATACCATAAAATACAATACGCTGGTGCTCATTTACACTGGCATTCAGCTTAACATTCATCGACAAATTTTGTGAACCAGTCAAACTGGCACCCATACAGCACAATGAAATAACAAGATGAGGAATTCATATTATCATGTCTATTATCTATTCGGCATATTCAATGTGAGCTTGCGAATGATCGTGCAATCCAATTAATGATAAGGCAGAAAAAGGACGAGTGCCGCCCATCGATGTGGTTGTGGTGGGCATCGAATCACACCTAGCTGGGGATCCCCTTGCAGGATCCCGGTGGTGCTGATCCCGAGCACGGAACCTAGGGTGTTCTCGTTTTAGTGGCCGTCTCCTGGGAGAAATTGCAACCACTACGCGCGAAGACCAGCAAAAGGATTTCGATATCGGAACTGGGCACACGCGGAAGCGGTCCGGCCGGCGGGGAAAATGGGCGTGAGGAACACTCACGTCCCCGTGCGCGGGGGTACGAGGGCGGCCTCAAGGGATGTGGGTTACCCCCTGCTTGTGCGGCGCCTGCATAGACCGTTCGTAAAATGCGCCGATTTTGTTTTGGAACGCGCACGCCGGCGGCGCAAGGGACTGGCCGCGGGTTCAGACTATCCGTGTCCGGAACCGGTTCCGAGAAGGGATCGGCGGATCATAGCGCGCCACCGTGGACTTCTATCTGGCGACCCGACTATTCCCATCGCTGGGCGGTGGGAACGGTTCAGCCGCACTTCGATCGCATTGCTCCGGCAGTCCGGTAGCAGTTCCTAAACAGTTCCGGGGGAGAGCTCCGGGTACCGGAGGGGGCGCGGAAACAGCAATACCTCGGCCAGGGCCGCCGAACCGAGGCCGAGGCGTCTTTACCTGGAACCGTTCCAGACTCGATAAACCCGGCCCCATCGGGCCGCCACCAGGATCGCACTGGCCACTCCGGGATCTTCGGGTTTGAATTCGCGCCTATTGGCAAAACCACTCTCTGTCCGCAGCAGGTCCGCTAAACCAGCAGTTCCGGGGGACTCCCGCTATTGACACTAATGACGCTAAGAGGTTCAACAGGCCCAATTAATTATGGAAAACGCCACAGACAAGGAGGGATCCGCGAACCGGTAGTGCCCCTGACCCGGCTTCCTGTTCGGTGCTTGTTGGGCAATTCTTAAGGGTGGAGGCGCTAATCCGGCCCCCCTTTTGTATGGTGATCCCGCTGGGACTCGAACCCAGGACCCACTGATTAAAAGTCAGTTGCTCTACCGGCTGAGCTACGGGATCTCCGCGGTGGCGCACCTTATGGCCGGGTCGTGCGCGATGGTCAACCCCGTCGAGTGGTGCCCCGAACGAGAAGCGCGGCCGGCGGTCAGCCGGCCTGCCCCTTGTCCAGATTGAAGCGCGAAAGAAGCCGTTTCATGACGCGCGGGGACACGAAATGGCCGATGTCGCCGCCCAACTGCCCGATCTCCTTCACGAATCGCGAGGAGATGAACTGGTGGCGGTCCGACGCCATCAGGAAGACCGTCTCGATCTTCGGGTTCATCCGGTGGTTCATGCCGGCCATCTGGAATTCGTACTCGAAGTCCGAGACCGCACGCAGGCCGCGGATGATCACGGTCGCGTTCATCTCCACGGCGAAGTGCATGAGCAGCGTGTCGAACGGGCGCACTTCGATGCGGATGCCGCCGTCGGCCCGGCTCTCGTGCAGGGCCTTGATCTCGTCCCGCACCAGCTCGACCCGCTCGTCGACGGAAAAGAGCGGGCCTTTGCCGGCATTGCGGGCCACACCGACGATCAGATGATCCACCACGCGCGTGGCGCGCTGGATGATGTCCATGTGGCCGTTGGTAATCGGGTCGAACGTGCCGGGATAGACCCCGATGCGATAACGCCCTGTATCCGCCATGAGAGTCCCCCGGCCCTGACCCGTTGCCTACTTTTCCACCGTTTCATCGCCCGCGGCCGCCTCGGCCAACGGGGTGGCGGATACCACACGCTCGTCCGCGGACACGCGGAACAGGGTCACGCCCAGCGTCTTGCGCCCGGCGATGCGCACACTGTCCACCGGCATGCGAATCATCTGGCCGCTGTCGGACACCAGCATCAGGTCGTGCCCCGCCGCCACCGGGAACGAGGCGACCACGGCCCCGTTGCGGCCGTTCATCTCCATGTTCCAGATGCCCTGCCCGCCGCGGCCGGCCAGCCGGTATTCGTAGGACGAGGTCCGCTTGCCGTAGCCCCGCTCCGACACCGTCAGGATGAACTCCTCGGCCGCCTGCATCTGGGCGAACCGCTCCGGGCTCAGCGAGATCTGGTTGGTCGATTCTTCCTGGTCCGGATCGGGGGTCTCGTCGCTCTGGGCTTCCTCGCCCGCCGCACGGCGCAATGCGTTCGCCATGCGGAGATAGGCGGCCCGCTCGTCCGGCGACGCATCCATGTGGTTGAGCACGCACATGGAAATGCAGGTGTCCGCGCCACCGAGCTTGATCCCGCGCACGCCGGTGGAGGTGCGGCCCGAGAACACGCGCACATCGGTGACCGGGAAGCGGATGCACCGGCCGCCACTGGTCGCCAGCAGGACGTCCTGGTCCTCCGAGCACAGGCGAACCGCGATCAGCCGCTCGCCCTCCTCCTCCAACTTCATGGCGATCAGGCCGCTGGCGCGGATGTTGGCGAAATCCGACAGCTTGTTGCGGCGGACATTGCCCTTGGAGGTGGCGAAGATGACGTCGAACTGGCCCCAGGTCGACTCGTCCTCGGGCAGCGCCAGGACGGTCGAGATGGTCTCACCGGGGGTCAGGGGCAGCAGGTTCACCAGGGCCTTCCCGCGCGCCTGCGGCGTGCCGAGCGGCAGGCGCCAGCACTTCAGCTTGTAAACCATGCCGCGGGTCGAGAAGAACAGCACGGGCGTGTGCGTATTGACCACGAAGAGGTCGCTGACCGCATCCTCGTCGCGCAGGTCCATACCGCTGCGCCCCTTGCCGCCACGGGCCTGGGACCGGAAGGTCGAAAGCGGCACGCGCTTGATGTAGCCCGAGTGGGTGACGGTGACGACCATGTCCTCGCGCTGGATCAGGTCCTCGATGTCGGCCTCGAACTCCATCTCCTCGAGCTGGGTGCGCCGCGGCGTGCCGAAGCGCTCCTTCACCTCGACCAGCTCGTCGCGCAGGATGCCCAGCAGCTTCGGCCGGTTCGACAGGACCTCCAGGTAGAAGGCGATCCGCTCGACGATCTCGCGCAGGTCGGCGGCGATCTTGTCGCGCTCGAGACCGGTCAGGCGGTGCAGGCGCAGCTCCAGGATCGCGCGGGCCTGGGCCTCGGAAAGCCGGTAGGTGCCCGACGGGCTCACCAGCCGCCCGGGTTCGTCCACCAGTTCGATCAGCGGGGCCACGTCGTGGACCGGCCACTCCCGCGCCATCATCCGGGCCCGCGCCTCGGCCGGATCCGGCGCCTCGCGGATCAGGCGGATCATCTCGTCCAGGTTGGCCACGGCGACGGCCAAGCCGATCATGGTGTGGGCGCGGCCACGGGCCTCGTTCAGCTCGAACTCGGTCCGGCGCGTGATCACCTGCTCGCGGAAGGCCACGAACGCGGCCACCACGTCGCGCAGGTTCATCACCTCGGGCCGGCCGCCGTTCAGCGCCAGCATGTTGACGCCGAAGCTGGTCTGAAGCTGGGTGTGCCGGTAGAGCTGCGCCAGCACAACGTCGGGAACCGCGTCGCGCTTGAGTTCGACGACGACGCGCACGCCGTCGCGGTCGCTCTCGTCACGGATTTCCGAGACGCCTTCGACCAGCTTCTCCTGAACGCACTCGGCGATGCGCTCCAGCATCTTGGCCTTGTTGACCTGGTACGGCACCTCGCTCACCACGATCGCGGAGCGGTCCTTGCGGACCTCCTCGATGTGGACCTTGCCCCGGATCACCAGCGAGCCGCGGCCCGACTGATAGGCCGAGCGGATGCCGCTCTTGCCCAGGATCACGCCGCCGGTCGGGAAGTCCGGACCGGGGACGATCTCCATCAACTCCTCGACCGAGATGTCGGGATTGTCGATGTAGGCGCAGCAGGCGTCGATCACCTCGGCCAGATTGTGGGTCGGGATGTTCGTCGCCATGCCGACGGCGATGCCACCGGCCCCGTTGACCAGCAGGTTCGGGTAGCGGGCCGGAAGGACCATCGGCTCCCGGTCGGACTCGTCGTAGTTCGGCTGGAAATCGACGGTGTCCTTGTCGATGTCGTCCAGCAGCGCTTCCGCCGCCTTCGCCAGGCGCGCCTCGGTGTAGCGCATGGCCGCGGCCGGGTCGCCGTCCATCGAGCCGAAGTTGCCCTGGCCGTCGATCAACGGCAGGCGCATCGAGAAGTCCTGCGCCATGCGGACCATGGCGTCATAGATCGCGCTGTCGCCGTGCGGGTGGTACTTACCCATCACGTCGCCGACGATGCGGGCCGACTTCTTGTAAGGCTTCGTCGAATCGTAACCGCCCTCCTTCATCGCGTAGAGGATGCGGCGGTGCACCGGCTTCAGACCGTCACGGACATCCGGGAGGGCGCGGCTCACGATCACGCTCATGGCGTAATCGAGATACGAGCGGCGCATCTCCTCTTCGATCGTCACCGGTGTGATGTCGGGAGGAGTGGTCGGGGTCAGGTTCGTCACTGAAGGGCTGCTCGGAGACTTCAAGAACGGCGGGGCTGTGATTTTACTCGCACCAGCGCCGCAAGGGCACTGATTAGATTGGTATCAGCTTCGCAAAAATCAAACAACTCGACCCGGTTTCAGGACGGTTCCAGCGGCACTGTACCATCGCGGACGGGCCGGAGCCCCGCCGGAACCCCACCGTGACTGGCGCGTTATCCGTCCGATCGCTCGTAACGAGCATGAGGACGAGGAGAATCGTGATGAAGATCCGTCGCATCCTGCCCGCAATCGCCGCGGTCCTGTTCCTGGCGACCTCGCTTGGCGCGTGCAACACGGTCGAAGGCTTCGGCCGCGACACCCAGGCCGCCGGCCGCGCGGTGAGCAAGACCGCCCAGGACGTGCAGGAGTAAACGGACACCATGACGGGCGTTCCGGACGTCCCCACCCCGGGGCAGCCGCAATCCCCTCCTCCGCCGGACACGTTTCCGGCGGAGGATCCGCCTCTTCCGGGTGTGCCGCCGGAATATGTTCCGCCGACCCCCGAGCCCACGCCTATCCAACCGCCCACGCGGGCAGGATAGAAGGCGCGGGACGGAGTACCCGGTTTCGGGCACTCCCGGGCGATTGATGGGGCGGGCCGAGATCGACCTTGCCCTTGCGCGGCCTGGCGGTACGCTCTTCCGGCCGCACCGGTCGCAGGGGGATGGATGCCAAGCCACCAAATCCGACGACACGCGTTCGTCACCGGCGCATCCCGCGGGATCGGCGCCGCGATTGCGCGTGCCCTCGCGGCGACCGGTCGCCGGGTGACGATCCTGGGGCGCTCGCGCGAAGGGCTCGACGCCCAGGCCGACCGCATCTCGAACGAAACCGGCGCCGACGTGACCGCAGTGGTTGCCGATGTGGGCGATCCGGCGGCATCGGCCGCCGCCATTGCCGAAGCCGAAGCCCGCTTCGGACCCGTCGACATTCTGGTGAACAACGCCGGCCTCGCCCACAGCGCGCCGCTCGCACGCACCACGCGTGCGGACTTCGAACGGCTGCTGGCCGTCAACGTGCTTGCCCCGTTCGAACTGGCGCGGACCCTGATGCCCGGCATGCAGGCCCGCGGTTGGGGCCGGATCGTCAACGTGGCCTCCACCGCCGGCCTCAGGGGCTATGCATACACGTCGGCCTATACGGCGACGAAGCACGCCCTGGTCGGCCTGACCCGTGCGCTCGCGCTGGAAGCCGCGGGGTCGGGTGTGACCGTCAACGCCGTGTGCCCGGGGTTCACCGACACCGATATCGCCAAGGCCGCGGTGGACACCATCGTTGCCAAGACGGGCCGCAGCCCCGACCAGGCGCGGGCGGAGCTTGCCCGCTTCAATCCCATGGGCCGGCTGATCCACCCGGACGAGGTCGCCCATGCGGTGCTCTTCCTCACGGCCGAGGATGCGGGCAGCCTCACGGGCGTGGCGTTGCCGGTCGCCGGCGGGGAAGTCGGATAGGGGAGCCGTCGGGAGCAACGGCCCTTGACCCCGGTGACCGTTGCGGCATGCTTTCGCCAATGACAAGGGCCCGACCACAGAGGCCCGGCAAATGGGGAGGAACCGGCGGCCAATGGCGATTCCGCAGCCGCAGCATTTCCGCTGGACCGTCGAGGGCAAGGTCGCGACCGTCACCCTCGACCGCCCCGATCGGAAGAACCCGCTCACCTTCGAAAGCTATGCCGAGCTGCGGGACACGTTCCGCGCCCTCGTCTACGAGCCGGACATCAAGTCCGTGGTGGTGACGGGCGCCGGCGAGAACTTCTGCTCGGGCGGCGACGTGTTCGAGATCATCGGCCCGCTGACCCGGATGAAGATGCCGGAACTTCTGGCCTTTACCCGGATGACGGGCGATCTGGTGAAAGCCATGCGCGCCTGCCCGCAACCCATCGTGGCCGCCATCGACGGCGTGTGCGTGGGGGCCGGCGCGATCATCGCCATGGCATCGGACCTGCGCTACGGCACCGCGCGCGCCCAAGTCGCCTTCCTGTTCACCCGCGTGGGCCTCGCCGGCTGCGACATGGGGGCCTGCGCCATGCTGCCCCGCATCATCGGGCAGGGCCGGGCGGCCGAGCTTCTGTACACCGGCCGCGGCATGGCCGGCGAGGAGGCGGAACGCTGGGGCTTCTTCAACCGCCTGTGCGAGCCGGACAAGGTGCTGGCCGAGGCGGTGGACATGGCGAAGCGCCTGGCCGACGGCCCCACCTTCGCCCACGGCATGACCAAGACCATGCTGCACCAGGAATGGTCGATGTCCATCGACCAGGCCATCGAGGCGGAGGCCCAGGCCCAGGCGATCTGCATGGCCACCCGGGACTTCGAGCGGGCGTTCGAGGCGTTCGCCAACAAACGCAGACCGGTGTTCGAGGGCAACTGATGGCCGACACCAGCTTCCTCGCCTGGCCCTTCTTCGAAGACCGCCACCGGACGCTGGCGAGGGAACTGGACGCGTGGTGCCGGGAACGGCTCGGCGACCACCACCACGGCCACCTCGACACCGCCGCCGTCGATGCCCGCTGCCGCGAGCTGGTGGCCCTGCTGGGCGGGGCCGGCTGGCTGCGCCACTGCGTGCCGGGAGCCTATGGCGGGGCGAGCGCGGGCCTGGACGTCCGGTCGCTCTGCATCCTCCGCGAAACCCTGGCCCGGCACGACGCGCTCGCCGATTTCGCCTTCGCCATGCAGGGGCTCGGCACCGGGGCCATCAGCCTGTTCGGAACGGACGAGCTGAAGGCGGCCTACCTGCCCGCCGTGCGGGACGGTCGCCGCATCGCCGCCTTCGCGCTCAGCGAGCCCGACGCGGGTTCGGATGTGGCGTCCATGACGACCAAGGCGCGGCGGGAGGGGGCGGATTGGGTGCTCGACGGCACCAAGACCTGGATCTCCAACGGCGGCATCGCCGACCACTACGTCGTCTTCGCGCGCACCGGTCCGGGTGCCGGCGCCAAGGGGATCGGCGCCTTCGTGGTGGATGCCGACACCCCCGGCCTGGACATCGCCGAGCGGATCGAGGTGATCGCACCGCATCCTCTGGCGACCCTGCGCTTCGACGGCTGCCGGGTGCCCGCGTCCCGCATGATCGGCGAGCCCGGCGACGGTTTCCGGATCGCGATGGCGACGCTGGACGTGTTCCGCTCGACGGTCGGTGCCGCCGCCCTGGGCCTGGCCCGGCGCGCGCTGGACGAAGGGCTGGCGAGGGCCACGGGGCGGCGCATGTTCGGGGGCACCCTGGCCGATCTGCAGATGACGCAGGCGACCCTGGCCGACATGGCCGTGGAGGTCGATGCGGCCGCATTGCTGGTCTACCGCTCGGCCTGGACCAAGGATGTGCTGGGGCAGCGGGTCACCCGCGAGAGTGCCATGGCCAAGCTCTTCGCCACCGAAGCCGCCCAACGGGTGATCGACGCGGCCGTGCAACTGCACGGCGGCCTGGGCGTGACCCGGGGCGTGAAGGTGGAGGAGCTGTACCGCGAGATCCGGGCGCTGCGCGTCTACGAGGGCGCCAGCGAGGTGCAGAAGGTTGTGATCGCCCGTCAAACCCTGGCCGGAATGCCGACCACGACGTAGGAGGGAACGGATGGCCTACACGGCGCATGTGGACACCTTCGCGCGCGACCGGCTCCCGCCCCGCGAGCTTTGGCCCGAGCTGGTGTTCGACCTGCCCGAGCTGCGCTATCCCGAACGCCTGAACTGCGCGGCCGAACTTCTGGACAAGGCGGTCGAGCGGGGATGGGGTGACCGGCCCTGCCTGCTGACGCCGGACGGCATCCGCTGGACCTATGCGGATCTGCGCGAAAAGGCCGACCGCATCGCCGCCGTGCTGGTTGAGGATCTGGGCGTGGTGCCGGGCAACCGGGTGCTGCTGCGCGCGGCCAACCACCCGATGATGGTCGCCTGCTGGTTCGCGGTCATCAAGGTGGGGGCCATTGCCGTTGCCACCATGCCGCTTCTGCGGGCACGGGAACTGGCCCAGATCGTCACGAAGGCGGAGGTGAGCCACGCGCTCTGCGACCACCGGCTCCTGGACGAGCTGCGCGGCGCCCAGTCGCAGGCGCCCGTGCTGCGCCACATCGTGCCGTTCAACGCCCCCGGCGAGGGCCTGGACGCGATGATGGCCGGAAAGTCGGGCACGTTCCCGACGATCGAGACCGCGGCCGAGGACACCTGCCTGATCGCCTTCACATCCGGCACGACCGGGGAGCCCAAGGGCTGCATGCACGTCCACCGCGACGTGATGGCGATTACGGACTGCTTTCCGCCGCACGTCCTGAAGGCCACGCCCGACGACCTTTTCACCGGATCGCCGCCGCTCGCCTTCACCTTCGGCCTGGGCGGGCTGGTTCTGTTCCCCATGCGGATCGGGGCCGCGACGCTGCTGCTGGAGCGCGCCCCGCCCGATGTCCTGGCCGAGGCCATCGCACGCCACCGGGCCACCGTCTGCTTCACCGCCCCGACGGCGTGGCGCGCCTTTGTCGAACTGGCGGACAAGTACGACCTGAAGTGCCTGCGCCGGTGCGTCTCGGCGGGAGAAACCCTGCCACAGGCGACCTGGGAGGCATTCCACAGGCGGACGGGCCTGCGCATCATCGACGGCATCGGCGCGACCGAGATGCTGCACATCTTCATCTCGGCGTCGGACGATGACATCCGGCCGGGAACCACGGGCAAAGCCGTTCCCGGCTACCAGGCCAGGATCATCGGCCCCGACGGCCGGACCCTGCCACCGGGCGAGATCGGACGGTTGGCCGTCATCGGCCCGACCGGCTGCCGGTACCTGGCCGACGAGCGGCAGCGAACCTACGTCCAGGGCGGCTGGAACGTGACCGGCGATGCGTATCGGATGGACGCGGACGGCTATTTCCATTTCCAGGGCCGTGCGGACGACATGATCATTTCCGCCGGCTACAACATCGCCGGGCCGGAAGTGGAGGACGCGCTCCTGACCCATCCGCTGGTGCGGGAATGCGGTGTCGTCGGGGCGTCCGACCCCGAGCGCGGCACCATCGTGAAGGCCTACGTGGTGCTGGCGGAGGGGACCCTGCGGAACGAGACGACCGTCAAGGCGCTGCAGGACCACGTCAAGCGGATCATCGCACCCTACAAGTACCCGCGGGCGATCACGTTCGTCGACACCCTGCCCCGCACCGAGACCGGCAAGCTGCAACGCTACAAGCTGCGTGAGATTGAGCAGGGGCGCCAAAGCGTCCCAAGCTGAAGGAAAAAGAAGAACCGGACCCGAACCGGGCCGGACAACAGGGAGGTCACCGGGACATGAAGCGCATCGTTCTCGCGCTGGCGGCCGTCGCGGCCGTGGGTGCTTCGGCCTGGGCGCCCGCCCGGGCACAGGACGCCGTCCGCATCGCCATGATCAGCACCCTGTCCGGCCCCAATGCCGGCTTGGGCGTGGACATCCGGGACGGTTTCGCGTTGGCGGTGGAGCATCTGGGCGGACGCATGGGCGGCCGGCCCGTGCAGATCCTCGAAGGCGACGACCAGCTCCGCCCCGAAGTGGGCGTGCAGCTCACCGAGCGCATGATCGAGCGCGAGAAGGTGGACTTCGTCACCGGCACCGTCTTCTCGAACGTGGCGCTGGCGATGATGCCGACAATTGCCCGCAACCGGGTGTTCTACGTCTCGCCCAACGCCGGCCCGTCCGCCCTTGCCGGCCAGCAGTGCAGTCCCTGGTTCTTCAATGTCGCCTGGCAGAACGACAACAACCACGAGGCCATGGGCCAGCACATGACCAATGCCGGCATCCGCCGCGCGTACATCATGGCCCCCAACTACCCGGCCGGCACCGACGCGCTGGCCGGGTTCAAGCGCTACTTCAAGGGCGAGATCGTCGGCGAGGTCTACACGCCCCTGAACCAGCTCGACTATGCGGCCGAACTCGCCCAGCTCCGCGCGGCCAACCCGGACGGCGTCTACGTGTTCTATCCGGGCGGCCTCGGCATCAATTTCGTCAAGCAGTACGAACAGGCCGGCCTGGCGGGCAGGGTGCCGCTGTTCGGGTCCGCCTTCACCTTCGACCAGGACGTGCTGCAGGCGTTGAGCGAAAGCGTGGTGGGCACCAAGAACACCGCGCAATGGAGCCCCGACCTGGACAACCCGCAGAACAAGCGGTTCGTCGAGGCGTTTGTCGCCAAGTACAACCGCATCCCGTCGCTTTACGCCTCGCAGGGCTACGACGCCGCACTCCTGATCGACAGTGCGGTCAAGGCGACCGGCGGCGACCTGCGCAACAAGGACGCCGTGCGGGCCGCCCTGCGCAAGGCGGACTTCCCATCCGTCCGCGGCGGGTTCCGCTTCAACACGAACCACTACCCGGTCCAGACCTATTACCTGCGGGAGATCTACAAGGACGGTCAGGGCCGCCTGACGAACCGCGTGGTGTCGCCGGTCTTCCAGGACCATGCCGACGCCTATGTCGGCCAATGCCAGATGCGCGGGAGCTGACGCCGCCCCTTCCATGACCGCGAGCAGCCCTCCGGCCGCCGTGGCAGCCGCCATGGGGACCGGAGGGCATGCGAGGCCCGACCGATCATGAGCGCCATTCTCCTGTCCGAGCAATTGCTGAACGGCGTCCAGCTTGGCGTGATGCTGTTCCTGATGGCGGCGGGCCTGACGCTCGTCTTCGGCATCATGGACATGATCAATCTGGCGCACGGCTCCTTCTACATGCTGGGCGCCTACTTCACGGCCACCTTCGCGGCACTGTTCGGCAGCTTCGTCCTGGCCGTGCTGGCGGCGCTGCCGCTCGCGGCGCTGTGCGGGCTGGCGCTCGAATTCCTCGCCCTGCGCGGGCTCTACCGGCGCAACCACCTGGACCAGGTGCTGGCGACCTTCGGGCTGATCCTGTTCTTCAACGAGTTCGTGCGCATCGTCTGGGGCCCCTCGCCCATCTTCCTGCAACCGCCCGCGGCCCTGGCCGGAACGGTCGAAATCCTGCCGGGCGTGCCCTACCCCGCCTACCGCCTCGCCATCGTGGCGGTCGGGATCGCGGTCGCCGGATTCCTGTGGTGGCTGATCTCGCGCACCCGGGTCGGCATGCTGATCCGGGCCGGTGCCAGCAACCGCGAGATGGCCACTGCGCTGGGCGTGGACATCTCGCGCCTGTACACCCTGGTGTTCGGGCTGGGCTGCGGGCTGGCGGCCCTGGCCGGCGCCATGGCCGGGCCCATCCTGGCGGTCAAGGTCGGGATGGGCGAGGACATCCTGATCCTGACCTTCGTCGTCATTGTGATCGGCGGCATCGGGTCGGTGCGCGGCGCATTGGTCGCGGCCTTGCTGGTGGGGGTTGTCGATACGTTCGGCCGCGCGCTCCTGCCCGGACTGTTCCGCCTGTTCCTGCCCCCCAACCTGGCCGATGGCGCCGGCGGCGCCCTGGCATCCATGGCGGTCTACATCGTGATGGCGGTCGTCCTGGTGCTCCGGCCCCGCGGCCTGTTCCCCGCCCATGGCTGACACCGCCCCCCAGACCGGCACCCGGCCGGCCGGTTCGCCAGTCCCCCTCGCCGTTCCGGCCGGCCCGAACCGCACCCTTACCCGCGAGCGTGTGGCGGTGTTCGTGCTGCTGGCGGCCCTGGCCCTGGTGCCACCGCTCATGACGTGGCTTGGCGAAACCTTCTACATCCGCCTGTTCACCCGCATCCTGGTCTTCGCCATCGCGGCGGTGGGTCTGGACCTGGTCCTGGGATATGGCGGGATGGTCAGCTTCGGCCACGCCGCGTTCCTGGGTCTGGGGGCCTATGCCGTCGGCATTCCGTTCCACCACTCCCAGGTCGGCGGAACGTTCCTGGGCCTACCCGGAACCCTTGATGCGCTGGTGACTTGGCCATTGGGCATCGCCGCCTCGGCCCTGTTCGCGCTGATCGTCGGCGCCATCAGCCTGCGCACCAGCGGCGTCTACTTCATCATGATCACGCTGGCCTTTGCGCAGATGCTCTACTTCCTGATGGTGGGGCTGCGGCAGTACGGCGGCGACGACGGCATTTCGCTGTGGAGCCCGTCGGAACTGGCGGGTCTCGACCTGGGCGACCGCACGGTCTTCTACTACCTGTGCTACGGCCTGCTTGTGGCCGTCCTGTTCCTGGCCTGGCGGCTGGTCCATTCGCGCTTCGGGCGGGTGCTCCGCGGGGCCAAGGAGAACGAGCGGCGCATGCGCGCGCTGGGATATCCGGTCTACCGGTACCGGCTGGTCGCGTTCACGCTGTCGGGCGCCATCTGCGGTCTTGCCGGGGCTTTGCTGGCCAACGCCACGCTGTTCGTCGGCCCCCCCTATATGACATGGACCCGGTCCGGCGACCTGATCGTCATGGTCGTCCTGGGCGGCATCGGCACCCTGGCCGGCCCGGTGGTCGGCGCCGCCGGCCTGCTGCTGCTGGAGGAATTCGTGCCCGAGGCCATGAACATGGTCCGCCACGGGTTGGGCGAACATTGGCGGATCGTGCTCGGCCCCGTCCTGGTGCTGATCGTGCTGTTCGCACGCCAGGGCATCTGGGGCTGGATCCGGGGCACCGGCCGATGACGCCGCCGCTGCTGGAAACCCGCGGTCTGGTCAAACGGTTCGGCGGCCTGGTGGCGACCGACCACCTCGACCTCGACGTCCGGCCGGGCGAACTGCACGCCGTCATCGGCCCCAACGGCGCCGGCAAGACCACCCTGATCGCCCAACTGACGGGCGAACTGGCCCCCACCGCGGGCACGATCCTGTTCGCGGGCGAGGACATCACGCGCCTGCCGGCCCATGCACGCGCGCACCGGGGGCTCGCCCGCAGCTTCCAGATCACGTCCATCTTCCCCGGCTTTCCGGCGCTGGAGAATGTCGCCCTGGCCTTGCAGGCCCACGACGGGCACAGCTTCCGGTTCTGGGCGAACGCGTCCAAGGACGTGCGGCTGAACACCGAAGCGGCCCGCATCCTCGCCCGTGTCGGGCTGCAGGACCGCGCGGACGTCCCGGCCGCCCGGCTGGCCCATGGCGAAAAGCGCCAGTTGGAGCTGGCCATGGCGCTGGCGACACGGCCGAAGATGCTGCTGCTGGACGAGCCGATGGCCGGCATGGGGCCGGAGGAAAGCCGGCGGGTTGTCACGCTGCTGGCCGAACTGAAGCGCGAATACACGATCCTCCTGGTCGAGCACGACATGGACGCGGTGTTCGCGCTCGCCGACCGTGCGACGGTGCTGGTCCATGGCCGGGCCATTGCCACCGGCGGGGTGGAGGAAATCCGTGCCAACCCGGCGGTGCGCGAAGCCTACCTGGGCGAGGATGAAGCCGTCGCATTCGCGGAGGCGCGCTGATGCTGCGGGTGGAGGGCCTCGCCGCGGGCTACGGCCAGAGCCAGGTGCTGTTCGGGGTGGACCTCGATGTGCGGACCGGCGAGGTGGCGACGCTGCTCGGCCGCAACGGCATGGGCAAGACCACGACGATCCGGGCGATCATGGGCCTGCTGCCCGCCACCGCGGGCACCGTCCTGTTCGACGGGGTCCGCCTGACGGGGCGGCCGCCCCACAAGGTGGCGCGCGCGGGCCTTGGCCTTGTGCCGGAGGGGCGGCAGATCTTCCCGAACCTGACCGTGCGGGAAAACCTGCTGGCCACCGCCCGGCCGGGCCCCTGGACCTACGACAAGGTGATCGCCCTCTTCCCGCGGCTGGCGGAGCGCCGGGACAACTGGGGCAGCCAGCTTTCGGGCGGCGAGCAGCAGATGCTGGCCATCGGCCGCGCGTTGATGACCAACCCGAAGCTGCTGATCCTGGACGAGGCCACGGAGGGGCTGGCCCCCCTGGTCCGGCGGGAGATCTGGCGTGTGCTCGCCATCCTGAAGGCCGAGGGGCAATCCATCCTGGTCATTGACAAGAACGTGGACGCCCTCATGGCCTTGGCCGACCGTCACCATCTTCTGGAAAAGGGCCGCATCACCTGGACGGGGGACAGTGCGGCGTTCCGCGCGGCACCCGGTTTGAAGGAACGGTATCTGGGGGTCTGATCCCCGCGCATGGGAGGAATGATGTTCGACATCCTGCAACCGCCGGATTGGAAGGCGCCGAAGGGCTATTCGAACGGCATCGCCGCCAGGGGCCGGTTCGTCGTACTGGGCGGGCAGATCGGGTGGAATGCCGACCAGGTGTTCGAGACGGACGATTTCGTGGCCCAGGTCCGCCAGGCGCTGACGAACATCGTCGCCGTCCTGGCCGAGGCCGGTGCGGAACCACGGCACATCGTGCGGCTGACCTGGTACGTCACCGACATCGAGGCGTACCGGACGCGCCTGCGCGAGGTGGGCGAGGTCTACCGCGCGGTGATCGGCCGGCACTTCCCGACCATGACGCTGGTTGCCGTCTCGGCCCTGGTCGAACCCCGGGCCAAGGTGGAAATCGAAGCGACGGCCGTCCTGCCCGACTGAGCGAGGAGGAAATCCATGAGGATCGTCTGCATCGGCGGCGGGCCGGCCGGCCTCTATTTCGCGATCCTGATGAAGAAGCAGGATCCCGCGCACGACATCACGGTGGTCGAGCGCAACAAACCGTTCGACACGTTCGGCTGGGGTGTCGTCTTTTCCGACGAGACCTTGAACAACCTCGCCGGCGCGGACGAGCCGTCGAAGCAGGAGATTCTGGACGCCTTCGCCCATTGGGACGACATCGACATCCATTTCAAAGGGCGGGTCATCACGTCGGGCGGACACGGGTTCTGCGGCATCGCCCGCAAGCGCCTGTTGAACATCCTGCAGAACCGGGCCCTGTCGCTGGGCGTGAACCTTGTCTTCGAGACCGAGGTGGAGCCCGACGATCTTGCCACCCGCTACGCCGGCGCCGACCTGATCGTTGCCAGCGACGGCATCAATTCGAAGATCCGCACCCGCTGGGCCGACCACTTCAAGCCCAGCATCGACATCCGCCGGAACAAATACGTTTGGCTCGGCACCACACGCATCTTCGAAGCCTTCACCTTCGCCTTCGAGCCGACCGACTTCGGCTGGTTCCAGGCCCACGCCTACCGGTTCGACAAGGAGCACTCGACCTTCATCGTGGAAACGCGCGAGGAGTCGTGGCGGGCCGCCGGTCTGGCCGATACCGGGCCGGACGAGACCGTGGCCTTTTGCGAGGCGCTGTTCGCCAAGCACCTGGACGGCCACCGGTTGCTCGCCAACATGGCGCACCTGAAGACCTCGCCCTGGATCAGCTTCCCGCGGGTCACCTGCGAGACCTGGGTCAAGGACAAGCTGGTCCTCATGGGCGACGCCGCCCACTCGGCGCATTTCTCCATCGGGTCCGGCACCAAGCTGGCGCTCGAGGACGCCATCGCGCTCGCCCAGGCGTTCGAGCGGCGGCCCGGCGACATCCCCGGCGCACTCGCCGAGTACGAGGCGTTGCGGAAGGTCGAGGTGCTGAAGATCCAGTCGGCGGCGCGCAACTCGACCGAATGGTTCGAGAACGTGGCCCGCTACGCCAACCTGGAACCCGAACAGTTCGCCTACAGCCTTCTGACCCGCAGCCAGCGCGTCAGCCACGAAAACCTGCGCCTGCGCGACAAGACCTATCTGGAGGGGGTGGAGCACTGGTTCGCCCAGCGCGCCACCGGCCGGCCCCAGCAGGTTCCGGTGCCGCCCATGTTCACGCCGTTCCGGCTGCGGGACATGACGGTGCAGAACCGGGTCGTCGTCTCGCCCATGGCCACGTACAGCGCCAAGGACGGGACCCCCAACGACTTCCATTTGGTGCATTACGGCGCCCGCGCCCTAGGCGGCGCCGGGTTGGTCTACACCGAGATGACCTGCGTCTCGGCCGAGGGCCGCATCTCGCCGGGCTGCGCCGGCATGTACACGCCCGCGCACCAGGAGGCGTGGAAGCGGATCGTGGATTTCGTCCACGCCCAGTCCGAGGCGAAGTTCTGCCTACAGCTCGGCCATTCCGGGCCAAAGGGTTCGACCCGGGTCGGGTGGGAAGGCTACGACGTCCCGCTCGATGCCGGGAACTGGGCGGTGATGGCCCCCTCCCCCGTGCCGTGGAGCCCGCAGAACCAGACCCCGCGCGAGATGACGGCCGCCGATATGGAGGCGGTGATCGAGGAGTTCCGCCAGGCCACGCGGATGGGGGCCGAGGCGGGCTTCGATATGCTGGAACTGCACGCCGCCCACGGCTACCTGCTGTCGGCCTTCATCACGCCGCTCACCAACCGGCGGACGGACGCCTACGGCGGGTCGCTGGAAAACCGTCTGCGGTTCCCGCTGGCGGTGTTCCGGGCGATGCGCGAGGTCTGGCCGGCGGAAAAGCCCGTGTCCGTGCGCATTTCCGCATCCGACTGGGTTCCCGACGGCGTCGGGCCGGACGATGCGGTCCGGATCGCCAAGGCGTTCCGGGAGGCCGGCGCCGACCTGATCGACGTGTCGGCGGGGCAGACCTCGACCAAGGCGAAGCCGGTCTACGGCCGCATGTTCCAGACCCCGTTCGCGGACCGTATCCGCAACGAGGTCGGCATCGCCACCATGGCGGTTGGCAACATCACCGAGACCGACCACGTGAATTCGATCATCGCCGCCGGCCGCGCGGACCTGTGCGCCCTGGCCCGGCCGCACCTGACGAACCCCGCCTGGACCCTGCACGCCGCGGTCGCCCAGGGCTACGGCGCGCAATGGTGGCCCAAGCCCTACCTGTCGGGCAAGAACCAGGCGGAGCGTCTGGCGCAACGCTCGTCCGAGATGGTGATCCAGGCCTGAACCAGCCTCTTCCCGCCCCATGGTCGCGGGGCGGGAAGAGGGTTCCCACCTTAGCCGACGCGCGGCAGCGCGGCGCCCATCGCGTGGTCGATCACGTACAGCCAAGTCCCGTCCGCCTGCCGACGGACGACTTCGGCGGAGCTGCCGGCCACCACGATCGTCCCATCGGGACCGGCGAGTTCCCAATCGGCGCGCAGCAAGGCCAAGTCGCCGAGTTCAACGCAGAAGTTGTTCTTCGACGTCATGGTCCCGGGAACCTGCAGGAGCTGTTTCAGCTCGCCCGCAATGGCATCGACACCGGCCAGGGTCCTATCGGTGCCGTCCACTCGGAGTACGGCGTCGGGCTCGTAGAGGGTGAGCAGCTCGTCTATGTTGCGGCTGTTGAAGGCGCGGGCAAACGCATCGTTCATCTGCCCCGGCTGGGTGACTTTCATGGAATAGGTCTCCTTGCTGGTGGGGCTGGGAAAAGAACACACCCTTTCAGAGCTAACCAAAAGGGAAGGACTGCAGGCATGGCGGTCGAGGCCACAGTCAACGCCGTTTCCCTTGAACAACCCGTTCCACGCCCGCCGTCGGAATGCCCGGTCGAGGACTGGCTTGCCTTCCTCGGTCATAGGTGGAACGCGCTCATCCTCTGGCATTTGCAAAGCGGGCCAAAGCGCAACAGCGAACTGGCAACGCTCCTCCCCGGCATTACGCCCAAAGTGTTGTCGGAACGCCTGGATGGGCTGGAGAAACGCGGCCTCGTCCGGCGCTCCCCGATCGCAACGTTCCCCCGCGGGGTGACCTACTCCTTGTCCCACGGAAGCCGGGAACTGGTCCGGATCCTGGATCAGCTTGAGCTTTGGTCGCGTTCCACAGTCACCAGCGAGCTGCCCTGAGTTCGATACGCCCCAGGGGTCAGGATTTTCGCAACGCCGCCACCCGCCGGGCGACCTCGTCACGTTCCCGCTGAAAGCCCTGCGTTCGCGTCCGCATGGAGGTCAGTCGAGATAGGTCCAGGTGGAAGCGCCATCGAACCGGCGCACGCGCACGCCCTCGATCTCGGCCGGATCCAACAACCGCGCGTTCAGGCCCATCCGCTCGGCGGTTTCCTTGTTCACGGACTCCCAATGGGTGACGCAGCCGCAGGTGGGGCAGTGATGGAGCCCCAAGGTCCTGTCCCCCTGGACGTAGGCGACCGTTTTTCCGACCCCCGCGGACATCCGCACTTGGCTCGGATGGTCGTAGGCCCAGAGCGCCCCGATCCGGCGGCAGAGCGAGCAGTTGCACGAATTCAGCCATTGCGGACGCTCCGCCACCTCGAACCGAATGGCCCCACAGTGGCAAGACGCCTCAAGCATTGGGGACCTCCCTTCGACGCCCTTACCCCAGCAAACGCTCGGGCGTGAGCGGCAGGGTCCGTACCCGTTTGCCCGTCGCGTGGTACACGGCGTTCACGATGGCGGGTGCCGCCCCGACCGTCGCCAGTTCCGCGATCCCCTTGACGCCCAGCGGGTTTACGTGCGGATCGTGCTCGTCCACGAACAGCACGTCCAGGTGCGGGGTGTCGGCGTGCACGGGCACAAGGTATTCGGCCAGGTTCGCGTTCATGACGCGGCCCAGCCGCCCATCCCATTCGCTGTGTTCCATCAACGCCATGCCGAGGCCCATCATCATCCCGCCGATGCACTGGCTTCGGGACGTCTTGGGATTGAGGATGCGCCCCGCCGCATAGGCGCCGACCATGCGCGCGACCCGCACCGTGTTCAGGTCGGGGTCCACGCGGACTTCCGCGAAGACGGCGCCGAACGCGTACATGGAAAAGGCCTTCTGCTCGGCGCCGGGGGCCGCCTGTGCCGTCGCGTCCACCTGTTCCAGCCCGTGGCGGCGGAGCAGGTCCGCGATGGCCTCGCTGCGCTTGCGGCTGCCATTGGCGAACATGCGCCCGTCCGCGAAGACGATGTCGGTCGCGCTGGTGCCGTACAGGGGTGATTGCTCGTCCCCGCGGGCAATCGCCAGGATCCGGGCACGGACGGCGGCGCACGCCGACAGGGCGGCCGACCCGACGCTGGCCAGGGTGATGGAGCCGCCGTGGACGGGCGCTTGCGGCAAATCCGTGTCGCCCAGGATGAAGCGGATCTTCTCCACGGGCAGACCCAAGGCTTCGGCCGCCACCTGCGTGATCGACGTATAGGTGCCGGGCCCCATGTCGCTCGCCGCGCAGCGCAGTTCCGCGGAGCCGTCGGCCAGCACCACCGCCTCCACCGTGGCCGCCGAGCGGTGCGTGGGGTAGACCGCGGTCGCCATGCCGTACCCGACCCGATTGCCGTCCGCCTCCATGGACCGGGGCGCCGGGTTGCGCCGATCCCACCCGAACCGTTCGGCACCCAGCCGGTAGCACTCCCGCAGGGACTTGGACGACCAGGGCAGGCCCTTGTGGGGATCGTGGTCGGCGTGGTTCCGCAGCCGGAGTTCCAGCGGGTCCATGCCGAGCGCGTCGGCCAACTCGTCCATGGCGATCTCAAGCCCCAGCATCCCCGTCACCACGCCGGGCGCGCGCATCGGGCACGGGCTGTTGGCGTTCAGGGGCGCCAGCCGGTACACCGTCCGCAGGTTCGGACAGGCGTAGAGCATGGACGCCGGCTCGATCGTGGTCTCGGCATAGTCCTCGTAGACGGAGGTGTTCGACAGCACCTCCTGCACCAGGCCGGTCAACCGGCCGTCCCGGCGTGCGCCCAGGGCGACACGCTGGATCGTACGGGGGCGGTACCCGGTCGCGACGAACTGCTGGCGGCGCGTCAGTTCCACACGCACCGGACGGCCGACATGACGGGCCGCCATGGCCGCAAGCACGACGTGGGGCCAAACCCGCAGGCCCGAACCGAAGGCACCGCCCACGAACGGCGAAACCACGCGGATCCGGTCCTCCGGCATTCCGAAGATGTGGGCGATCGTCGATTGGACGTTCCCGACCCACTGCGTCTTGTCCCAAAGCGTCAACTGGTCGCCGTCCCACGCCGCGATGGTCGCATGGGGCTCGATGGCGCAGTGGTGCTCCATGGGTTGGTCGTAGACCGCGTCCACGGCGACTTCGGCCGTCGACAACGCGGCGTCGGCGTCGCCGCGGGTCAGGTCCGCGGGCTTGCCGGCGGGCGGCCGGTGGGGATCGGCGATGGCGTCCGGCAGGGTGGTGAGTGCGGGGAATTCCCGGTACTCGACCCGCACCAGCCCGGCCGCGTAGACCGCCTCCTCCTGCGTCCTTGCAACCACCAGGGCCACCGGCTGGCCGACGTACAGGACCTCCGGCCCATGCAGCACACGGAGGCGTTCGCCCGACTGCGGGTCGACCTGCGGCCTTTCCGGCGGTTCGTTGTAGGGCAGCTTGGGGGCATTCATGTGGGTCAGCACGGCGATCACACCGGGTGCGGCCTCGGCCGCCTGGGTGTCGATCCGGCGTACGAGGCCGTGGGGGACCGTGCTTTGCGCCATGGCGGCGTAAACAAGGCCGGGGATTTCGAACTCGGCCGCGTAGCGGGCCGTGCCGGTGACCTTCGCCCGGCCGTCGACCCGGCGGACGGGCTGGCCGATCACGCGGTTCTGGATCAGGCTCGTCATGCGCGCACCCCCGCCGTCATCAACGCCCTTGCGACCGTCCGCTTGAGGAGTTCGACCTTGAAGGCGTTGCCCGGCCGCGGCCGGGCGCCCTCGCCCGCCCGTTCGGCCGCGGTCCGGAGGGTCTCCGGGGTCGGTGGTTTGCCGACCAGCTCCGCCGCCACACCTTCCAGGCGCCAGGGTTTCGTGCCGACGCCCCCCGCGGCGATGCCCGCGCGGCGGATCACGCCGTCCTCGACCTCGATCGCCGCCGCCGCGGACACCAGCGCCCATTCGAACGCGGCCCGGTCGCGGACCTTCACGTAGCAGGACCGGCGGGCCAACCCGCCGCTGGGCACCACGATCTCGGTGATGAGTTCGCCGCGCCGCAGGTTCGTCTCCAGGTCCGGACGGTCGCCCGGCTCGCGGTGCAGGTCGGCCACCGCCATGTCCCGCGAGCCGTCCGGGCCGTGCAGCCGGAGCCGGGCATCCAGTGCCAGCAGGGCGACGGCCAGATCGGATGGGTGGGCGGCGATGCAATGGTCGCTCACGCCGAGCACCGCATTCATGCGGTTCACCCCGTCCATGGCCGAGCAGCCGGCCCCCGGAGTGCGCTTGTTGCACGGGGTGGTGTTGTCCCGGAAATAAAGGCAGCGGGTCCGTTGCAAAAGGTTGCCGGCCACCGTCGCCATGTTCCGGACCTGGGGCGATGCGGTTTCCTCCAACGCCTCGGCGATGGCCGGGAAGCGGTCGCGGATCGCCGGATGGGCAGCGGCGTCGGCCAGCGTCACCAGCGCGCGGATGCGCAGCGCCTCGCCGTCGGTCTCGATGCCCTGCAACGGCAGTCGGTTGATGTCGATGACCTCGCTCGGGGCCTCCACACGCTCCTGGAGCAATTGCAGGAGATCGGTGCCGCCCGCGATGAACACGGCGTGGGGCCGCCGGGCCGCGTGCGCGACCGCATCGGGGACGGACCCGGAAGCCAGATAGGCGAAGGGGTGCATGCCTCAGCCCTCCCCACCCGTTTCCCCGGCGCCCATTTTCCCGGCGGCGTCCTTCACGGCCGCCAGGATGTGGTCGTAGGCCCCGCAACGGCAGAGGTTCCCGCTCATGCCGGTGCGGATGTCCTCGTCGGTCAGGTCCCGCCGTTCGTCCAGAAGCCCGATGGCGGACATGATCTGGCCCGGCGTGCAGTAGCCGCATTGAAAGGCGTCGTGGTCGATGAAGGCCTGCTGCACCGGGTGCAGCCCGCCCTTTCCGTCGGACAGCCCCTCGATGGTCAGGATGCGCTTGCCCTGCTGCATCACGGCCAGGGCGAGGCACGCGTTCACCCGCCGCCCATCCACCAGGACGGTGCAGGCCCCGCACTGGCCCAGCGCGCAGCCCTTCTTCGTGCCGGTCAGGTGCAGGTGGTCGCGCAGCGCGTCCAGCAGCGTCGTCCGCACATCGAGCCGCAGATGCAGGTCGATGCCGTTGACGTTGAGCATGATGTCCGCCGTACCAACCACGGCAGGCGATGCCGCTGGCCGGGACGTGGCCGTGTGGTCGCGCGCAACAGGTTCGGGAACCGCAACGTCCGGACGGAGGCGGGCATCATCCATGGCGGGTGCTCCTGCTGGGCAGTCTTTCGCCCAACAGGAGCAGCCCGCGCCTGTTCCGCTCCGAAATTGCCCAGGCGGCCCCGGTCCGCCTTGGGCGGATCAGGCGGCCCCAATCCGCCTTGGGCGGATCAAGTGGCCCCAATCCGCCTTGGGCGGATCAAGCGGCCTTTGTGTCCACGAACCGTTCGGCGTAGTGGCAGGCGACCTGGCGTCCGCCGACCGCGCGGAGCGCCGGACGGTCCGTGCGGCACTGCGCGGTGGCGAACGGACAGCGGGTGGAGAACACGCACCCGGACGGAGGGTTGAGGGGCGACGGCAGCTCGCCCTTCAGCACGATCCGCTCGCGCTTGGCACCGCCGACACCCGGGGTCGAGGACATCAGCGCCTGGGTGTAGGGGTGCAGCGGGTTTGCGAACAGCTCGTCCTTGGCCCCCTGTTCCACCGCATGGCCGAGGTACATCACCAGCACATCGTGGGAGATGTGCCGGACGACGCCCAGGTCGTGGGAGATGAACAGGTAGGCGAGCCCCATTTCCTGCTGCAGGTCGGCCAGCAGGTTCAGAACCTGCGCCTGGATCGACACGTCCAGGGCCGACACCGGCTCGTCCGCCACGACCAGCCGCGGGTTCAGCATCAGTGCGCGCGCGATGGCGATGCGCTGGCGCTGGCCGCCGGAGAACATGTGCGGGTAGCGGTTGTAGTGCTCGGGGCGCAGACCGACGCGGGCCATCATGTCGCGCGCCTTCTCGGTCCGCTCGGCCGCGGACAGGCGCGTGTTGATGACCAGCGGATCCTCCAGGATCGCCCCGATCTTCTTGCGCGGATTGAGCGAGCCGTAAGGGTTCTGGAAGACCAACTGAACGGTCTGGCGCAGGCGCTTGGCCTCGGAGGTCGGCGGGTTGACCGCGTCCGTCCCGTCGATGTCCAGATAGCCTTCCGTCGGCTTCTCGATCAGCGTGACCATGCGGGCAAGGGTGGACTTGCCGCATCCGGACTCGCCGACGACGGCCAGCGTCCGGCCGGGTTGGATCGAGAACGACACGCCGCCGACGGCCTGCAGACGGCCGGGTTCGCGGAACATGCCGCGGCGGACTTCGTAGACCTTGCGCAGGTCCTTGGCGACGACGACGGGTGTGCTCACGACACGACCTCCGCGCGGCTGGCTTCGGCCCCCGTGGGCCCGTCGGCGGCGATCCTCGCGGACCGTTGCGGATCGCCCAGCGGATAGTGGCAGCGGACGCGCCCGCCCTCCCAATCGCGCAGGTCCGGACGGACCGTGCGGGAATGCTCGGTGGCATAGGCGCAACGCGGGCTGAACAGGCAGCCCTTTGGGCGGTCGTACAGGCCGGGCACGACACCCGGGATGGTGGCCAGGCGGCCGCCTTCGCTGCGCTCGGGCAGGGCGGACAGGAGCGCCGCCGTGTACGGGTGCTGGGGGGCGGCGAACAGCCGGTCGGTGGGCTGTTCCTCCATGATCTGGCCGGCGTACATGACCATGACCCGCTGCGCCGTCTCGGCCACCACGCCCATGTTGTGGGTGATGAGGACCAGCGCCATGCCGCGTTCGCGCTGGAGCGACAGCAGCAGGTCCAGGATCTGGGCCTGGATGGTCACGTCGAGCGCCGTCGTCGGCTCGTCCGCGATCAGGAGCTTGGGGTTGCAGGCGATCGCCATGGCGATCATGACCCGCTGGTTCATGCCGCCCGAAAGCTGGTGCGGGAAGGCCCGCATCCGGCTTTCGGGGGCCGGGATCCCCACCTGCTCCAGCAGTTCGATGGCCCGGCGCCGGGCGGCCTTGCCGTCCATGCCTTCGTGCAGGCGCAGGGTTTCGGTCAGCTGGTAGCCGATGGTGAAGCAGGGGTTCAGGCTGGTCGTGGGCTCCTGGAAGATCATGGCCACGTCCTTGCCGGTCAGCTTCCGGCGGTCGCGGTCCGACATGGTCAGGAGATCCCGGCCGGCGAAGCTCATCCGCGCGGCCTTGACCCGTCCCGGGAAGGGCACCAGGCCCATGAGGGCCAGCATGGTGACGCTCTTGCCCGATCCGGACTCGCCCACCACGCCCAGCACCTCGCCGGGTTCCAGCGACAGGCTGATCCCGTCCACGGCGCGCATGACGCCGCCCGCAGTCGGGAATTCGACCGAAAGGTCCTTGATTTCGACAAGCGGCATGGGTCTCAGCGCTTCAGCTTGGGGTCGAGGGCGTCGCGCAACCCGTCGCCCAGGAGGTTGAACGCAAGAACGGTGACCAGGATCATCAGGCCGGGGAAGGTCATGACCCACCACGCGCGCAGGACGAATTCCCGGGCGTCGGCCAGCATGGTGCCCCACTCCGGCGCCGGCGGCTGCGCGCCGAGGCCGAGGAAACCCAGCGCCGCCGCATCCAGGATCGCCGTGGAGATGCCGAGCGTCGCCTGGACGATCAGCGGCGCCATGCAGTTGGGCAGCACCTCGCGGAACATCAGCCGCATCCGGCCCGCCCCGGTGACCCGGGCGGCCGTCACATAGTCCTTGTTCACTTCGCCCAGCACGGCGGCGCGAGCGGTCCGGACATAGTGGGGCATGACGACCACGGCCACCGCCAGCATGGCGTTCATCAGGCCGGGGCCGAGGATGGCCACGATCACGATGGCGAGCAGCAGGCTCGGCAGGGTCAGGATGATGTCCATCGTCCGCATGATGACGATGCCCACCACCCCGCCGAAGAAGCCGGCGACCAGACCGAGCATGGTCCCGATCACGATCGAGATCGCCACCACCGCGATGCCGATCACCAGCGACAGCCGCGCGCCGTGGATCAGGCGGGACAGGATGTCCCGGCCGATGGGGTCGGTCCCCAGCAGGTACGTCATCGATCCGCCGTCCTGCCATGCCGGCGGCCTCAGGAAGGCGGTGTTGTCGGGGATGTACGGGGAATGGGGGGCGATGACGTCGGCCAGCGCCGCGACCAGAAGCACGGCCACGACGATGCACAGGCCGATCACCGCGCCACGGTTGGCGCTGAAATAGCTCCAGAACTCCCGCAGCGGATGCGGCGGGGCCGACGGTGCCGGCAGCGGCCGGGCATCGAGTGTATCGGTGCTCATCGCGTGTGCCTGATGCGGGGATTGATCGAGCCGTAGGCCAGATCGACCAGGAGGTTGACGGCCATGACCACCACGCCGAGCAGCAGGGTGCCGCCCTGGAGGACCGGATAGTCACGGCGGCTGATGGCGTCGATCAGCCATTTGCCGACGCCGGGCCAGGAGAAGATGGTTTCGGTCAGGATGGCGCCCGTGAACAGGACGCCGACCTGCAGGCCGATGACGGTGACGACGGGGATCAGCGCGTTGCGCAGGGCGTGCAGCCAGATCACCCGCGAACGCGGCAGGCCCTTGGCGCGCGCGGTGCGGATGTAGTCCTCGCCCAGCACTTCCAGCATGGCCGAACGGGTCATGCGGGCGATCACCGCCAGCGGAACCGTCCCGAGCACGATGGTGGGCAGGATCAGATGCTTGGCCGCCGACCAGAACGCGTCCGTGTCGCCCGCGAGCAGGGTGTCGATCAGCATGAAGCCGGTCACCGGCTCGATATAGAACAGGACCGCGATCCGGCCCGAAACGGGCGTCAGCCCGAACTGGACGGAGAACAGGAAGATGAGCAGCAGCCCCCACCAGAAGATCGGCATGGAATAGCCGGTGAGGGAGGCCCCCATCACCCCGTAATCGAGCACGGAATTGCGTTTGACCGCGGCCAGCACGCCCGCCGGCAATCCGATCAGCACCGCGAACAGAATGGCGCACAACGCCAGTTCGATGGTGGCCGGGAACAGCGAGGCGAATTCGGTGATGACCGGCTCGCGCGTGATGATGGACCGACCCAGGTCGCCCTGGATCAGGCGCTCCATGTACTTGGCGTACTGCACCAGGACCGGCTGGTCGAATCCGTACTCCTTGCGGAGCTGTTCGTGGCGCGCGGGGTCGATGCCGCGCTCGCCCGCCATGGTTTCGATGGGGTCGCCGGGCACGAGCCGGATGAGGAAGAACGCGAGCAGCGTGATCCCGATGAAGGTCGGAATCACCAGGCTCAGGCGTGTCAGGATGAAACGGATCATGAACAGCGATCAAAAGGGCGTGGATCGGGTGGGAGGTGGTACCGAAATTGTTTCAAAGGGGAAATAAAAAAAGCGGAGCGGCACGGGGCCGCTCCGCCGAACCGGGATACCCCGGGCTTATTTCATGTCGGTGCCGTAGAAGGTGTGGCGGCCGAACGGGCTCAGTTTGAAGTCCACCACTTCCTTACGGACCGGCTTCAGCTGGACCGCGTGGGCAATGGTGAACCAGGGCGCCTGGTCCTTGAAGACCACCTGCGCCTGCCGGTACAGCTCGGTGCGCTTGGCGACGTCGCTGGTCGTCTTCGCCTCGTTCACCAGCCGGTCGAACTCCGGATGGCAGAACTTGGCGATGTTCGAACCGCCCGCCTTCGCGGAGTCGCAGCCGAGCAGGGTGTGCAGGAAGTTGTCCGGGTCGCCGTTGTCGCCCGTCCAGCCCAGCTGGGCCGTCTGGTGCTCGCCGGCCTGGGCGCGCTTGCGGTACTCACCCCATTCGAAGCTCTTGATTTCGGCCTTCACGCCGACCTTGGCCAGGTCGGCCTGCATCAGCTCGGCAATCCGGCGCGCATTGGGGTTGTAGGGACGCTGGACCGGCATGGCCCACAGGTCGGTCTCCAGGCCGTTGGGATAGCCGGCCTCGGCCAGCAGCTTCTTGGCGGCCTCGGGATCGAACGGGTCGTCCTTGATCGTCTCGTTGTAGCTCCACATGATCGGCGGGATCGGGTTGGTCGCCGCCACGCCGGTGGACAGGTACACCGCGTCGATGATGGCCTTCTTGTTGATGGCCATGTTGAAGGCCTTGCGGACCCGGACGTCGTCGAACGGCTTCTTCTGGGTGTTGTAGGCGAGGTAGCCGATGTTCAGGCCCGGCTGCTCCAGGATCTGGACGTTCGGGTCCTTGCGCATGGCGTCGAGGTCGGCCGGGTTCGGGTACGGCATCACGTGGCATTCGCCGCGCTGCAGCTTGGCCCAGCGCACCGACGCGTCCGGGGTGATCGAGAACACCAGGTCGTCGATCTTCGCCTTGCCGCCGTAGTATTCCGGGAAGGCCTTGTAACGGATGATGGCGTCCTTCTGGTACTGCACCAGATAGAACGGGCCGGTGCCGACCGGCTCTTGGTCGATCTTTTCGGGCGTACCGGCCTTCAGCATGGCGTCGGCGTATTCCTTCGACTGCACGGCGGCGAATTCCATCGCCAGATCCGACAGGAAGGGGGCCTCGGCCCTGTTCAGGGTGATGCGGACCGTGTAGTCGTCGACCTTCTCCACCGACTTCAGCAGGGCCGGCAGGCCCATGTCGTTGAAGTAGGAGTGGTTGGAGCTGGTCACCTTGAAGTAGGGATTGCTCTCCTTCCACTGCCGCTCGAACATGAAGATCACGTCGTCGGCATTGAAGTCACGGGTCGGCTTGAAGTTCCGGTTCGTGTTGTGCCACTTCACGCCCTTGCGGAGGTGGAAGGTGTACACGGTGCCGTCATCGGAGATGTCCCAGCGCTCGGCCAGGCCGGGAACGATCTTGGTGCCGCCGCGCTCGAATTCGACGATCCGGCTGTAGATCTGCGTGCTGGCGTCGAAGGACGTGCCGGTCGTGTTGATGCCGGGGTAGAAGTTTTCAGGACTGCCTTCCGAGCAGTACACGAGCGTCTTGGCCGAGATCGGCGATGCCGCGACAAACGCGGGAACGCAGATGGCTGCGAGCAGCGCGGCTTTGCGGAACTTCATTGGTCTTCCTCGCTGATGGGCGTCGCCGACGCGACACCGAAATTTTATTTCCAACCGGACGCGCATCGCGTCCCCGGATGCATAAACACGCGGAGGTTATCGACCGCTCTGGAACCGCTCAATGGGAAAATCCGCACCCACCCCGGCCGTGGCCGCCACGATCGAACGGGCTTGCGTTCCGCCCGACGGACGTCATGCTGCCGGCCTGCACGCAACACGCGCACCGCAGGGGCCGAAATGACGCTGGACGAAATCCTTTATCCCGAAATCGAACCCTACGAGACCGGCTTCCTGGCGGTGGACGGGACCCATACGCTGTATTGGGAGCAGTCGGGGAACCCGGACGGGGTGCCCGTGCTGTTCCTGCACGGCGGTCCGGGTGCCGGGGTCATGCCGATGCAGCGGCGCACCTTCGACCCGGCCTTCTACCGGATCGTCCTGTTCGACCAGCGGGGCTGCGGCAAGTCCACCCCGCACGGCGAACTGAAGGACAACACCACGCAGCACCTGGTCGCCGACATCGAGGCGTTGCGCCGGCACCTCGGCATCGACCGCTGGCTCGTGACCGGCGGATCGTGGGGCAGCTTCCTGTCGCTGGCCTACTCCCAAGCCCATCCGGACCGCGTGCTGGGCCTGCGGCTGCACGGGATCTTCCTGGCCCGGCGGCACGAGATCGACTGGTGGTTCCACGGCATCGGCAACCTGTTCCCGGAGGCCTGGGCCGAGTTCGGCAACGCCGTGCCGGCGCATGAGCGCGGCGACCTGCTGCGCGCGTACTACACGCGCCTGATCGACCCGGACCCGGCCGTGCACCTGCCGGCCGCCGTCGCGCTGCGCACCTATTCCGCCCGCACCCAGACCTTCCTGCCCGACGCGGCCTGGGTCGAGGCGCAGGTCAAGCCGCCGGAAAAGGCGCTGCCGCTGTCCCGCCTGTTCACCCACTACTGCGTCAACGGCGCGTTCCTGGCACCGGGCGCGCTGCTGGCCGGCGTCGACCGCATCCGCCACATCCCCGGCATCATCGTGCAGGGGCGGTACGACGTGGTGACGCCCGCCACCACGGCCTACGACCTGCACCAGGCCTGGCCGGAGGCATCGTTCCGCATCGTGACCGAATCCAACCACGTCGTAAGCGCCCCGGCGCTCGCCCGCGGGCTGGTGGAGGCCACGGACGAGTTCAAGGCGCGTCTGGCGCGGTAGGCCGCCGTATCGGCGTCCGGGTGCGCCTCTGCGCCCCGGACGCCCCGACGCACATCCCCTGATGCGGATCAGGCCGCGCGGCGCTTGCCTTGCGAGGAGCGATCCTCGACCGCCTTGGCCTGGGTGGCCTTGCCGATCGCGATGCGGCGGGGCTTCATCTCCTCCGGCACGTCGCGGACCAAGGTGATTTCAAGCAGGCCGTCGGCCAGACGCGCGCCGGTCACCTGCATGTGGTCGGCCAATTGGAAGCGCCGTTCGAACGGCCGAAGCGCCAGCCCGCGATGCAGGAAGGTCCCCTCGCCGTCCGTCCGGCGGCGGCCCGCCACGATGAGCTGGTTCTCGTGGACGGTCACCGACAGGTCATTGGCCGAGAACCCGGCAACCGCCATGGCGATGCGGTAGGTGTCCCCGTCGGTCTTTTCGATGTTGTCGGGCGGGTGGTGGTTGTCCGCTTCGGCCTGCATCCGATTGACGAGCGGGTCGAACATGCGGTCGAAACCGACCATCGACCGCAGGGCGGGGGAAAAGTCGTAAGCCATCCTCATAGCCACATCCTCCATCGAGCGATATGGATCCAGGACGCCCGCCGCGACCCGCCGCGACGGGCCCTGACGCCGTGCCGGAGCCCGCGAATGGGCCTCCGGCGCCTGCGATGTGGGTGACCGCGCGGCCCCGTCAAGGGGTGTGTCGGGAGGCGGGCCGCCGAGGGGTGGAGGCACCCCGGCCCCGCGCCCCGCACCCGCTCCCGCCCAGGACGCCGGGCCCCAGGATGTTCGGCGACACCATGAGCGCCGCGACCCAAAGCGGTGGCGCCCACAGCATGGCCGCGGGCGCGATCAGCCATGCGACCGCCATCATTTCCATCGGGCCGATGCGCGTCCGGGGCGCCTGCGGCTTTTCCGGACGGCGTTCCGGCGCCTCCCGCGGCGGAGGGCCCGGCCGGCGCGCTGCGGGACGTTTCGGCTTGTCGGGTTCCGGTTGGCGCCCGGATTTCCGCTGGCGGGGCTTTGCGACGAGCGTGCCGGTCATCTCCGCTTCCCCTGCTGGGGTGGGGATTGTCCTCGACGTTCCAACAGATGCGGGGATGGGCGGGTTCGGGAACATGGGACAGGGGATGGGTGTTGCGCCGCCCGGCCGGTTGAACCTGCCCATCCCGGGCCCATGAATGCCGGCCGCGTGTTCCCTTCATCGAGGGACCCGTCCTCCCCCACCAGGACGGCGGGGGCCCTTGCGCGGGACGCGGCAAAGGACCCGGGCGGTCCGGAAGGAGGCGGCGTGGCGGGCCTGGCACGGCTCCGGTTTGTCCTGCTCGTGGTCGGTCTCCTAGCCGGCGGCACGCCTTCCGCGTGGCCGCAGGACAACGCCGCCGGGCCGGTGCTGCTGCTGAGCGTGGATGGGGCGATCGGGCCCGCCACCGCCGACTACGTGGACCGGGGATTGCGCCGTGCGCGGGAGGTGCGGGCCCGGCTCGTCGTGCTGCGGCTCGACACGCCGGGCGGGCTCGACGGCTCCATGCGCGGCATCGTGCAATCGTTCCTCGGCGCCCCCGTCCCCGTTGCCGTCTGGGTGGCACCCCAGGGGGCGCGGGCCGCGAGTGCCGGCACGTTCCTGCTCTATGCCGCGCATGTCGCGGCGATGGCGCCGGGCACCGCGACCGGGGCCGCCACGCCGGTCCAGCTTGGCGGCGGTGCGCCGGACGGCACGGACGGCAGCCGCACCGACCGACCCGACCCGCGGGAGGCGAAGGCCGTGAACGACGCGGTCGCCTACATCCGCGGACTGGCCGAGTACCACGGGCGGAACGCGGATTGGGCGGAGCAGGCGGTCCGGAATGCGGCCAGCATTCCCGCGCAGGAGGCCGTGGGGCTCCGCGTGGCCGACGTCATCGCCGCCGATCTCGATGCGCTGCTCCGGACGATCCAGGACCGCACGGATCAAGGTCATTTGGTGCGCCTGCCGGCGGGCCCCGCCCGGATCGACATCGCCGGGGCCGCCGTGGAGGCGTACGCCCCCGACTGGCGGACGCGGGCCCTCGCACTGCTGACCGATCCCAACATCGCCTACCTCCTGCTGCTGGTCGGCGTGTACGGGCTCGTGTTCGAGCTCGCCTCGCCCGGCTTGGGGGCCGGCGGGGTCGTCGGGGCGGTGGCGCTGCTGCTGGGGCTGTTCGCCCTCAACATCCTGCCGGTGAACACCGCGGGGGCGGCGCTGCTCGCCCTCGGCATCGCCCTGTTGGCCGCCGAAGCCTTCGTGCCGTCCTTTGGCGTGTTGGGGCTCGGCGGCGCGGTGGCGTTCGCGCTGGGTTCGTTGATCCTGTTCGACCGCGACGTGCCCGGGATGGCCGTCTCGCCGGCGGTCGTCGCGGTGGCGACGGTGCTGACCGCGCTTCTGGCGCTGGTGGCCCTGACCGCGGCGGTCCGCAGCCATCGCCGGCGGGTCCGGGTTGGGCCGGAGGCGATGATCGGCGCGGCCGGCCGGGTCGTGTCCTGGTCCGGCGACCGCGGCGACATCGAGATCCATGGCGAACGGTGGCAGGCGCGCGGTCCCAGCGACCTGGAGACCGGCCAGCGTGTGCGGGTGGTGCGGCGCAGCGGACTGCGGCTCACCGTGGAAGCGGCAACCGACAACGGCGAGGGAGGATCCCCATGATCGCGGACTACACCGTGTACATCGTGCTCGTGGTCCTGGTGATCGGGCTGCTGTGGCTGTCGGTCAAGGTCCTGCGCGAGTACGAGCGGGCCGTGGTGTTCACGCTCGGCCGGCTGTCCGGCGCGCGCGGCCCGGGGCTGATCCTGCTGATCCCGCTGGTGCAGCAGATGGTCCGGGTGGACCTGCGCACGAAGGTGCTGGACGTGCCGTCCCAGGACGTGATCTCGCACGACAACGTCTCGGTGAAGGTGAACGCGGTTGTGTATTTCCGGGTGGTGGACGCCGACCGCGCCGTGACCGAGGTGGACGATTTCATGGCGGCGACCAGCCAGCTTGCGCAGACCACCCTGCGCTCGGTCCTGGGCAAGCACGACCTGGACGAGATGCTGGCCGAGCGCGACAAGCTGAACAACGACATCCGGGCGATCCTCGACAACCAGACCGACGCGTGGGGGATCAAGGTCGCGAACGTCGAGATCAAGCACGTCGACATCGACGAGAGCATGGTCCGGGCCATTGCCCGCCAGGCCGAAGCGGAGCGCAACCGGCGCGGCCGGGTGATCGACGCCGAGGGGGAGTTCCAGGCCGCCGAGAAGCTGGTGGAGGCGGCGCACCTGCTGTCGGCCGCGCCCGAGGCGATGCAGTTGCGCTATCTCTCGGCGCTCCAGCAGGTTGCCGGCGAGCGCAGCTCGACCCTGGTGTTTCCCATCCCGCTGGAGCTGTTCCGGGCCTTCGGGGCCGCCGGCAGGACGGCCGAAGGCGCGCCGACGGGAAGACGGCCGGACTGAGGTTTCGCTATCCGGCGGCCGGAAGTGACTGGACCGCCCTTCCCTGGCGGCTTCGAGATTATCGAGAGTAGAACTCCACGGGTGCCTTTTCTGTTTACGAAAACGGGCCGTCCAGACCAGGGAGTTACAAAATGTTCCGGTTCCTCCGAAACCTCTACATCTTTCGCGGTCTTTGGCGAATGTTCAAGCGGGCGCGGAGGTAGTCGCACGGTCCCCGCCCTTCTGGCGCCGTGCGTCCGCAGACCGGGATAGCGGCGCCCGAGACGTGATACGCGAGGCCGCTTCCATGCCCATTCCCCACCCGTTGCCGCCGAACGGTCCACCGTTTCCGAACGAGGATCTGCCCGATCCGGGGCCGCCGCCGGACGACATCCCGGCACCGCCTTCGGACCTGCCGACACCCGGGCCGGGAGTTCCAACGCCCGTCCCCGGACCGGGCCAGCCAAGGCCATTGTAGGCACGCCCGGCCGTTGCGGCCGGTTGGACGTCGCCTATCCGCCCGGATCGCTCGACACGTGCGGCGATGGCGCCGACGTCGCGCCGCGCGCCGGCGATGCACCGAACAGCACGAAAAGGCCGATCGCCACGAGGGCGAGCAGGCCCGCGATGAAGACCGCCCACTGCAAGGCCGTGGGCCGTTTGATACCTCTGCCCATGGCCCTTTTCTTGGTCGCGGCCGCACGCGCGATCCGACCGCGACCGGTCGGGGATGTGTCCACTTCACAGTCTCCTGTCCAACGCGTTGCTCGAAATCGCGGCCGGTGCGAACCACCACGGTTGCCGCGCGGATGCCTTGGCATGGATGCGCATCCGCAGGACCGATCCGCGGAACGGATGGGTCCGAAATCCTCGGCCGGTCAGAAGATCAGGACGAGGATGCCGATGATAACCAACAGTCCGATGATGAAGACCACGCCGGCGAGGCCGCCGACGATCCTGAGGAGCGTGCCCACGAAACACCTCCGTTCCGGCGGGTGTCCAGGGTTCGGATCAAGCGACCCCTGCTGTTGCACCTGACCGCCACAACCCTTGCAACGTGCGAACGCCCCTGCCGTTTCACGGCCGATCGGCCCGGCGGAAGGAATAAATGGATGGCAGTCCCGCCGCGGAGGTCGAACGGACCCGTTGGGAGCTTCTGGAACAGGTGGAGGACGGGCTGGAGACGCCCATGCTGGTCCTCAGCGTCGTTTGGCTGGCCCTGTTCGTGGTCGAGCTGGTCCGCGGCCTGGGTCCGTTCCTTGAGACCGCCGGCTATGTGGTCTGGGGCGTGTTCGTCCTGGATTTCCGTCTGCGGTTCACCCTTGCACCGGCCAAGGGGACGTTCCTGGTGCGCAACGCGCTGACGGCGGTCTCGCTGCTGCTGCCCGCCCTGCGGTTGTTCCGCGCCGTGCGGGTCCTGCGGGCGTTCCAGGTCGGCCGCGCGGCGCGGGGCGTGCGGCTGGTGAAGTCGCTGGGCTTGCTCAACCGCGGCATCCGGGTGACGCGCGCGGCGGTCCGCCGGCGCGGGCTGGGCTATGTGACCGCGTCCATCGCGTCCATCCTGGTCGGACGCGACAACGCCCGTCCGGACCCCGGCGGCGAGGCACCCACCCTGGCCGAGCTGCGCGACGAGATCCGCGCCCTGCGCGCCGAGCTAGCCGGGAACCGGCGGCCACAGGACTGAAAATCGCCGGGAACTGAAAATGCGGGCGGAGTGAACGTGCCAACGCCGGCCCCCTGCGTGACCGCGGGCATGTGGCATTACCCCGGACAGTCGGGATGCCCGGATCGGCTTCTCACGGCCCAGTCGTTTTTCAAGGCGGGGCAATGGTTTGCGCAGGCTGTTGGACGTGCGCGGGGCTCGCGGCGGAATATTCGAAAGAAAAAAACTCGGCCGGGCGGGCGGATTTTTCCTTGCAAGCGACGGCGTTAGGCCCCACGTTTGTCCGGTCGAAGTTGCTCTGGGCTATGCGTTCTCCAGACCTCTCCCGAGGGGTTTGGGTCTCTTCCCGAAGTGAGTTTGATGCCCCTTTCCATTCTCGGGCGGGGGCAACGCCAGATAGGGAACTGACCCATGGCTATCGGAACTGTTAAGTGGTTCAACTCCACCAAGGGCTTTGGCTTCATTCAGCCGGAAGACGGTTCGGCGGACGTTTTCGTCCACATCTCCGCCGTTGAGCGCGCCGGCATCGGCAGCCTCAACGAAGGCCAGAAGCTGTCGTTCGAAGCCGTCCGCGACCCGCGTCGTGGCAAGGTCTCGGCCGAGAACCTGCGCGCGGTCTAATACACCGTCGCACCGGTACGGAAAAGGGCGGCTTCGGCCGCCCTTTTTTATTGCCGTCCCCCCCTTTTTATTTCCGTCCCGTTGCCCGGGGGCACCGTCGGGAACTCCGCGGCACCGGGGCCAGTTGCAGGTCCCATCCGCCCCGGCTCCCGGAGGGCAACGTGGGCAAGCGCCTCCTCCTCCTTCTCCTGGTCGGCGCCGCCCTCGCCTTCGGTGCGTACGCCGTCCTGTTCGGCCTGCCCGGGGCGCAGGCTCCCGCCCAGGCCCCGGCCGCCACGGGCCCGCCGCCCCCGGAGGTCGGCGTTGTCGTCGTCCAACCCGCCGAAGTCCCGTTTCCGGTGGAATACGCCGGCCGCGTTGCGGGTTTCCGCGATGTGGAGGTGCGGCCGCTTGTGGGCGGCCTGCTGCTGAAGCGCGAGTACGAGGAAGGCGCCCGGGTCGAGCAGGGCCAGACCCTGTTCCGGATCGACCCCGCCACCTACCAGGTGGCCCTGAGCCGGGCCGAGGCGCAACTCCAGCAGGCGCAGGCCACACTCCGCGCCGCGGAGGAAAACTTCAACCGCACCGAGGAACTGTTCCGCCGGCAGGTGGCGACGGAACGGCAGATCGACGAGGCCCGCGCACAGCGCGACCAGGCCCGCGCCGGCATCCAACTTGCCGAGGCGGAGATCCAGGGAACCCGGCTGAACCTGGGCTACACGGTCATCCAGGCGCCCGTCGCCGGTGTGACCGCCCTGCTATCGCCCCCGACCGGCACCCTGATCCAGGCGCAACAGACGCTTCTGACCACGATCACGCAGCTCGACCCCGCCTATGTGAACTTCTCGTTCACCGACGAGGAGGGCCGGGCGTTCCGTGCCCGGAACGAGCGGTCGGCGCGACCGATCACCGAACGGGACCTGACGGTGAACCTGGAATACGGGGATGGCGAGGTCTATCCCCATCCCGGCCGGATCGACATATCCGCGCAAAGGGTCGATCCGCAGACGGGCACCATCCAAACCCGCGCCCTCTTCCCCAACCCCGAGGGCGCCCTGCTTCCCGGCCAGTTCGTCCGGGTGCGCGTGCGCGGCGTCACCCTGCCCGACGCCATCGTCGTTCCCAGCCAAGCCGTGAGCCAGGGGCCGCAGGGTCCGTCGGTCTTTGTCGTCGGCGAGAACGACACCGCCCAGGTCCGGCCGATCCGCCTGGGCACCGAGGTCGCGTCGGGATGGGTGGTGCGGGACGGCCTGCAGGGCGGCGAACGGGTGGTGGTGGACGGAGTGATCCGGGTCCGACCGGGCGCGCCGGTCCGGCCCACGCCCCTTGCCCCCGATGCGCTGGCCCCCGGTGCGCCGTCCGCCAATCCGCAGGCGGCGCAGGCACCGCCCTCTGGTGACCAAAGGGACGGCCAAGGGGCCGGGGCGCGGCCGTGATCTCCCGGTTCTTCATCGACCGGCCGATCTTCGCGTCGGTCCTGTCGATCCTCCTGGTGTTCGCGGGGGTCCTCGCCCTGCGCGTCCTGCCCGTCGCCCAGTACCCCGAGATCGTCCCGCCCCAGGTGGTGGTTTCGGCAACCTATCCGGGGGCGAGCGCCCAGACCGTGGCGGAGACGGTGGCAGCACCCCTGGAACAGCAGATCAACGGCGTCGAGGGCATGATCTACATGCAATCGACCTCGACCGCGTCGGGCGCCGTGAACCTGTCGGTCTATTTCCAGACCGGCACCGATCCCGACCAGGCGACCATCAACGTCAACAACCGGGTGCAGCGCGCGACGGCCCTTTTGCCGGAGGAGGTCCGCCGCCAGGGCGTGACGGTCGCCAAGCGGTCCACCTCGATCCTGCAGATCGTGGCCATGTCGTCGCCCGGCCAGCGGTACGACACGGTCTTCATCTCGAACTATGCGCTGGTGAACGTCATCGACGAGCTGCGGCGCACGCCGGGGGTGGGCGACGCGTCCCTGTTCGGCGCGTCGGACTATTCGATGCGCATCTGGCTGCGGCCCGACAAGGTCGCGGAATACCACCTGACCCCGAGCGACATCGCCGCCGCGATCCGCGAGCAGAACGCCCAGTTCGCCGCCGGCCGGTTTTCGGAAGAGCCGATGCCGGGCCGGCAGGCCTTCACCTACTCCGCCACCACGCGGGGCCGGTTCGCCGATCCGCGCGAGTTCGAACAGATCATCCTGCGTTCGGATGCCAACGGGGCCGCGCTGCGCCTGCGGGATGTCGCCCGCGTCGAGCTGGGGTCGCTGAACTACGCCACCACGGCGACCCTGAACGGCGCGCCGATGGTGCCGATCGGCCTCTATCTGCAACCCGGCGCCAACGCGCTGGAGGTTTCGGGGGCGGTCAAGGCCACCATGGACCGCCTCGCCCAGCGGTTCCCGGACGGTTTGCGTTACGACGTGCCGTTCAACACCACCCGCTTCATCGAGGCCTCGATCCACGAGGTGGTGGTGACCTTTGCCGAGGCGATCGCGCTGGTGGTGCTGGTCGTCTTCGTGTTCCTGCAGAACTGGCGGGCGACGGTCATCCCCATTCTGGCCGTGCCGGTGTCGATCATCGGCGCCTTCGCGGGCATGCACCTGCTGGGTTTCTCGATCAACCTGCTGACGCTGTTCGGCCTGATCCTGGCCATCGGCATCGTGGTGGACGACGCCATCATCGTGCTGGAGAACGTCGAACGCATCATGACCACGCAGGGCAAGCCCCCGCGCGAGGCCGCGATCCAGGCCATGGACGAGGTCAGCGGTCCGGTGATCGCCGTGGTCCTGGTGCTGTGCGCCGTGTTCGTGCCGGTGTCGTTCCTGGGCGGTCTGGCCGGCGAGCTGTACCGGCAGTTCGCGGTGACCATCGCCGTGTCGGTGGTGATTTCCGGCATCGTGGCGCTGACCCTGACCCCGGCCCTGTGCGCGGTGCTGCTGAAGCCGGGGCGTGGGCATTCGGGGGATGGGCAATCGGGAGATGCGCCGTCCGGGCAGGGGCGGCCCTGGCTGCCGTTCCGCCTGTTCAACCGCGGGTTCGCGCGGGTGACCCAGGGGTTTGCCGCGGGCGCGTCCTTTTTCCTGCGCCATGCGGTGGTCGCCCTGGTGCTGGTCGGCGTGATGCTGGGCGCGACGTGGTGGCTGTTCCAGCGGGTGCCGGGCGGTCTGGTGCCGGCGGAGGATCTGGGCGTCGTCTTCGTGGTGGCGGCCCTGCCGCCGGCCGCCTCGCTCGACCGCACGCGCGACATCACCGGGGCGGTGACACAGGGGCTGATGCGCAATCCCGCCGTGGCGGACGTGACCACGCTGGCGGGGTTCGACCTGTTGTCGGGCGCGCAGAAGACGAACGCCGGGATCTCGTTCGTTTCGTTGAAGGACTGGTCGGAGCGGACGGACCCGCGGCAGGACGCGCGCAATCTGGCGCCGAGCTTTGCCGCACTGAACGCCGGCTTCCGCGACGGCGTGGCGATCGGGTTCAACCCGCCGCCCATCCAGGGGATGAGCACCACGGGCGGGTTCGAATTCTTCCTTCAGGACCGGTCCGGCGGCAGCCTGGAAAGCCTGGCGCAGGCGGCGCAGCGGGTGATCCAGGCCGCAAACCAGCGGCCGGAGCTTCAGGGTGTTTCGACCACCTTCAACACCGGGGTGCCGCAATACCGGCTGGACGTGGACCGCGACAAGGCGAAGGCGCTGGGCGTGCCCATCGTGTCGATCTTCGACACGATGCAGAGCACGTTCGGCAGTCTGTACGTCAACGACTTCAGCCTGTTCGGGCGGACCTACCGCGTCAGCCTGTCGTCGGAGGCCGAATTCCGCGAGGCGCCGAACGATCTGCGGCACGTGTTCGTGCGGTCGGCGAACAACGCCATGGTGCCGCTGAACACGCTGGTGACGGCAACCCGCATCGTCGGGCCGGACGTGGTGGACCGGTTCAACGTTTTCCCTGCCGCCAAGATCCAGGGCAACCCGGCGCCGGGCATTTCGTCCGGCCAGGCCATCGCGGCGATGCAGCAGGTCGTGGCGCAAACGCTGTCGTCGGACTACGCGATCGGGTGGACGGGATCGGCATACCAGGAACTTCAGACCGCCGGGACGGGGACCCAAGGGTTCCTGTTCGGCCTGCTGATGGTGTTCCTGATCCTGGCGGCGCAATACGAGCGCTGGTCGCTGCCGCTGGCGGTGATCACCGCGGTTCCGTTCGCGGTGTTCGGCGCCATCCTGGCCATCCACCTGCGCGGGATCGAGAACGACATCTACTTCCAGGTTGGGCTGGTCACACTGATCGGCCTTGCCGCCAAGAACGCCATCCTGATCGTCGAGGTGGCGGCCCAACGCCACCGCGAGGGCCTGTCCGTCCACAACGCGGCGGTGGAAGCGGCCAAGCTGCGCTTCCGCCCCATCGTCATGACGTCGCTGGCCTTTATCCTGGGCACCGTGCCGCTGGCGATCTCCACCGGCGCCGGCTCGGCCAGCCGCCATGCGGTGGGGACTGGGGTGATCGGTGGGATGCTGGCGGCAACGTTCCTGGCCGTACTGTTTGTGCCGTTGTTCTTCCGGTTGGTGACGAGGGAGCGGCGGTAGGCGAGAGCAGAAATTCAGACAGCGTCACCCCTAGACTCTTTGAAATGGTTTTCCCACCTTCACCGCCTCCTACAGCTTAGTTTGCCTCCCAAATTATTCATGACAACCCGAGTTACATAATTAACAGAAATAATGGTCCGATGCCGCAAACCGATAGGTTTTCCTGCCACTTAACAAGATAAGCAGGATTTCTCACAACCAGAGACTCATTTTTTGATCGGCGGCATAATCAACAGTCCGCATGCCGAATTAACCTTCGTATGCATATGCGAAGATCCTGTCACGCAGCTCCTATAGCAAACGCATTACACAACCCATTAACGACCGGTGCCTAAATTTTTGCACCAGCGCATTTAACCGTCGATAAAAGTCAAAATAATAACCCTGAGACATAATTAACAACCAGGCCAACGATAAACGACAATATGACAGCAACACCCACAACTGCCCTTATGTTCTTGTAGAACATGAACCGCCTTTCGCCCTTACCAATTATAAAAGATGCTTGAGGAAACATGATTTTGCATACTATCCAGTATAATGCACTTCCAAATATAGGCGCCATTAACATCAATGAAAATATAGATGCAAAATTTTTTTGCACATCTTCCGTTATTCCATTAGCTGCTATAAAGACGGCAGCCGCGGAAAATACAACTATGTCAAATGCATACATATAAAATGCAAAGTACAATGGGCTTACGCGACCGGCGAGCCACCACCACACTTTAGCTTCATCGAATAAATCTCTTATTTGGCGCTCAACATAAAAAATATACCCGTCATCACCGGAAATCTCAGCCTCCATGACCGGACCCATCCCCCTCCGAGTTAAGTCTATATCAATCCGTATTTTGGATGAATGTGAGCTATTCGCAGAAAATTTTGTGATTATCCTGCTACCGAAATTAGCTTTTCTAATCTCATCAAAGGAAGCGTCTCTTATTGATGTTCCATCAGAGCACACAGCAGAAATGTAATAGCCATCAGTCCTCCTTATATCATCTTCCTTTTCAGACACCCTCTCATCAACAAATCGCCTTAACACCCTCCTCCTGTTATCATCATCTTGCTCGATAATTTTTTTCACCTCATCATTCTTAAAATCCTCTACTTCCGACATTCTCAGAGCAATGCTCCGCTGCACAGCATCATGAAAAATGCCATCCAAGCGCTCAATCCAGGCAACACTAATTGCGAACGACTTATGCATTTCAATCTTTATCACTGTTTTCATTTGTGCACACCGATATTAAATGGCTACTGCCCTTACAAATTTCACACCGATCGACCGATCGGGATTAATATTTACACGATCATCTCCTCACAAAAAGGACACCTCCCATCACTTCACGCAAACCCTAACAACACTATCTGTGGCAACGAAACCCACCTTGCCAAGTAAATATACTGACGCACAAATTGGACGCAAGTAAATAAGGGCTCTTAGGCCCCATCTGGCGGTCTGAGGGTCCGAAGGTATTGGCAGACGAAAGCGAGCTTGGGCACGGCCAGGAAGCTGCGGGCGAGCTTGCTGCGCCGGGTGGCGATGAACAGGCACCCCTTGAGCTATCCCGCGGCGGGCCCACCCAGGGACCGGGGCGCTGCGGAATGACGGCGCCAATGCCAGCCCCCCCGTCCATCAGGGCCGCAAACACTGGTACCTCATGGCGCTGGCCCAGGCTCAGCACAGCGGCGATCTGCCAAGGGCCGTAGCGCTCGGGGTGTCGCGTCACTGCGCGCTGGTCACCAGTTTCCAGAACAGCCCGTTGACCACTTGGCGGTGGTCGCGCCAGCGCCCGCCGCCGCGGAGCAGTGCGGGCGGCATCAGGTCGGAGATCAACGCCCACGGCCCGGGGCTTAGTTCGTGCCGCCGCATGGCGACCCTCTGGCCTCCCGTTCGTCGGCAAACTTGGCGGAGTTACCGATGTGACTGGGGCGCCACAGAGGAGCTAGAAGGTTTGATTAGGGCGACACTCCCGGTCGCCTCTCAACGAGGCGTGTGCTGACCTGAGTTGCTAGCTCCACCAAATGGGCAACACGACGACTAAGGGTGGTAATTTTTCCATTTTCGCCCTATGGTCGTGACCCGATGGTGATTGGCCTCATACGTTTTGCGAGCGCTCAAAAGAGGGGTTATGTCAGGTCATCAAATCGTACAGACGGTTCCTGCCGTCGGGCTGGCGGAGGTCCAGCCCGGCGCAGCGCCGTTCAAGAACAATAATATCAACAACACTTTCATCGGATTAATTGAGACTGGTGTCGGGCGTCCATCGAAAGCAATCATAAAGGATCTTCCGCAAAAGGAGTTGGCGAACGAGGTATTGGCTGCGGCATTAGCCTTAAGCCTAGGTCTTCCCGTTCCGCGCCCCTTCTTGGCAGTCGCTAGCTCAACGGTCCTGCCGGGATATAAGGCACCATTGCTTTCGAATGGGGCGCGTGTGTTTTTCGCGAGCGAGCTTCAGGGCACTCCGCCAGTCGCACAGATCTGCACCCAAGCAGGGGCAGGCTGGGACTTGATCTTGGATAGGCTTACCGGATGGGCGAAGCTCAGTGAGGCATTTTTGTTCGACACGTGGGTGGCGAACACAGACCGTCACATGAATAACCTTCTTTTCGACGGTAACAACGCTGTTTGGCTTATTGATCATGGCCGGTGTTTCACAGGCGAGGCTTGGGTCGCAAACTCACTCCGAGCCGATGGAGTGTATCAGAATCGCCTTACAGAGTGGCTTACGCCCCGCCTGGCCCCGTCTCAACGAGCTCATCTCGTTAGGGAGGCATCCACTTTCCCGACTCGATCGGCTGGAGTTGATCTCGATGAAACAGCAAGAGCGAACCGGGTCATCAATCTGCTGTCGGCAGGAGACTTAGTAAGTCTCTTGCAATTCCTAAAGGATCGGTGTCAGCATGTTCCGCTCTTGGCCACGTCAGCTATCGGCTTGCCAAGGCTGGTACCATGAACATCCTTGATTTGGACCCTGCCGCGTTCCCAAGCGCTAGCATAGCCAAGCGCGCGAAGTGGGCGCCCGTATACCTTGAGCCGGTGCCGGGATCTGGGGAGCGTCTGACTATTGGTGTTGCTGTTGTGAACAGCAACGAGTTTCACGTTGAGCGCGCCAATGGGCTTAGGAAGCTCAATTGCTTGTATGGGGCGCAGGCTGACGTCGTTAAATTCGCGGCTACAGCATCATTGGACGCACTCATAGATGATCTTACCCAACGCGGCGAAGCGGCCCTCACCGATCCGCGACCGGCGTTCGCTAGCATCACCTTTGGCCCCTTGACCGAAGGCACCGGCGCATCTCTACAGGATATTGCGCGAGCTTGGCTTTTTACCTCATCGTCGCTGGTCAACGAAGAGTCAGGAGATGAACGGTTCGGTTTTGTGCCTGCATCAGAACAAAATCAGACCGAACTCGCTACTGTCGGCGAAGGTAACCGCCTGCATGCTCTTATTTTTCGCTACGTTACCCAGCGTCGCCCAGGGCTCGACAAGTGTTTTGACCGGAAAATCCGTGAGGCGGGAACGAGGCTTCCACGTACAAAGGCAAGCGAAGTCCAAATAGATTTTTCAGGAACCCGCCTTGTAGCAAATTTTGGAATGATCCGAGCAAAGGGGGCATCAAGGTCGGTTGGTACTATTAAGCAAAGACTTTGGGATCTGAAAGTGGAAAGGGAAAAAGAAGCAGATCATTTCATCCCACGCCATGCCGAATACGAGATGCTGGTTCAGCATCCTGCACCTGATGACCCGCAGGTCACGGTGCGACAGCAGAAACACATTTTGGAAGCTTTGGATGACCTCGAAGAGCAGGCAGATAGAACAAGAATTCGTCTACGACCAATGATAAGCGTTCATATGATGGCGGAACATATCCTCAACAAAGAAGCTGCCTGATAGCCTAAATTGGAAATTCTGCAACGGCTCAGGGTAATCAGTTGTTCAGGATTGCTTCCGCCACTGGAGCCGGCGTGCACGACGGATCACCCCCTCATCCTGACCGAAGCGAAATGCGCGGCACAGCTCCGATAGACACGGAGGCGCACTAGCACTACTTTGGTAGTTTCAGGTGGCTGGCCAGCCGTTGATCCATGCTCTGCACCTGGGGCATTGGAGGCATGGCGGCTGGCATGCGTGGAGCAAGCGCGCGACGGCGGCGCGCACGGCGGGAAGCGTGGGCTGGGGTGGCGGACCAGAGCGGCGGGTCCGGTTCCCCCCCCCCCGCTCGCCCATGCGGCAAGTCGCGGGTGCTGCAGGAAGGCGTAGGCGATCATCACCATCACCGCATGGTGGTGAAGCCCCCACCAGGTCCGGCCCTCGAAGTGGTCCAGCCCAAGCTCCTCACTTCATCTGCTGGTGCCCTTGCTCGCACACCCAGCGTGCCTTGATGGCGCAGGCGAGCGCCTCCAGGTCCGTGTCCTCGGGTAGGTTGGACAGGTGGTACTTCCGCTCACCCGACGTCCGGCGCTCCCCCACCAGCCAAACTGCCGTCCCAGGCAGGTGCCGGTTGGCCTTGCCGCGGATGGTGACTGCCGGTCCATCGGCCACGTGCACTCGGCAGCCAATGGCCCCTTGGTGCCCATGCGCCAGCTGATCATCCGCCAGGGCGCGGCATCGAGCAGCGTCTCGGCAGCCACCGCGTCTTCAACCGGAATGGCGGCGCGGCGTGGACGTCCTCTGAGGGGCGCCGGGCGCACCATCTCCGCGTCTGCGCGGTAGACCTTCTGAATGCGCGGAATGCCGACCGCCCAGAGCAGTTCCCGGGCATCCAGGCCCTGGCGGAAACCCGCGCTGATCCCATAGCCCGCATCGGCCAGGACACAGCCGAACCGCAGGCCTGCCGCCCGCAGCCGGTCAATCTCCTCCAAAGCGATATCGGTCTTGGCCTTCGGCGCACAGAGCGCAGCGGGGATACCGGCCTTGGCGCAGCGGGTTGGATTGGCCACCCATTCCCAGGGCAGGAACAGGCGCAGGGCCACGGGGATCGGGACCTCGTCACGCGCCAGGGTCAGGGAGACCAGCGTCTGGCAGTTGTTGGCATTCTTGCCCAGAGCCCCCGCGTACTGGCGCGCCACACCGACCGAATGCAGTCCCTTCTTCGGCAAGGCGGTGTCGTCCACCACCAGGACCGCGCCCGCCCCGCCCACGAGCGCGTCGGCCTTGGCGGCCAGGACGGCTTCCAGGGCATTGGTGTTCCAGGATGCGCTGGCGATGAAGTTATGCAGCTGGTCGTGGCCGCCGAGGCCCAGCCGCTCGGCCATGGGCTGTACGCTCTTGCGCTCGCCAGGTCCGAGCAGCCCGCGGATATAGAAGGGCGCCCACAGCCGGCGGGCGGGATGCCCCAGGGCCGACAGGAGGGGCGCCAGCCAGTTCGTCAGTTCACGCTCCCAACCCTGCACGCCATATCCAGCCATGGCCGCCTCCGCCTGCATCGATCAGGCAGGCCAAACAGCCAACCCAGCAGGCCATTGCGAGCTCAATGCCAAAGTAGTGCTAAGCCGGCACGGATGTGGTGTCTACGGAGTGGATTTTGCAGTCGCAGGTGCAGCCGTTCCAGCAAGCAGTCGAACAGGCCAGCGCGGCGTCAGCGCCTGCCCCGGACGGCGGCATCAGGTGGCAGCTGTGCAGATCGGCGCCACTGCACACCGCTCAATTCATGTCAGCGCACCCCCGCCCTTGAATGCGGTCTTCATTCAATTGGCGGTCAGCGCATTATTAAAATATAATTAAAGGTTAATCGAGCAAGTCACCAAAACCCATTAAAAAATTCCCGACGGCTGCAACAAGAAGATGATGCAACACAATTTCTCGCTCTATGGCTGAAAAAAGTTTTGGCAGAACCCTCTCAACTCGACGTAAGGCGCGAGCCTTAGCCTCTTTTTCAAGATATTCCGGAGGGACTTCATCTTTTATTTTATCAGTCTCAATTTTGGTACAAATATCTATACACATAACCTCAGCGTTCTCACGGATTTTAGACCACTTCACAACTTTTGAAGCATGAACAATACTTAAAAGAACAAGTATTGCACCAATCCTAACCAGAGGATCTTTGCTTTGATCAGCAAATACCTCCAAAATCACTCCACCCACCAATGTCACACCCGCCATCGACCACAGAACCAATCTCTGGCGACGTGTAACCTCTTTTGCTAACCTAGCCCCTTTCTTGGCGAATTCTGGTGGCAGGGGCGTATTGTAATCGTAGAGGCTGGGCTCTCTACTAGACGGAATGGATGCGGCCAAGGTGATCCCCCAAGTTATGCCCCCCCAGAATGGCATAGCGGGCCATGGTACGCGATTGAGTGGAAACTGTGAGCCCTCACTCAGCCGCTGGAGGAAACTGGTCGCACTACGGTGGGAGCACAGCCCTGCGTGTCGCAGTAGACAACGTATTGCGCCGCCAAAGCAGACGCTCCAGCCAAATAAGGCGCAAGTGGCGTCCCCTACGGGATTCGAACCCGTGTCGCCGCCGTGAAAGGGCGGTGTCCTAGGCCTCTAGACGAAGGGGACGCAGCAGGCCGTGCGGTGAGCAGAGAGGTACCCGTACGAGCGGACGAATGCAAGCCAAAATCGCGCGATCCGATCACGTCCGCCACGCGGGGGCGGCGTCGTCCACGCAGAGCTGCACGGTCTCGCTGCCGTTCCAGCGGTCGATGCGGAAGGTGCCGGCCAGATGCACCGGCCGGCCCTGCGCGCGCAGCAGCAATTGGCCCAGATCGTCCGGCGTGCCGTCGCGCGCCGCGCGGAAGGCAATGGCCTTCAGGCGGCCGCCCTCCGGCCCCGTCAGGATGCAGCGCACATGGCTGCCGCCCACGATGTCGGCCCGCACCACCCGCGCGTCGGAAACCGCGAATCGCGGTTCCGGATTGCCGGCGCCGAAGGGGCCGAGGGTGGCCAGGGTTTCGGCGAATCCGGGCGTGGCCCCCGCCACCGAAATCACCCCGTCCAGCTCGAACAGGGGTTCCGGCGCCATCGCCGTCGTCTGGTCGGCCACATGCGCCTCCAGGAACCGGTGCAGCACCGGCAGACGGTCCTCGGCCACCGTGAAGCCGCAGGCCATGTGGTGGCCGCCACCCGTGACCAGCAGGCCCGCCTGCCGCGCCGCGATCACCGCGGCGCCCAGGTTCACCGCCCGCACCGACCGGCCCGACGCCTTGCCGAACCCGTTGTCCAGCGCCACCACCACGGCCGGGCGCTCGAAACGCTCCTTGATGCGGGCGGCGACGATGCCGATCACCCCCGGGTGCCATCCCGCTCCGGACGCCAGCAGCAACGGCGTGCCCGGCACATGCACCTCCACCTGCGCCAGCGCCTCTTCCAGCACCGCCGCCTCCACGTTGCGGCGTTCGGTGTTGAAGGCGTCGAGCTGCCGGGCCAGGGCCGCGGCCTCGGTCGGGTCGTCGGTGGAGAGAAGACGCGCGCCCAACTCGCTGCCGCCCAGCCGGCCGCCGGCATTCACGCGGGGGCCGAGGATGAAGCCGGCGTGGTAGGCATCCGGCCGCTCGGTCAGCCGCGCCACATCGGCCAGGGCGGCGATGCCGGGGTTGCCCCGGCGCGCCATCACCCGCAGCCCCTGCACCACCAGCGCACGGTTCAGCCCGGTCAGCGGAACCACGTCGCAGACGGTGCCCAGCGCCACCAAATCGAGCCAGGACAAAAGGTCGGGTTCGGGCCGGTTCGCATACCAGCCGGCCGCCCGCAGCACCCGGTTCACCGCCACCAGCAACAGGAAACTGACGCCCACCGCGGCGAGCGTGCGGTACGGCGCGGCGCCGGCGCCCTCGTCCAGGCGGTTCGGATTCACGACGGCGACCGCCGTGGGCAGACGGGTTTCGGCGGCGTGGTGGTCCACGACCACCACCTCCAGCCCCGCAGCGGCGGCGGCCTCCAGCGCGTCGAAGGCGGTGATGCCGCAATCGACCGTCACCACCAGCTTCACGCCGCGCTGGGCGAGGCCTTCCAGCGCCTTGGCGTTGGGGCCGTAGCCCTCGGCGATGCGGTCGGGGATGTAGAGGATGGGATCGGCGCCCACCGCCCGGCAGAAGCGCAGCAGAAGCGCGGCCGAGGTGGCGCCGTCCACGTCGTAGTCGGCGAAGACGGCGATGCGTTCGCCGTTGCGGATGGCGGCGGCGATCCGTTCCGCCGCCCGGTCCATGTCGCGGAAGATCGAGGGATCGGGCAGGAAGGTCCGCAGTTGCGGCTTCAGGAAGCCGTCAACCCGGTCCAAGCCGATGCCGCGCCCGGCCAGGACCCGGGCCACCAGATCGGGAAGGCCGCGGCTCTGGGCGATGGCGAGCGCCAAGCGCTCGTCCACCCGGCCCAGCACCCAGCGCTTGCCGGTCGCCGACCGGGACACGCCGAGCGCCGCGATCCCTCCGTCACTGACTAAATCCATGATCCTCCAAACCGCCTGCCACCCACGACTCAGCTTAGCGCGGCAGCGGCGCGATCGACGACTTGATGCGGAAGTTGTGGTGCGCCTCGATGTAGCGCACCGTCCCGCTCTTGGAACGCATGATGACCGAGTGGGTCACCGCACCGCCCGCGAACCGGCGCACGCCCCGCAGCATGGTCCCGGTGGTCACGCCCGTGGCGGCGAACATCACGTCGCCCCGCGCCATGTCCTCCATCGAGTATTTGCGGTTTAGGTCGGTGATGCCCCAGCGCGCGGCGCGGGACCGCTCGTCCTCGTTGCGGAAGACCAGACGGCCCTGCATCTGGCCGCCGATGCAGCGCAGCGCCGCCGCGGCCAGCACGCCTTCCGGCGCACCGCCCTGCCCCAGGTACATGTCCACGCCCGAACCCGGCTGCGCGGTGGCGATCACGCCCGACACGTCGCCGTCCGAGATCAGCATGATGCGGGCGCCGGCCTCGCGCACCTGGTTGATGATGTCGGCGTGGCGCGGGCGGTCGAGGATGCAGACCAGCAGGTCCGAGATTTCCGCGCCCTTGGCCTTGGCCAGGTTGCGCAGGTTCTCGCGCGGGCTGGCGTCCAGGTCCACCACGCCGGCCGGCAGGCCGCCGCCGACCGCGATTTTGTCCATGTACACGTCGGGGGCGTTCAGGAAGCCGCCCTCCTCCGCCATGGCGATGACGGCCAGCGCGTTCGGGCCGCCCTTGGCGGTGATGGTCGTGCCCTCCAGCGGGTCGAGCGCGATGTCCACCTTGGGGCCCGTGCCCGCGCCGACCTTTTCGCCGATGTAGAGCATCGGCGCCTCGTCGCGCTCGCCCTCGCCGATCACCACGGTGCCCTGGATGTCCAGGCCGTTCAGGGCGGTGCGCATGGCGTCCACGGCGGCCTGGTCGGCCGCCTTCTCGTCGCCCCGCCCCATCAGGAGCGACGCCGACAGGGCCGCCGCCTCGGTGACGCGCACCGTCTCCAGCGCCAGGTTGCGGTCGAGGGTGAGATTGATGCCCTTGTTGGTCATACGGTCCTCCCAGGGGGGCTTGGTCGCCCCTTGTTGCTCAATAGTCTTCGATGCGAATCATCCGCGGGGGCTCCAGGACAGACCCCAACGCGCCGATGACGTCCAGGGCGCGAACGAGCGATGCTTCTTCCGTTTCGTGCGTGGTCAGCACCACCGGCACCGCCTCGCCCGGCGCGCGTCCCCTTTGCAGGAAGGATTCCATGGAAACATGCTGGTCGCGCAAGGCCGCCGCAACTTCGGCGATAACACCGGGGCGGTCCAACACCATCAGCCGGAGGTAATACTTCCCGCGCCGCGCCGACACCGGCGAGGGGCGCAGTGCTTCCAGCCGCCCGGCCGGCACGCCGAAGGCCGGCACGATTCGCCCGCACGCGATGTCCACGATGTCGGCGGCCACGGCCGACGCGGTCGGGCCGGCGCCCGCCCCGCGGCCGACCAGCACCACCTTGTCCACGAAGTCGCCTTCGGCCACCACCGCGTTGTGCACGCCGTCCACACTGGCGATGGGGCTGGACAGCGGCACCATGGCCGGATGCACGCGCTGCTCGATGCCGTGGTCGGTGCGCCGGGCGATGCCCAGCAGCTTGATCCGGTAGCCCAGCTCGCCCGCATAGGCGATGTCGAGCGCCGAGATGTGGCGGATGCCTTCGACATGGACCGAGGCGAAGTCCACCTTCGTGCCGAAGGTGACCGCCGTCAGCACCGCCAGCTTGTGCGCGGTGTCGACGCCGTCCACGTCGAAGCTGGGGTCGGCCTCGGCATAGCCCAGCGCCTGCGCCTCGGCCAGCACGGCGCCGAAATCCCGGCCGGTCACCCGCATCCCGGTCAGGATGTAGTTGCAGGTGCCGTTGAGGATGCCGTGCACCTCGCGGATGCGGTTGCCGGTCAGCCCTTCCCGCAGGCCCTTGATCACCGGGATGCCGCCCGCCACCGCCGCCTCGAACGCCAGCGCCAGCCCGGCGCCCTCGGCACGGGCGGCCAGATCGGCGCCGTGGCGGGCCAATAGGGCCTTGTTGGCGGTGACCACGTGCTTTCCGTTGGCCAGGGCGGCTTCGACCAGCGCGCGGGCCGGGCCGTCGGACCCGCCGATCAGCTCCACCACCACGTCCAGGTCCGCATCCTGCGCCAGCCGGACGGGATCCTCGTGCCAGCGCAGCGCCGACACGTCCACGCCGCGGTCCTTGGCGCGGTCGCGGGCCGACACGGCCACCACGTCGATGGCGCGGCCGCACCGCTCGCGCAGGAGTTCCTGTTGCGTTTGCAGCAGTTTCAGCAGGCCGCCGCCGACGGTGCCCAGGCCGGCGATGCCGATGCGCAGAGGGGTGCTGTTGGCCATGGCGGTGCGCGGGTCCGGGATAGGGGCCGACCCGCGTCGCAGCCTTCCGGCCGATGCGGGACATCTTCTCCCCCCGGGTTTTATCCCCCGGCCCCTCAATAATCCAGATAGACCTCCACGGCGCTTTCCGTGCCTGCCGCCCGGCCCGTCCCCGCGCCCCCATTGGGCGCCGCGGGCTCGGCCGGGGCCGCGCGGGCACCGGAATAGACCAGCGACGGCGCGGCGCCCTGGCGGATCAGCTCGGCCGCAACGGCACGGGCGCGGGCGCGGGCGTCCTGCAAGGCCTGCGCCGTGTCACCGCCGGCCACCGCGACGATCCGGATGGCGCCGGACAGCCGGTCCTGGGCCTCGGCGATGCGGCGCAGCACGGCGGCGTCCGACGGCGTGGGCTCGGTCCGGTCCGGTGCGAAGCGCAGGGTCGCCAGCCGTTCGGTCACCGCATCCGGGCGGGGGGCGCGGAATTCGCCCAGGGCCCGCGGTCCCGTCTGCGGCCCCGCGGCCCGGCCCTTGGGCGGCAGGGTGGCCGCCAGTTCCAACGCGCCGGGGCGGCCCGGCGTGCGCGGGCTCGGTTCCGGAAGCGGGCCGTCGCCCAGACCCGTCCGGATCCCTTCGCCGGCCTGGAGGCGGCGTTCCCGGGGGACGGCATCGCGGAAGGTCGGCGGGCCCGCGCGTCCGCCCGGATCGGGCACCACCGCGGGCTCCGCCGGGGCCGGCGGTGGAAGCGGCGGTTCCGCGGTGGCGGCCGCCGCAGCCGGCGGAGTGGCCGGTGTGGTGGCCGAGGTGGTCGAACGGGCGGGCGGCGCCTCCGACGGCCCCCCGCCGGCCCCCTGGGCGCGGCGCCCGGTCGCATCCCGCCCCGCTCCCCCTTGCCCGGGAACGGCCGGCACCGGCGCCTCCGGGATCAGCTCGTGGGTGCTGGGCAGCGGGGTCGTGCGCGGCGGCGACGGCGGCCGCAGGTTGCCGAGGTCGGGGGCCGGCGGCGGCACGAATTCCGGCACGTCGCCGGACGGCTGCGGCGGCTTGGCCGCACCGGCCGCGGCCGCCCGCGTGCCCATGGTGGCATGCATCCCGCCCGAGGTCTGCTGGTCGCCCTGCAAGGCGCGCAACCGCTCCTGCAACGCGGTGCCGGTCGGGGCGTTCGCCGGGCGCGGCGGAACCGAGGCGAGGTTCGGATAGGCCGCGTCCTCGTCCATGGCCCGGCGGATCCGCGGCACGCCCGGCTGGCCGTCCTCGGCCGCGGGTGGCGTGCCCTCGGCCCACTGGCCGACGCGCAGCTCGCCACAGGCGGCCACGGCCAGCAGTGCGCCCAGGCGAAGGCAAGTGATGGCGGCCCCCGCAACGGAGCGCCGCGCGCGCGGCGGGCGATGGGTCGAGGGACGGGTCATGTCGGGGCGGAACCCTGGAAGCGGATCGGTTCGGGGTCGGCTTTGGCGGGGCGCACGGTCGGGCCCCGGCCGGGCGCGATCCTGTCCGAATCATGCATGGCCGGCAAGCGTACCGGTGGACGCAGGCCCCCTGCGACTCGCGGATGTCCGCCTTATATGATGCGGATAAGAATATCCGTGGGGAGGATGTGCGATGGCGGCGGACCAGATGGCGGGCAGCCGGGAGGCAAGCGGCCAGAAGGCGGAGCGTCGGAAGGCGGCCCGCCAGGAAACGCGGAGCCAGAAGGAAGCGCAGGGCCAGAAGGAAGCGCAGGGCCAGCAGGAAGCGCGGAGCCGGCAGGAAAAGCGCAGCCAGAAGGAAGCGCAGGGCCAGCAGGAAGCGCAGAGCCGGCAGGAAAAGCGCAGCCAGCAGGAGGCGCAGAGCCGGCAGGAAGCGCGCAGCGAGAAGGCGGCGCAGAGCCAGCAGGAAGCGCGGAGCCAGGAGGCCCCTGGCCAGGACGCGGGTGCGAAACTCCAGGATCCCGTCGAACTGTCCCGGGCGATGGCCCGCATCGCCGAGCGCAGCCAGCGGCTGGTCACCGAATTCCTGACGCGCCAAGCGCAGGACAGCACGAAGACGGGCCCCGATCCGCTGAACATCGGCCGCGCGTTCCTGGACCTGACCACAAGGCTGATGGCCGACCCGAACCGCCTGTTCCAGGCGCAGATGTCGCTGTGGCAGGACTATATGACCCTGTGGCAGCGCACGGCCCAGAAACTGATGGGCGAGGCCGCCGAACCGGTGGTCAAGCCGGCGCGCGAGGACAAGCGGTTCCGCGACGCCGCCTGGGACGAGAACGCCGTCTTCGACTACATCAAGCAGTCCTACCTGCTGACGGCCCGTTGGATGCACTCCACCGTCCGCAGCGTCGAGGGCCAGGACGACAAGGCGGCGCGGAAGCTGGACTTCTACACGCGCCAGTTCATCGACGCGATGTCGCCCAGCAACTTCGTCATGACCAACCCCGAAGTGCTGCGCACGACGCTTGAGACGCGGGGCGAGAACCTCGTCCGCGGGCTGGAAAACATGCTGGACGATCTCGAGCGCGGCAAAGGCCGGCTGGCGATCAGCATGACCGATTACGAGGCGTTCGAGGTCGGCCGCAACGTCGCCGCCACGCCGGGCAAGGTGGTCTACCAGAACGACCTGATGCAGCTGATCCAGTACGCGCCGACGACGGACGAGGTGCATCGCCGGCCGCTGCTGATCATCCCGCCGTGGATCAACAAGTTCTACATCCTGGACCTGCGGCCCGAGAATTCGATGGTGAAGTGGCTGACCGACCAGGGCCACACGGTCTTCGTGATCTCGTGGGTGAATCCCGACGAAAAGCTGGCCGCCGGCACGACCTTCGACAGCTACATGGAGGACGGCGCGCTGGCCGCGCTGGACGCCATGGAACAGGCGACCGGCGAGCGCGAGGCCAACGTCATCGGCTACTGCATCGGCGGCACGCTGCTGGCCTCCACCCTCGCGTACATGGCGGCCACCGGCGACGACCGGGTGAAGAGCGCCATGTACCTCGTCACCATGACCGACTTCCGCGAGCCGGGCGAACTGGGCGTCTTCGTCGACGAGGACCAGTTGCAGGCCGTCGAGGCGCGCATGGCCGAGCAGGGCTACCTGGCCGGGGCGGACATGGCGAACACGTTCAACATGCTGCGGGCCAACGACCTGATCTGGTCGTTCGTGGTGAACAACTACCTGCTGGGCAAGGAGCCGTTCCCCTTCGACCTGCTGTACTGGAACGCCGATTCCACCCGCATGCCGGCGGCCATGCACAGCTTCTACCTGCGCAACATGTACCAGAAGAACCTGCTGGTGCAGCCGGGCGGGATCAGTCTGAAGGGCGTGCCCATCGACCTGCGCCGGATCACGGTCCCCACCTTCATGCTGTCCACGAAGGAGGACCACATCGCGCCCTGGCGGTCCACCTATGCCGCCACCCAGATCTACGGCGGGCCCGTCACGTTCGTGCTGGCGGCGTCGGGCCACATCGCGGGCGTCGTCAACCCGCCGCAATCCAAGAAGTACGGCTACTGGGTCAACGAGAAGCTGCCGAAGACGCCCGAAGCGTGGCTGGAGGGCGCCGACCAGCACCCCGGATCCTGGTGGCCGGAATACGCGAAGTGGGTCGCGCGCCAGGGCGGCGGCAAGGTCAAGGCGCGGGTGCCCGGCGACGGCAAGCTGAAGGCCATCGAGGACGCGCCCGGCAGCTATGTGAAGGTCCGCTCCTGATCCGCGCCGAACCCCGCCCGGACCCGCCGCGTCCGTCCGTTCACGCGGTGCGGTAGGTCCGGGCCAGTTCGACGTAGCCGGCCCACGACTTGTCGAAACCCTCGATCTCGGCCGGTGTCAGGTCGCGCGTCTCGCGGGCCGGGCTGCCCGCCCACAGCTTGCCCGTGGGCACCCGTTTGCCGGGCGTGACCAGTGCGCCGGCCGCGACCATGGCGTGGCGCTCCACATGCGCGCCGTCCATCACGCAGCTTTTCATGCCGATGAAGCAGCCGCTTTCCAGCGTGCAGGCGTGCAGCAGCGCCATGTGCCCCACGGTGATCTCGTCGCCGATATAGGTGCCCTGCCCCTTGGCCGAGACGTGGACGACGGTGCCGTCCTGGATGTTCGTGCGGGCGCCGATGCGGATCTCGTTCACGTCGCCCCGTAGGACGACGCCGTACCAGATGCCGGTGTCGGGGCCGATTTCCACGTCCCCGATGATGGTCGCGGTGGGCGCGATGAAGGCGCTGGGATGGATCTTGGGATGCTTGCCGGCGAACGGCAGGATCAACGGTCCCATGGCGCACCCCTCCCGTGGCACATCCGATCTCTCGACGGCGGAGCGCCGAGCGTGCCGCGCCCGCGCGGTGCTTGTCAAACCGCGTCCGGCCCTGTCAGGGCCGCGGGAACCGGTGGTGGCCCGGTCAGGACCACCAGTTCCGTTTCGACTTGGACATGGGGCCGTACATGTCCATGTTGTCCCGGATCATCTCGAGCCGCGCCAGCGCGATATCCGCCCCAGGGATCGAGACACTGTTGCGGGACTTGGACAGATCCTCGGTCAGCGTGTAACGCCCGGACCGGATGCCTTCGGCCTTGGCATCCTTGCTCAAACCGGCGGCACGTCCATCGATGCCCAGAACCTGGGCATCGGTCGCGGCCACCCGGCCGTCCCGCACGATCCCGACCTCGACGCCGTAGCCACGGATGCTGGCGGCCGCACCGAAGGCCCCGTCGGCCCCATACGACGTGTCCAGGCCGACGATCCGGAATTCGACGGCCTTGCCGCCCTTGACCTTTTCCTGCAGGCCCTTGAGCGACTCCATGGCGCTGTCAACGGCGCTGGTCAGCGCCTCGCCCTTGTGGAATTGGCCAAGGATCTTGCCCAGCGTCTCGCGCAGCTTGCCCGTGTCCAGCGTGTCGCCGGTGATCTTCAGGGTGCTGGCCGCAAGCGTCCCGTCGGAACCGGCGGACCGGCTGGCGGTCTCCTGCGCGGTCTCCACCTTCGCCTTTTTGACCCGCGGGCTGGGGGTCGTCGAATAGGGGCCGTTGCCGATCGGATCGAGACTGGTCACCGTCAAAGCCTTTCAGCAGCCACCTTCGGACGGGTGGCACTCACTATCGATTGTCAGGATACCCCGAAAGTCGAAGGTCGGCAATGAAGGACACGGCGGTGCCCGGGCAGGCACCGCCGTGCGAACGGGGATCAGGGGAACAGCGCCAACTGGTCCAGCCCCATGGTTTCGTCCAGGCCCAGCATCACGTTCATGTTCTGCACCGCCTGGCCGGACGCGCCCTTGGTCAGGTTATCAATGGCGCAGACGATGATGGCGCGGCCTTTGAGGCGGTCCGGGAAAAGACCGATCAGGCAGTGGTTGGTTCCCCGCACATGGCGCGTCGCCGGAGCCACACCTTCCGGCACCACGCGCACGAACGGCTCGCGGGCGTATTTCGCCTCCAGCGAACGGCGCAGGGCGCCGACATCCGCGCCGGGGGTGAGCTTGACGTAGATCGTCGTCAGAATGCCCCGGTTCATCGGCATCAGGTGCGGGGTGAAATTCACCGACACCGAGCGGCCGGCCGCCAGCGCCAACCCCTGCTCGATTTCCGGCGCATGCCGGTGGCCACCGACCCCATAGGCATGGATGCCTTCGCCAACCTCGGCATACAGGTTCTGCTGCTTGGCGTCGCGGCCCGCACCCGTCACGCCCGACTTCGCATCGATGATGATGTCGTCCGCCTGGACCAGCCCGTCCAGCAGCAACGGGATCAACGACAACTGCGGGGGCGTGGGATAGCAGCCCGGGTTGGCGACGAGCCGGGCGCCGCGCACGCTCTCCCGCGCGATTTCCGTCAGGCCGTACACGGCCTCGGTCTGCAGGTCGGGGGCCTTGTGCGCATGGCCGTACCACTCGGCATAGGTGTCCAGGTCCGACAGCCGGAAGTCGGCGGACAGGTCCACAACACGCAGGCTGCGCGGCAGGCGGGAGATCACCTCCTGCGTGGTGCCGTGCGGCAGGGCGCAGAAGACGAGGTCGAAGTCGGCCCAATCCAGCTCCTCGATCTTCCGCAGGCGCGGCAGGCCGAGACCGCCGAATTGCGGGAACACCTCGTCCATGGTCTTGCCGGCCTGGCGCTCGGCCGTCAGGGCTCGGACGTCGGCCGCCGGATGGCGCAACAGCAGGCGAAGCAGTTCCGCGCCCGTGTAGCCGCTGGCGCCCAGGATGGCGATCCGAACCTTGTCGACCATGGATACCCCCGTTCATACCGCCGAGCGCATGGGATCCATGCGCTCGGCTCGTGTTCCTCAAACGCCGGCGCCCCGGTGGGGCTTGGCTTGCGCGCCGGTCGGCGCGGGGCGCGGTCGCGCCCTCCGGCATGAAGGTCGGACCTTCGCATGCCGGCATCACATCGTGAAAGACCACATCGAAAACGAAAAAGGGGCTGCCGGAACCGGCAGCCCCCTGTTTTCGAACCGAAGTCCGTCGCGCTGACGACTGCCGATCAGCGCTTCGAGAACTGCGGACGACGACGGGCCTTGCGGCGGCCGTACTTCTTGCGCTCCACGACGCGGGCGTCGCGGGTCAGCATGCCGGCGGCCTTCAGGATCGGGCGCAGGCCCGGCTCGAAGAAGGTCAGCGCACGGGCGATGCCGTGGCGCACCGCACCGGCCTGGCCCGACAGACCACCACCGGTCACCGTGCACAGCACGTCGAACTGGTTCAAGCGGTCGGCCACCAGGAACGGCTGCGCGATCAGCATGCGCAGCACCGGGCGGGCGAAATAGGTGGCGATTTCCTTGCCGTTCACGACGATCGCGCCCTTGCCGGGCTTGATCCAAACGCGGGCAACGGCGTTCTTCCGCTTGCCGGTGGCATAGGCGCGGCCGAACTGGTCCAGCTTCGGCTCGACCACTTCGGCGGTGACCGGCGCCGTCGTGGCGGCCTGGGTCAGCGACTTCAGGTCGGCCAGGGTCTGCGTACCGGTCATATTACGCGGTCCTCTTGTTCTTCGGGTTCAGGGCGGCGATGTCGAACACCTGCGGCTGCTGCGCCTCGTGCGGGTGCGTCGCGCCCTTGTAGACCTTCAGGTGCCCCATGACCTTCCGACCCAGCGGACCGCGCGGGACCATGCGCTCGACCGCCTTGATGACGACCCGCTCCGGGTACCGGCCGTCCAGGATCTCGCCCTTGCTGCGGCCCTTGATGCCGCCCGGGTAGCCCGTGTGCCAGTAGAAGATGTCGTCCTTCCGCTTGTTGCCGGTCAGCTTCACCTTCTCGGCATTGACGATGATGATGTTGTCACCATCGTCCATATGCGGCGTGTAGGTGGGCTTGTGCTTGCCGCGGAGCATATTGGCGACGATCGAAGCCAGACGGCCGAGAACGACGCCTTCGGCGTCGATCACATACCACTTCTTCTCGATCTCGCCCGCCTTCAGAAGATACGTCTTCATCTCTGGACCTGCGAACGGGAACCGGCGGCCCGGGAAAGCCCCGGTGCCGAAGTAGGCGGTAGATAGGTTCGTTCCCGTGCGCCCGTCAAGCCGGAAACGCGCGGAAACACAGGGAAAACGGGGCTGTGGTACCAGGATACCAACATTGCGGTATCTCAATACCACACGCCAAACCCGGTGCCACGCACGGCCTGCGGCGGCCTCTCAGGGCGCGGGTGGCGCGGGGATGGAATAGGTTCCCGTCGCATGGGCGACCGGATCGCCCTCCCCTTCCGAGAACAGCAGGACCTCGCCATAGGACAGGCGCTTGCCGTGCTTCAGGATCCGGGCCTTTCCGATGACGGGCCTCTGCGCCGGCTTGCGCAGGAAGTTGATGGTCATCGACGTGGTGACCGCCAGTTCCACCGGCCCGGCCAGTGACAGCACCGCACCGTAGAGGGCGCAATCCGCCAGGGCGAACAGCGAGGGGCCGGACACGGTCCCCCCCGGCCGGATCAGGCGCGCATCGAAGGGAAGCCGCAGCACGGCGGTTCCGGGGCCCAGCTCCAGCGCCTCCATCCCCAATTCGGCCGCGCCGGGCAATCCGTCGTTCAAAATCCTGGCGAACGCCTCGATCGTGATCCTCGCCCCATCCATGCCCCGCCTCCCCCTTGTCCGGCTTTCCGCCGATGTCCTTCGCCCGGCGGCCGTGGACCGCCGTGCCACTTTCATACCGTGCCACAACGGGGATGCACGGTCTCTTCCGGGCGCTGGCCCGGCCCGTTCCGGCCCGGTAGGCTCCGGGACGGACTCGACATGCGGAGGACCGATGCGATGACGGCAGCCCCGAAGCCTTTGGACCATCCTGTCCTGCGCGCGGACGAGGGGGGTGTCGCGGTCCTGACGCTGAACCGGCCCGACGCGCGCAACGCGCTGTCGCGCGCCTTGATGCAGGCCCTTCAGGAACAGCTCGACGCGATCGGCGCGGACCCCGCCATCCGCGTGGTCGTCCTCCGCGGGGCGGGCCCGGTCTTCTCGTCCGGCCACGACCTCAAGGAGTTGCGATCCATCCGGGACCGCGACGCCCTGGTGGACCTGTTCCGCCAATGCGCGATGCTGATGCAGACCATCGTCGGGCTGCGCCAGCCCGTCATCGCCCAGGTCCACGGCGTCGCCACGGCGGCGGGCTGCCAGCTCGTCGCGACCTGCGACCTCGCCGTCGCCGCGGACGACGCGCGCTTCGCCACACCGGGCGTCAACATCGGCCTGTTCTGCTCCACCCCGATGGTGGCCCTGACCCGGGCCGTGGGGGCGAAGGCGTCCATGGAAATGCTGCTGACCGGCGACATGGTCGACGCCGGAACCGCCGTGCGGATCGGTCTGGTGAACCGGTGCGTGCCGGCGGTGGATCTGGAGGCGGAGACGATGGCGCTCGCCGGCCGGATCGCTTCGAAATCCGCCCGCACGGTTGCCATCGGAAAGGCCGCGTTCCACCGCCAGCGCGAGATGGACCTGGCCGGCGCGTACGCCTACACGGCCGAGGTCATGGCGGCGAACATGGCGGCCGAGGATGCGGCCGAAGGCATCGACGCCTTTCTCGGCAAGCGCCCGGCCGTCTGGAAGCATTGCTGAGGGGCGATGGCAGAAGGGTCACTGCGGTCCGGCGCGGCCGGTGGCCCGCCTCAGACTCGGCGCAGACCTTCGAAAGATTTGCAGAAAGGTTGGTAGGGACGACGGGACTCGAACCCGTAGAGGCTGCCGCCGGCGGATTTTAAGTCCGCTGTGTCTACCAATTTCACCACGTCCCCACACGGATCCGGGGTATGCACCACCGGACGTATTACACCCTATCCATCGACCGGCGGGTGGGCAAGCGAAGCTGCCGCCTTGCCGCAATCTTGTCCGAGCCCCATGTTGCCGGCATGGATACGCGTGAATTCGCTGCCCTTGCCTCCCTTGTGGTTGCATTGATTCTCGTCGCACCCCGCCTAAGCCGAATCCCTGGCGGAGCGGCGCTGAGGTACGTTGCGGTCTGGCTGGCCCTGGCCGTGGGACTCGGCCTGCTCTACCGGCTGGTGACAGGGGAATAGCGGAGGCGGGGCGCGGCCCGGTCGGACCACGCGCGACCGAATCTTGCCGGCCTCAACCCTGGCCGTCTTCGATCGCCGGGGCCCCACCCAGCCGCGTCACGAGCTCCGCGACCTCCGCGGTCGCCCGGCCCAGCGCGTCCGGGTCCGTGCTGCGTAAGACGAGGCTCACGCCGAACTGCTGGTTTCGAAAGAAGGGATAGCTGCCGATCTCCACCTGGGCGTACCGTCCCTGGATCCGGCCCAGCCCCTCGGCCAGGATGCCTTCGGGCACCAGGCACCGGACGGTCTTGGCGAACAGGGGCGCGCCCCCGACCAGACCGGTTTTCAGCCCGTCGAACATGGCCTGCATGATCGCCGGCACGCCCGCCAGGACGACGACGTTGCCGATTTGAAAGCCGGGCGCACCGCTGACGGGGTTGTCGACCAGGGTGGCGCCGCGCGGGATGTCGGCCATGCGCAGCCGCGCCTCGTTCAACTGCCCCGGCGCGTAATGGCGCTCCAGCCGGCGCACCGCCTCCGCGTTGCGTTCCAGCGGCACGCCGAAGGCCTTGGCGATGCAGGCCGAGGTGATGTCGTCGTGGGTCGGGCCGATGCCGCCCGTCGTGAACACATAGTCGTACCGCTGCCGCAGCGCATCGACCGCCGCGAGGATGTCGGCCTCGACGTCGGACACCACGCGGGCCTCGCGCATACGGATGCCCAGGGCGTAAAGCCGTTCGGCCAGCCAGCCGAGGTTCGCGTCCTTGGTCCGGCCGGACAGGATTTCATTCCCGATGATCAGGACCGCGGCCGTGACCTCTTGCACGGCCCCGGCCTGGGCGTTCTCCGCGGGGGCCCCTGCGGGGGGTGCGGTGGCTTCGGATCTGTCGGCGGGCTGTTCCATGGCGGCGGAACATGGCATGCGGATCCGGGGGCGGCAATTTCGCCGAAAGGGGAGTACCTGTTCCGGCATCGCCGGACGGCCGGTGCCGGGGAGGTCCAGCGGGCCGGTTCCGCCCGGCCGGAATTTGCACTAGGTTCCGCGCCCATGCGCTTCCCCGCTCCCCTCCTCCCCGGCCGTCTGGTCCGCCGCTACAAACGCTTCCTGGCCGATGTCGCCCTCGACGACGGCACGGTCGTCACCGCCCATTGCGCGAATTCCGGCGCGATGACGGGCGTGGACGCGCCGGGTTCCCCGGTCTGGCTGTCGCCGGCCGCGAACCCGGGCCGCAAACTCGCCTACACGCTGGAGATCGTCCAGGCCGACTCCGCCCAGGGGCCGACACTCGTCGGTGTGAACACCGGCCATCCCAACCGGATCGCCGCCGAAGCCATCGCCGCGGGCGCGATTCCGGCGCTCGCCGGGTATGCGCGGGTGCGGCGCGAAGTGGCCTACGGGCGGAATTCCCGCATCGACCTGCTTCTCGAAGGGTCCGACCGCCCCCCGGCCTATGTGGAGGTGAAGTACGTCCACATGCGCCGCGGCCGGGAACCTCTGGCCGAATTCCCGGACTGCCGGACCGAGCGGGGCGCCAAGCATCTGGGCGAACTCGAAGCGGTCGCGCGGGCGGGGCACCGGGCGGTGATGCTCTATCTTGTGCAGCGGGACGACTGCCACCGGTTCCAGGTCGCGGCCGACATCGATCCGGCCTACGACCGGGCGCTTGCGTCGGCGCTGGCGGCCGGGGTCGAGGCCTATTGCCATGCCTGCCGCGTGACGGTGGATGGGATCGAATTGGCCCACGCGGTGGAGGTGCTCGCCCCGGTCGCGACCCGATCCGAGGTGGCGGCATGAGCCGGTCCCGACGCGCGGCCCCCATCCCGATCCACGGGCCCGAGGGGTTCGCCGGCATGCGCCGGGCCGGCCGGCTCGCCGCGGCGACGCTCGACTTCATCACCGCGCATGTGCGGCCGGGGATCACCACGGACGAACTCGACCGCCTGTGCGACGCGTTCATGCGCGACCATGGCGCCGTCCCCGCCACGCTGGGCTACCAGGGCTACACCAAGTCGTCGTGCATCTCGCGCAACCACGTGGTCTGCCATGGGATCCCCGGGGCCGAACGGCTTGCCGACGGCGACATCGTGAACATCGACGTGACGGTGATTCTGGACGGCTGGTACGGCGACAGCAGCCGGATGTACCTGGTCGGGCAGGTGGGCCGGGCGGCGCGAAAGCTGGTCGATGTCACCTACGACGCCATGATGCGGGGGATTTCGGCGGTGCGGCCGGGTGCCACCCTGGGCGATGTCGGGTGGGCCATCCAGTCCCTTGCGGAATCGCACGGCTTCTCGGTCGTCCGCGACTTCTGCGGGCACGGCATCGGCCGCCGGTTCCACGAGCCGCCCTCGGTCATGCATTTCGGCCGCCCGGGACTGGGGGTCGAGCTACGGGAGGGCATGTTCCTGACCATCGAGCCGATGATCAATGCCGGCGCCCCCGGCGTCGTTGTCCTGGACGACGGATGGACGGCGGTCACCCGCGACCGCAGCCTGTCCGCCCAGTTCGAGCACACCATCGGCGTGACGGCCGACGGCTGCGAGATCTTCACGCTGTCGCCCGCCGGGCTCACCCGCCCGCCCTACGCACCGGCCTGACGACAAGCGGCGGCCGGGCCTGTATCGTCACGCCATGCAGAACGACGCGGACGCGCCAGTCCCCCACTATGTCGGCCACCGCCAGCGCCTGCGGGAACGGTTCCTGACCGCCGGCCCGGACGCGTTCCAGGACTACGAACTCCTGGAACTGGTGCTGTTCGCGGCCATCCCCCGCCGGGACGTCAAACCGGTGGCCAAGGCGCTGCTGAAGGAATTCGGCAGCCTGTGGAACGTGGTCAACGCGAGCCCGGCCGAACTCGCCCGCCGCGGCGGCCTGGGCGAAGCGGCGACCATCCTGCTGGCCGCGCTCGCGGCTGTGTCCCGCCGGATGCACTGGCAGGAAGTGCACAACCGGCCGGTGCTCAGCTCGTGGCAAAGGCTGCTCGAATACTGCGAGCGGTCGATGGCCCACGAGACGGTGGAACAGTTCCGCCTGCTGTTCCTCGACCGCAAGAATCAGCTCATTGCCGACGAGGTGCAGCAGCGCGGAACCGTGGACCACGCCCCGGTCTACCCCCGCGAAGTGGTCAAGCGCGCGCTCGACCTGGGCGCCACGGCGCTGATCCTGGTCCACAACCACCCCAGCGGCGACCCGGAGCCGAGCCGCGCCGACATCGAGTTGACCAAGGAAATCGCCAAGGCGGCCGCGACCCTGGGCGTGGTGGTCCACGACCACCTCGTCATCGGCAAGGGCCGGCACACCAGCTTCAAGGCGAAGGGGCTGCTCTGACCGCGGCCGGCGGTTTCGTTCCTCCATCAAACCGATCGGCGGGGTCCAAGCCTGCCGACCGGCATGGCCGGACAAGGCAGGGGCGCTCATTCCAACGACGAGACGGTACGGGCGACTTAGTTGCAAACGTATGTGACGGGATCCGTGGAACTTAGCCCGGTTGTCACGCGGCCCGCCCCGGAACCGGTTAGGGCAACCACCAGTTTCCATATGCGGCACCCTGACCCCGGCACCCGCTCCGTCCGCGCAATCGCATACGCGATCAAACGGTCGCCGGATGCGTGACTGAAGAACGGCCGGCCGTCCGGCATGCTTCCGTCAGCGCCCACCCCCCGCAGTCCGGCCGCATGTCCACAACCCTCTCGAACATCGCCCTCGATATCGTCCTGGCCAAACGGCTGCGGAAGCTGTCGCTCACGTTGTGGAGGCTCGAAGCCTACAACGCGGCCGACAATCTGGCGAAGGCCGCCGACACCGTCGAGGAACGGATCATCACCGGATTGAACGAGTTGCGCCCGAACTGGCTCGGGTGGCCGGCGACGGGAAGCGCCACCGCCACCGGATCGGACTGACCCGCCACCGTCGCTTGCCACTTGGTCGAGGCCGGCCGGCCGACTACCGTGGTTCCCCGGAACCTGTGGCGGCTTGAACGACGGGGCGGAACGTGCGGGACGGGCATTGGGACGTGGTCATCGTTGGCGGCGGGGTGATCGGCTCCGCCATCGCGTATTTCCTCCTGTGTGATCCCGCGTTCAAGGGCGCGGTCGCCGTCGTGGAGCGCGACCCCAGCTACCGGACCGCGTCCTCGGCCCTGTCGGCCAGCTCCATCCGGCAACAGTTCTCCACCCCGACCAACATCGCCATGTCCCGCTTCGGGATCGGCTTCCTGCGGGACTTGCAAACCCACTTGTCGGTGGAGGGCGACGTCCCGGACATCGGCCTGCGGACCCCCGGCTACCTGTTCCTGGCATCGCCCAGGGGCGAGGACGTGATGCGCCGGAACCACGCCACCCAGGTGGCGGAGGGCGTGCCGGTGGCACTGCTGTCCCCGGACGCGCTGACGGCCCGATTCCCGTGGATGTCGGCGGAGGGGCTGGCGCTCGCCTCGCTGGGGCTTGCCGACGAGGGCTGGTTCGACGGGTACGGGCTGTTGCAGGCCTTCCGGCGCAAGGCGCGGGCGCTGGGGGCCGTCTACATCGAGGCCGAGGTGACCGGCCTGGAGGCGGCGTCGCGCGGCCGTATTGAAGCCGTGCGCCTGTCCGACGGCCGCCGCCTGGCGTGCGGGGCGGTGGTCAACGCGGCCGGGCCGCACGCCAGGCGCGTGGCCGCCATGGCCGGGGTGCCGCTGCCGGTGGAAGCGCGCAAGCGGTGCGTCTTCGTCTTCGATTGCCGCGTCCCCCTGCCCGGCTGTCCGCTGGTCATCGACCCGTCCGGCGTGTGGTTCCGGCCGGAGGGGGCGGCGTTCATCGCCGGCGCTCCGCCGCCGGCCGATCCCGAGGATGCGGACCTGACGGTCGATCACGGCCTGTGGGAGGAGATCCTCTGGCCGGCGCTCGCGACCCGCGTCCCGGCGTTCGAGGCGGTGAAGGTCACCGGCGCCTGGGCCGGGCACTACGAATACAACACGGTGGACCACAACGCGATTCTCGGCCCCCATCCCGAAATCGCCAACTTCCTGTTCGCGAACGGGTTTTCCGGCCACGGATTGCAGCAGTCGCCGGCCGTGGGCCGCGGCATCGCGGAACTCCTCGTGCACGGGGCGTACCGGACGCTCGACCTGTCCGTCTTCGGATACGACCGCCTGGCGGCGGGGCGGCGCATCGTCGAATTGAACGTGGTTTGAGCCGAACCTCGCGGCCGGGCCCGATTCCCTTTACAACGCGGCATCCCCTCCGCCGGCTATCCTCTCCGGCGCCGAACCCTCCCGGCATCCGCCCTCCCAGCGAACGGCCCCGCCATGCCCGTCCAAGCCCTGCGCCCCATCCACGAGATCGCCGCCCGCCTGGGCATTCCCGACGAGGCGGTCGAGCCCTACGGACGGACGAAGGCCAAGATCTCCGCGGACTTCCTGGCCGGCCTGCGCGGCCGGCCCCGCGGCAAGCTGATCCTGGTGACCGCCATCAACCCGACACCGGCCGGCGAGGGCAAGACCACGACGACCGTCGGCCTGGCGGACGCGCTCAGCCGGTTAGGACGGCGGACCGCCATTTGCCTGCGCGAACCGTCGCTCGGCCCCAGCTTCGGTGCGAAGGGAGGTGCGACGGGCGGCGGCCGGGCGCAGATCGCCCCGAAGGAGGAGATCGACCTCCACTTCACCGGCGATTTCCATGCGGTGACCAGCGCCCACAACCTGCTGGCGGCGGTGCTGGACAACGCATTGCACCAGGGCACGGCGGGCGAGCTGGACCCGCGCCGGGTGACGTGGCGCCGCGTCATGGACATGAACGACCGCGCGCTCCGCAACATCACCATTGGCCTCGGCGGCCGGGCGAACGGTGTGCCGCGGGAGTCCGGGTTCGACATCACCACCGCGTCCGAAATCATGGCGATCCTCTGCCTGGCCGAGGATCTGGACGACCTTCAGGCCCGCCTGGCCCGCATCGTCGTCGGCTGGACGGCCGACCAACGGCCCGTGCGCGCGGAGTCCCTGCGCGCCGTGGGTGCCATGGCCGCACTCCTGAAGGAGGCGGTGAAACCGAACCTGGTGCAGACCCTGGAGGGGACGCCGGCCTTCGTCCACGGCGGCCCCTTTGCCAACATCGCGCACGGCTGTTCGTCGGTGATCGCCACCAAGGCGGCGCTGGCGCTGGCCGACTATGTGGTGACCGAGGCCGGGTTCGGCGCGGACCTGGGCGCGGAGAAGTTCTTCGACATCAAATGCCGCCTGTCCGGCCTCGAACCGGCGGCCGCGGTGCTCGTCGCCACCGTCCGTGCGCTGAAGTTCAACGGCGGTGTGGCGGTTCCCGACCTGGGCCGCGAGGATGTGGACGCGCTCGAACGCGGCCTGCCCAACCTGCTGCGCCATGTCGAGAACCTGCAAACCTTCGGCCTGCCCGTGGTGGTCGCCATCAACAACTTCGCCGGCGACACCCCGGCCGAGTTGGAGTGCATCCGCGATGCCTGCGCACGCCTCGGCGTTCCGGTCGAGGTCGGCCGCCACTTCGCCGAGGGCGGGGCGGGGGCCGAAGGCATCGCCCGCGCCGTGCTGGCGCGGATGGACGCGCATCCCGCGCGCTTCGCCCCGCTCTACCCCGACGACATGCCGATCCTGCAAAAGATCGAGACGATCGCCCGCAGCATCTACCGCGCCGACGGTGTCGCGGTGCCGGCGACCGTCCGCCGTCAGGCCAGGGACCTGGAGGCGGCCGGGTACGGACATCTGCCGGTCTGCATCGCGAAGACCCAGTACAGCTTCTCCACGGACCCGACGCTCCTGGGCGCACCGACGGGCCACACGGCGCACCTGCGCGAACTGCGGCTTTCGGCCGGCGCCGGGTTCGTCGTGGCCCTGATGGGCGAAGTGCAGACCATGCCCGGCCTGCCAAAGCTGCCGCAGGCCGAACGCATTGGGCTCGACGCCGAAGGCGGGATCGTGGGCCTGCGATGACGGCCGTATGCCGCCGCATCGCCGGGGATGGCGGACGGTGACCGGGGATCCGGCCCCACCGCCCGGCTTCGTGCCGATCACGCTGCCCAGCGGTTTCCTTGAGCTGACGGGCCCGTATTTCGAACGCCGGGGGCCCGGCGGCTACGCGATGGGCGTGCGCGCCACGCCGCCGCTGTCCAACATCGCGGGCGTGATGCATGGCGGCATGATCGCCACGCTGTGCGACATGGCGTTGATCCGCGGGGCGATCCACAAGGCGGGGGCGGACATGTTCCTGCTGACCGTCAGCCTGAACATCGACTATATCGGCGGCGCGCCGGTCGGGTCGTGGGTCGAGGTGGCTGTCGACGTGCCGCGCATGGGCGGTCGCCTGGTCTTCGCCAACGGCGACGTGACCGCCGACGGCAGGCCGGTCGCCCATGCGACGGCGGTCTTCGCACGCACCGAACGCAGGAAGGACGACGCATGACCGGGACCCGTGGACACCGCCCGCCGCCCCCGCCTCCCACGGCGGACATCGACCTTATCGACCGCATCCTCTACCAGGACGCCCACCTGATCGTCCTGGACAAGCCGGCCGGCCTCGCCGCCCACGGCGGTCCAGGCGGGGGGCCGAACGTGGAAGCGTACCTGGACGAGATGCGCTTCGGCTTCCAGCGCACCCCGGCGCTGGCCCACCGGCTCGACCGCGACACCTCGGGCTGCCTCGTTCTCGGCCGCCACTACAAGGCGATGAGCCGCCTCGGCAAGCTGTTCGAAGACGGGCAGATCGGCAAGGTCTACTGGGCGGTGGTTGCCGGACGGCCGATCGCCGATGCCGGCACCATGGATGTGCCGATCGAGAAGGAAACCGGCCGCGACGGGTGGCGGATGGTCCTGTCGCGGTCCGGCCGTCCGGCGGTCACCGACTGGCGGGTGCTGGGCCGCGGCAACGGCATGTCCTGGCTGGAGCTGCGACCGCGGACGGGCCGGACCCACCAAGTCCGCGTCCATGCCGCGGGACTGGGCCACCCGGTCCTGGGCGACACGATGTACGGCGACGGTTCGGCCGGCGTGCCGCTGCACCTGCATGCGCGGGCGGTGACGATCCCCTATGCCGCATCCCGTCCGCCGGTGACGGTGGAAGCCCCGCCGCCCGAGCACATGCGCGCGGCGCTGGCGGCCTGCGGGTGGTCGGCGGCATAGCACCCATCCGCTGACGTGTCGGCGTCGATGCTGGTCAGCGCCGCCACGGGCCGCTAAGAAGCGACGGCCAGCCCCAAGAGGAACCGGGAAGCCGACCATGATCCCGCGCTACAGCCGCCCCGAAATGGCCCGCATCTGGGAACCGGAGAACCGCTACCGGATCTGGATGGAGATCGAGGCCTACGCCTGCGAAGCGCAGGAGGAGCTGGGCGTGATCCCGCGCGGCGTGGCCAAGGCGGTGCTGGAGCGCGGCCGGTTCGACGTGGCGCGCATCGACGAGATCGAGCGGGAGACCCGCCACGACGTCATCGCCTTCCTCACCAATCTGGCCGAGCATGTCGGGCCGGAAGCCCGGTTCGTCCACCAGGGCATGACCTCGTCGGACGTGCTGGACACCTGCCTGGCCGTCCAGCTCACGCAGGCGTCGGACCTGCTGCTGGAGGATCTGGACCGGCTGCTGGCCGCGCTGGCGCGGCGGGCGGAGGAATACCGCCACACCCCGTGCATCGGGCGCAGCCACGGCATCCACGCCGAGCCCACGACGTTCGGCCTCAAGCTGGCCGGCCACTACGCGGCGTTCAAGCGCTGCCGTGCCCGCCTGGAGGCCGCCCGGGCGGAGATCGCCACCTGCGCCATCTCCGGTCCGGTCGGCACCTTCGCCTCGGTCGACCCCTTCGTGGAACAGCATGTGGCGAAGCGGCTCGGCCTTGCCGTCGAGCCGGTGTCCACCCAGGTCATCCCCCGCGACCGGCACGCCGCCTATTTCGCCGCGCTGGGGGTCATCGCCTCGTGCATCGAGAACCTGGCCGTCGAGGTCCGCCACCTGCAACGGTCGGAGGTGCGCGAGGCGGAGGAGTTCTTCCATAAGGGCCAGAAGGGCTCCTCGGCGATGCCGCACAAGCGCAACCCCGTCCTGTCGGAAAACCTGACCGGTCTGGCGCGGCTGGTGCGGGGCATGGTGGTCCCGGCCATGGAAAACGTTGCCCTTTGGCACGAGCGCGACATCAGCCACTCTTCGGTGGAACGGGTGATCGCCCCCGATGCGACCGTCGCGCTGGATTTCGCGCTGGTGCGTCTGACCGGGCTGGTCGACAAGCTGCTGGTCTATCCGGACCGGATGCGGCGGAACCTGGACTCGCTGGGCGGCCTGCCCTTCTCGCAACGGGTGTTGCTGGCCCTGACCCAGGCCGGGATGAGCCGCGAGGGGGCCTATGCGGCGGTCCAGCGCAACGCCATGGCGGTGTGGCACGAGGGCGGCACATTCCTGGAGCGGCTGGAGTCCGACCCGGAGGTGACGCGCCACCTTCCGCCCGAAGCGCTGCGCCCCCTGTTCGACCTCGCCTACTACACCAAGCACGTGGACACGGTGTTCGCACGGGTGTTCGGGACCTGACCCGGGCGGGTTCGGCCAGGGCGCCACTCCGGTTGACCGCGGGTGCGCCGCGTCCGTCGCCGCAGGCGGGGCGGTTGGCGCCCCGCCTGGGGTCAGGCCGTCATGATCTGGGTCTTGGCCTCGGACAGCAGCCGCTCGGCCTCGCGCTCGACTTTGTGCTTGGACACGTTGACGCCCTTCGCGGACAGGTCCCCGTGCACCTTCCGCACGATGTCGTCGTGCCCGGCCTCCTCGAAGTCGACGGAGACCACTTGCCTGGCGTAGCTGTCGGCTTCCACCTGGGAAAGGCCCATCTGGTGCGCCGCCCACAGCCCCAGCAGCTTGGCCCGCCGGGTATAAACCTTGAACCGCAATTCCTCGTCGTGCTTGAACTTGTTTTCGAAAGCTTGTTCGCGCTCGTCGAAGGTCGTCATGCCGATGTCTCCGTCAGCCTTGCGCGTCTCGGCCCGCAGCCGGCCATGGCAATTCCCATATAGCCCCGCATCTTGGATGCTGCCATAGCGGGTGGTCGAGGGTAAAAGCGTCATGTGCAGCGTGGTCGTCCTACGCCGTTCGGGCCACCCCTGGCCCTTGATCCTGGGAGCCAACCGGGACGAGCGGCTGGGCCGCCCCTGGCGGCCACCCGCCCGCCACTGGCCGGACCGTACCCACGTCGTCGGCGGCATGGACGAGATTGCCGGCGGCAGTTGGATGGCGGTGAACGACGACGGGGTCGTGGCCTGCGTCCTGAACCGCGAGGGCACGCTGGGCACGATGCCCGGCAAGCGTTCGCGGGGCGAACTGGTGCTCGACGCCCTCGACCATGCGGATGCCGCGGCAGCGGCACGGGCCCTGGTGCACCTCGACCCGAGGGCGTGGCGACCGTTCAACCTGATGGTTGCGGACAACCGCGATGCCTTTTTCCTATCGGTGCCGGCCGAAGGGGCACGGGTGCGGATCGAGGTTCTGCCCGAAGGCGTGTCCATGATCACCGCCCGCGAGCTGAACGACGACCGCTCGCCGCGCATCCGCTTCTACCGGCCCCTGTTCGCGGGTTCGGACGCCCCGGACCCGGACGCCGGCCGATGGGATGCCTGGCAGGGCCTGCTCGGCAGCCGGATCTGGGACGGGGATGCCGGACCAACCGGGGCGATGTGCGTGGTGACGGATACGGGCTTCGGAACCGTCTGCTCCGCGCTGCTGGCGCTTCCGGCCATGGATCGCGAAGGCGCCCGGACGGTCTGGCGCTTCTGCCCCGGGCGCCCGGATCAGGCGGGCTGGAAGGACCTCGACCTTGCCTGACGGAATGAGGGATCATCGAAACGATGGGGCAACCTGCCGCCCCCACGATTGTGTTGCGAGTGCACAGTTGCTATATCCCGCGGGTGCGCCCGCGCACGTCTCGGGCCGGCCCGCTTTCCGCGCGGCCGGCCTTTTGCCACCCCTGGATGCCGACCCATGACACGACGCAGGCGGATCTACGAGGGCAAGGCCAAGGTCCTTTTCGAAGGGCCGGAGCCTGGCACTCTGGTTCAGTACTTCAAGGATGACGCCACGGCGTTCAACAATCAGAAGAAGGGCACGATCACCGGAAAGGGGGTGCTGAACAACCGCATCTCCGAATACCTGATGACGCGCCTGGCGGAGATCGGCATTCCGACCCACTTCGTCCGCCGATTGAACATGCGCGAGCAGCTCGTGCGCGAGGTCGAGATCATCCCCCTGGAGGTGGTCTGCCGGAACATCGCGGCCGGCTCGCTGTCCAAGCGATTCGGAATCCACGAGGGCACCGCCCTGCCCCGCTCGATCCTCGAGTACTATTACAAGTCCGACGAGCTGGGCGACCCGATGGTCACGGAAGAGCACATCACGGCCTTCGGCTGGGCCGACACCCAGGATCTCGACGACATGGTCAACATGACGTTGCGGATCAACGACTACCTGTCGGGCCTGTTCCTCGGAGTCGGCCTGAAGCTGGTGGACTTCAAGGTCGAGTACGGCCGCCTCTGGGAGAACGACCAGATGCGGATCGTCCTGGCCGACGAGATCAGCCCGGACAATTGCCGGCTCTGGGATGTGAAAACCAACGAGAAGCTGGACAAGGACCGGTTCCGGCAGGACCTCGGCAAGGTCGAGGAAGCCTACCAGGAGGTCGCGCGCCGGCTGGGCATCCTGCCCGAGGGCGGGCCGAGCGACATGCCGGGCCCGAAGGCGGTCCAGTAACAGAAAGCCCGAAAGGCGAGAGGGAGCAGGCACGGTGAAAGCGAAGGTGACGGTAACCCTGAAACGCGGCGTCCTGGACCCTCAGGGCAAGGCCATTGCGAACGCGCTGCACGGGCTCGGCTACGACCAGATCGGCGATGTGCGCGCCGGCAAGGTGATCGAGCTGGAGGTGGCCGAAACCGATCCGGCCAAGGCCCGCGCCGCGGTGGACGAAATGTGCCGGCGGCTTCTGGCAAACACCGTCATCGAGGACTACGCGGTCGAAATCGGCTGAGCATCGGGTTCGGGGACCCGCATGCGCGGCACCCCCGAACCTCCGCGCATCCGCCCCGTTGGTGCCCCCGTTGATGGATGCCACGCCTGGCGCCACATCCAGGACGAGCCCTGGAGCAAATTCCCCTCAGGCGGAACCGTCTGAGGGGAATTTTCTCTATCAAACAAGCAGATAGGGCGCGGCTCGATCCATGGGACCAAGCTGCGCCCTAGGGGGAGCGACTGATGGACCAGAACGATCGCCAACTCATCGACGGGTTGTTCCGCAAACTTGGGGATGCGGAACGCCAGGGCCCGCCGCGCGACGCGGACGCCGATGACCTCATCCGCCAGCACCTCCAGCGCCAGCCGGCCGCGCCCTACTACATGGCGCAGGCCGTCCTGGTGCAGGAACAGGCTCTGAACGCCCTCAACGCCCGCGTACAGGAACTTGAGGCCGAACTGGCCCGCCGCCCTCGCCAAGCCACGTCCGGCGGATTCCTCGGCGGCCTGTTCGGTGCCAAGCCGCATCAGCCCGCCGCGCCGGCCCATCCGCCACGGGCCGGTTCTGTTCCCGTGTCGGGCGGGCTCTGGAACCGCGGCGCGCCGCAGGCCCATGTGTCCTCGCCGCACACGCCCTATCCGTCCCACCACTCTCCGTCCGCGTCCTACCCCTCGCAGCCCTACGGCTACGGCGGCCGAAGCGGGTTCATGTCCGGCGCGCTGCAAACCGCCATGGGTGTGGCGGGTGGCGTGCTGCTGGGCAATGCGTTGGCCGGCATGTTTTCCGGCAACGACGCCCAGGCGGCACAGGGGACCCCCGCCGAGCCGCCGGCCGATGCGGACACCGCGGCGAACCAGGGCACCCCGGACACGGGCGGCGGTTTCGCGCCCGACCCGGCCGACTTCGGACCCGATCCCGGCGCGGATTTCGGTGGTGATTTCGGCGGGGAGGAAGAGATCTGAGCACGGGGCGGCAACCCACGCCCCGTCGCATCGCGCCTTTGGTGCCGGAGGCGGACGGGGTTGGGGCGCAGACGCCCGACCACCCCCTGTTCGCCGTCGAACCGAGGTTCCGGCGCGCCATCGAGGTCGGCGGCCCTCTGCCCCCGTTGGCGGCGCGGCCGCCCGATTTCGGCACACTCCTGCGCATCATCCTGGAGCAGCAGGTTTCCGTCCACACCGCGGAAACCATGTGGCGGCGGCTTGCCGCATGCTGCGATCCGCTAGAACCCGCCCCCTTCCTGTCGCTCGGCGACGACACCCTGCAGGGGTTCGGCTTCACCCGGCAGAAGAGATCCTATGCCCGGGCGCTCGCGGCCGAAATCATCGCGGGACGCCTGGACCTCGACGTCCTGGCCACCCTGCCCGACGCAGCCGCGATGGAAATGCTCGTGCGGCAGCGTGGCATCGGGCGCTGGAGTGCCGAAGTCTATCTGATGTTCGCCCTCAACCGGCCCGACATCTGGCCGGCCCAGGACCTGGGCCTGCAACTTGGCGTGCAGGCCATGCTCGACCTGCCGGCACGGCCGGGGCCGAAGGAACTGGATGCCATCGCCGAACCCTGGCGCCCCCACCGCACCATGGCCGCCCGTCTGGTCTGGCACCTGTATCTGTCGTCACGGGGGCGCCGCCATGTCGGGTGAGCATACCAGCCACCGGTAGCCGCTCCCCCCGCGGATCATTGCGACCATCACCGCCATTGGGCTACCCCCACTTTACAGAAATCCGATGCGTATCCGGTGGGAGCCCTCATGAACCGGCCTGGACTGGTTTCAACGGTGTGCCGCAGTGCCGCCCTTCTGGCCGCGGCATGGCTCCTGCCGATGGCGTCCGCGACCGCACAGATGCCCGGCGGCCCGCCGCCGGTCACCGTGGCGAAGCCGGTCGTCCGCGACCTCGTGGAATGGACCGAGTTCTCGGGCCGGTTCGATGCCGTTGAGTCCGTGAATGTCCGGGCCCGGGTCACGGGCTATCTGTCGTCGGTGCACTTCCAGGACGGCAGTCTCGTGAAGGATGGGGACCTCCTGTTCACGATCGACAAGCGTCCTTATCAGGCCGTCCTGGATCAAGCGGAAGCATCGGTCGTCGCCGCTCAGACGCGGCTCGATTTCGCGCGGGCAGAACTGGAGCGCGCGGAACGCCTGCTGCGCAGCGGTGCTGGAACCGAGCGTTCGCTGGACGAACGCCGCCAGCAATTCCAAGCCGCCCAGGCGGAAATACAGTCCACGAAGGCCGCGGCCCGGCAGGCCCGCCTGAACATGGAATTCACGGAAGTCCGGGCACCCATCGCCGGACGCATCGGCCGGCGCCTGACCACCGAAGGCAATCTGGTCCAGGGCAACGATACCCTGCTGACGACGATCGTCCGCCTGGATCCGATCTACTTCTATTTCGACATCGACGAGCGGACCTACCTGGCGCTGGCGCGGCTTGCGCAGACGAGCGGCCAGCCGTCGGCCGCCAGCGGGACCGGCACACAGGTCCGCCTCCAGTTGTCGGATGAGCAAGAGGCAAACCGGGTCGGGGTCATGGATTTCGTCGACAACCGGGTTGACCAGCAAACCGGCACCGTGCGTGTGCGCGCCCGGTTCGCCAATCCGGACGGTTTGCTGGCACCGGGCCTGTTCGGGCGGGTCCACATCCCGGCCACGCCCGAGTACAGGGCCGTTCTGGTCCCCGACGAGGCCATCGGCGCGGACCTCGACCGCCGCTTCGTCTATGTCGTGGGACCCGACGGCGCGGTCAGCCAGCGCGTGGTGCGCCCCGGCCCCAGGGAATTCGGCTACCGCATCATCCGGACCGGCCTCCAGGGCGATGAGACGATCGTGGTCAATGGGTTGCAGCGCATCCGCCCGGGTGCGCCGGTGGCCCCGCAGATGACCCAACTGCCACCCCAGCGCTGATCCGATCCGCCCCGGGAGGGCGAAGCCCATGCGCCTCGCGCATTTCTTCATCGTCCGGCCTCGTTTCGCGGCGGTGGTGTCCATCGTCATGGTGATCGTCGGCGCGCTCGCCTACCTGCGCCTGCCGGTGACCGAATATCCGGAGATTGCGCCGCCGACGATCGTGGTCCGCGCGGCATACCCCGGCGCCGACGCCCAGACGGTGGCGGCCACCGTGGCGACCCCGCTGGAGCAGGAGATCAATGGGGTGGAGGGCATGCTCTACATGTCCTCCTACTCCACCGGCGACGGGTCGATGGCGCTGACCATCACGTTCCAGCCGGGCACCGACCTGGATATGGCGCAGGTGCTCGTGCAGAACCGTGTGGCCGCGGCCGAGCCCAGGTTGCCCGAGGAGGTGCGGCGCCTTGGCGTCAACGCCCGCAAGAGCTCGCCCGACCTCATGATGGTCGTGCACATGCTCTCCCCCAACGGCACGTACGACGACCTCTACGTTTCGAACTACGCCCTGTCGCGCGTCCGCGACCAGTTGATCCGACTGGACGGAATCGGCGACGTCCAGGTGTTCGGTGCCCGGGAATACGCGATCCGCATCTGGCTGGACCCCGAACGGCTGGCCTCGCTGGGCCTGACGGGCGGCGATGTGGTCCGTGCCCTGCGTGAACAGAACGTCCAGGTCACCGGCGGCTCCCTTGGCCAGCAGCCGGCCCCCGCCGACGCCCCGTTCCAGCTCTCGGTCACCACCCAGGGACGCTTCAGCGATCCCCGGCAGTTCCACGACGTCATCGTCCGTTCCACCGCCGACGGCCGCATCGTCCGCCTGCAGGATGTCGCACGGGTCGAGCTGGGCGCGCGCGACTACAACACGAACAGCTATCTGAACGGACAGTCGGCGGTCGGCATCGCGCTGTTCCAACGGCCGGGCAGCAATGCCCTGGACGCGGCAGCGGGCGTCAAGGCCCGGATGGACGAGCTGAAGGCCGGCTTTCCGCCCGACCTCGATTACCGGATCGTCTACAACCCGACCGAGTTCATCCAGCAATCCATCGACGAGGTCTACAAGACGCTGCTCGAGGCGGTGCTGTTGGTGGCGCTCGTCGTGCTTGTCTTCCTGCAATCCTGGCGCGCGTCCCTCATCCCCATCCTGGCGATCCCGGTGTCCCTCATCGGCACCTTCGCCGTCATGTCCGCCTTCGGCTTCACCTTGAACGTCCTGACCCTGTTCGGGTTGGTGCTGGCAATCGGCATCGTCGTCGACGACGCCATCGTGGTGGTCGAGAACATCGAGCGGAACATGGCCAACGGCCTGTCGTCGCGGGATGCCGCCCACCGGACCATGGACGAGGTCGGCACCGCGGTGATCGCCATCGCCGTCGTCCTGTCCGCGGTGTTCGTCCCCACGGCGTTCGTTCCCGGCATCACCGGCGCGTTCTACCGCCAGTTCGCCCTGACCATCTCGGTCGCGACGGTGCTGTCGGCCTTCAATTCCCTGACCCTGTCGCCGGCACTTGGCGCCATCCTGCTGAAGCGGCATGCCCCCGGCCGCCAACCCGGCAACCCGCTCGCACGGATCGGTGGTGCGTTCGCCCGCGTGTTCAACGGCGGCTTCGACCGGATGAGCCGGGGCTATGGCCGGTCCGTGGGCATCGTCGCCCGCCGCAAGGTCCTGATGTTGCTGATCTACGCCGGCCTGGGGGCGGCCACGGTCTATCTCGGCGGGCGGATCCCAACCGGCTTCATCCCGCAGCTCGACCGCGGCTACGCCATTGTCGTGGTGCAATTGCCGGACGGTGCATCGCTCGGCCGCACGGACGAGGTCGTACGCAAGGCGACCGACATCATGCTGGCGACGCCGGGCGTCCGCGACGCGGTTGGATTCGCGGGTTTTTCCGGGGCGACCTTCACAAACGCGTCGAACGCGGGGGTCGTCTTCGCCAGCTTCCAGCCCTTCGAGGAACGGTTGAAGGCCGGACAGACGCTGCAGGGAATCGTCGGCGAACTGTTCGGCCGCCTGCAATCGATCCCCGAGGCGTTCGTCATCGCCGTCCCCCCGCCGGCCGTTCCCGGCATCGGCAGCCAGGGCGGTTTCAAGCTGCAACTCCAGAACCGCACCGGCGAGGATGTCCGGCCGCTCCTGGAAACCGCGTACCAGATCATGGGCCGTGCCGCCCAGACGCCCGGCGTGCAGGGTGTGTTCACCACCTTCAGCGCCAACTCTCCGCAGGTCTTCCTGGAGATCGACCGCGTCAAGGCGCAGATGCTCAACGTGCCGATCGGCAATATCTTCGAAGCGTTGCAGGTTTATCTCGGCACATCGTACGTGAACGATTTCAACGCCTTCGGTCGCATTTACCAGGTGCGGGCGCAGGCGGACCAGCGCTTCCGCCTGGAGCAGGAGGACGTTCCTGCGATCAGGGTCCGCAGCGCCACAGGCGCGTTGGTGCCGCTGGGCACACTGGTCACGCTCCGGGAGACCGCCGGGCCGGAACTCATCCAACGCTACAACCAGTTCGTCTCGGTGCCGATCCAGGGGGCCGCCGCGCCCGGCGTGTCTTCGGACCAAGCGCTGGCGATCATGGAGGGGCTTGCGAAGGACACGCTCCCACCCGGGATTTCCTTCGAATGGACCGAACTGGCGCTTCAGCAGAAACTGGCCGGCAACACCGCGGTCTACATCTTCGGACTTTCGATCCTGTTCGTCTTCCTGGCCCTGGCGGCCCAATACGAGAGCTGGATCCTGCCGCTGGCCATCATCCTGATCGTGCCGCTGAGCGCGTTGTCCGCCTTCATCGGCATCCTGAGCCGGGGCATGGACAACAACATCCTGGTTCAGGTGGGGCTTGTCGTGCTGGTCGGGCTGGCGGCGAAGAACGCCATCCTGATCGTGGAGTTCGCCCGCCAGCTTGAACGCGAGGGGCACCGGCTGGTGGAGGCGATCGTCGAAGCCTGCCGGCTGCGCCTGCGCCCGATCCTGATGACGGCGTTCGCATTCATCCTGGGCGTGGTGCCGCTGGTCGTTGCCGAAGGTCCCGGGGCGGAAATGCGTCAGGCGTTGGGAACCGCGGTCTTTGCCGGAATGCTGGGCGTGACCTTCCTCGGCCTGTTCCTGACGCCGGTCTTCTATGTCGTCCTACGGCGTCTGGGCGGCGCCCGCCGTGCGGCGGAACCGGTCCACGCCGTGGCCGCGGGGAAGCCCCAGCCCGGATTGGTCGAACAGGAATCGCCCGGCCTTGCACCGCGAGGTTCAGGCGGTTAACTAGGGGCCGCCGGAGCGGACCGCCGACCAGGGCGGTCCCCTTGGAAATCCATTGGCCTGTTCGGCCCTGCGAGGCGCAGATGAAAGCCGCCGTCATCGTCTTCCCCGGTTCCAACCGCGACCGCGATACGGCCGTCGCACTCGCCCAGGCCATGGGCACCCCGCCGGTCATGGTCTGGCACAGGGACACCGAACTGCCGGAGGTCGACCTGATCGTCCTGCCCGGCGGGTTCTCCTACGGCGATTACCTTCGCTGCGGCGCCATGGCCGCCCGATCGCCCATCATGCGGGAAGTGGTCGCGCGCGCCGGGCGCGGCGTTCGGGTCCTGGGCATCTGCAACGGCTTCCAGATCCTGACGGAATCGGGCCTGCTGCCCGGCGCGTTGATGCGCAATGCCACGCTCAAGTACATTTCCAAACCGGTCAGGCTGCGTGTCGAGGCCACGAACAGCGAGTTCACCCGCGGCTACGCACCGGGCGAAATCGTGACGTTCCCGGTCTCCCATGGGGACGGAAATTACAACGCCGACGAGGCGACCCTCGACCGGTTGGAGGGCGAGGGTCGCGTGGCCTTCCGCTACGAGGGCGGAAGCCCGAACGGATCCGCCCGCCATATCGCCGGCATCTTCGACGAAAACCGCCGCGTACTCGGCATGATGCCCCATCCCGAATGTGCCGTGGAGCCGCTCCACGGTTCGACCGACGGGGCCCGTCTGTTCAAATCCCTCGTGGAGGCCCTGGCATGAAGCGCAACGGCGTCGACGCCGCCCTGGCAAAGGAACACGGCCTCAGCGAGTCCGAATGGGCGCTCTGCCTTGAGATCATGGGCCGCACGCCGACCCTGACGGAACTCGGCATCTTCTCGGTCATGTGGTCCGAGCACTGCTCGTACAAGTCGTCCAAGGTGTGGCTCAAGAAGCTTCCCACCGAAGGGCCGCAGGTCATCTGCGGTCCCGGCGAGAATGCGGGCGTGGTGGACATCGGCGACGGCATGGCGGCCATCTTCAAGATGGAAAGCCACAACCATCCGAGCTTCATCGAGCCGTACCAGGGGGCCGCCACCGGCGTCGGCGGCATCCTGCGCGACGTGTTCACCATGGGCGCGCGGCCGATCGCCAACCTGAACGCCCTGCGCTTCGGCGCCCCCGACCATCCCAAGACCCGGCACCTGCTGGCGGGCGTGGTGGCGGGCATCGGCGGCTACGGCAACTGCGTTGGCGTGCCCACGGTCGGCGGCGAGCTGAACTTCCATCCCGCCTACAACGGCAACTGCCTGGTGAACGCGATGACGGTCGGCATTGCGCCGACCGACCGCATCTTCTACTCGGCCGCCGCGGGCGTCGGGAACCCGGTGGTCTATGTGGGTTCCAAGACGGGGCGGGACGGCATCCATGGTGCCACCATGGCGTCGGCGGAGTTCTCGGCCGACGCCGAGGAGAAGCGTCCGACGGTCCAGGTCGGCGATCCCTTCACCGAAAAGCTGCTGATCGAGGCCTGCCTGGAGTTGATGGCGACGGACGCCATCGTCGCGATCCAGGACATGGGGGCGGCGGGCCTCACCTCCTCGTCCGTCGAGATGGCGGGCAAGGGCGGCCTCGGCATCGAGCTTGATCTCGACCGCGTCCCGCAGCGCGAAGACGGGATGTCCGCTTACGAAATCATGCTCTCCGAAAGCCAGGAGCGCATGCTGATGGTGCTGAAGCCCGGGTCCGAGGACCGGGCGCGCGCCGTCTTCGAAAAGTGGGAGCTGGACTTCGCCGTCATCGGCCACCTCACCGACACCGGCAACCTGGTCCTCAAGCGCCACGGCCGGGTCGAAGCCGACATGCCGATCGCCCCGCTGGTCACCCGCGCGCCGGTCTACGAGCGGCCGTGGGAGCCGACGCCGCCGCCACCGCCGGTCGATGCGGTCCGGTTCGCCCTGCCGGGAACCCCGATCCAGGCCCTGCGGCAACTCGTGGCCACGCCGGACCTGTGCTCGCGCCGGTGGGTGTGGGAGCAGTACGACGACACGGTTGGTGGCGACACGGCCCAGGGACCGGGCGGCGATGCCGCCGTCGTCCGCGTTCACGGCACCCGCAAGGCATTGGCGATGACCTGCGACGTGACCCCGCGCTACTGCCTGGCCGACCCGGTGGAGGGCGGCAAGCAGGCCGTCGCCGAGGCGTGGCGCAACCTGACCGCCGTGGGGGCGTTGCCGCTCGCCGTCACCGACAACATGAACTTCGGCAATCCCGAAAAGCCGCGGATCATGGGCCAGTTCGCCGGCAGCATCATGGGCATGGCCGAAGCCTGCCGGGCGCTGGATTTCCCGGTGGTGTCGGGCAATGTCAGCCTCTACAACGAGACGGAAGGCCAAGCCATCCTGCCCACCCCCGCGATCGGTGCCATCGGTCTCCTGGCCGATGTCGCCAAGGCCGTCGGGGTGGCGTTCCGGGCGGAGGACGAAGCCATCCTCCTGATCGGCGACACCAAGGGCCATTTGGGCCAGTCGCTCTATCTGCGGGAGCTTCACGGGCAGGAGGCCGGTCCGCCGCCGCCGGTGGATCTGGCTGCGGAACGCCGCAATGGCGACCTCGTCCGCGGACTCATCGACGCCGGGCTGGTGACGGCCTGCCACGATGTGTCGGACGGCGGTCTGCTGGTGGCGGTGGCCGAGATGGCCATGGCCGGGCGCAGGGGCTGCACGCTGGACCTGCCCGCCGATGCCGGCCTTCTGTTCGGCGAGGACCAGGGGCGTTATGTCGTGGCTACCGGCGATGCCGCCGCGGTGGAAGCCCGCGCGAAGGCGGCCGGGGTTCCCGTCCGGCGCATCGGCACGACCGGGACAACCGGACCGGGCGCTTCGTTGACAGGCCCGGCGCTCGGGGCCATATCCATCGACGACCTCGTCGAGGTTCACGAAGCCTATCTGCCGGCTTTGATGTCCGGCGGGCTCATCTAAAGGGGGAGTTGGATTCAATGGCGATGGATGCGGGGTCAATCGAACGCCTGATCAAGGAAGCGCTGCCCGACGCGGTGGTGCGGATCGAAGATCTGCGCGGCGATGGCGACCACTACGCCGCCTATGTTGAATCCACCGCCTTCAAGGGCAAGAGCCGGGTGCAGCAGCACCAGATGGTCTATCAGGCGCTGCAAGGCCGCATGGGTGGGGAGCTGCATGCCCTGGCGCTGCAGACCGCCGTTCCCAGGGACGGCTGAACCCTCGACGCATGAACCATCGACCGCGCCCGCCGTGGCTGCAAGCTTGAGGAAGGAACATATGGACCAGTCCGTCGCCGAGCGCATTCGGACCGACATCGCCTCCAACGATGTCGTTCTCTACATGAAGGGCACGCCCGCGTTCCCGCAGTGCGGCTTTTCGGCCGCCGTCGTCAACGTGCTGAACCACATGGGTGTCCAGTTCAAGGGTGTGGACGTCCTCGTGGATCCGGCCCTGCGCCAGGGCATCAAGGAATTCACCAATTGGCCAACGGTCCCCCAGCTCTACGTGAAGGGCGAATTCGTGGGCGGCTGCGACATCATCCGCGAGATGTACGCAACGGGTGAACTGACCCAGCTCCTCCAGGACAAGGGCGTCAGCCTCGCCGCCTGAAACCTGCCCGGTTCCGCAAAAGGCCCCGGTGTTTCGGCACCGGGGCCTTTTGCGTTTGAGCGATCCTCCGGCCCGGAAAGCCACCGCTTTCCCGACCGATTCGTCCGATGCACCGGAACCGTGCTACCGCGGACGGCGTTGAGTCTCTGGTCGCGCGCCCAACGCACGGTTGCCGGGCGCACCAACAGACAACGGAGGATATCTATGCGTCGCGCAGCTCTGACGCTGGCCATGCTTTGCGCTTCCACGGCGCTGGTGGCGCCGGCCTTCTCACAGACGCCACCGGCCGCCGGGCAGGGTCAGCAGCCGCCGGCCGCATCCCAGCCGGCCACCACTCCCACCACTCCGGGCACCACGGCCGGCACCACCACCACGGGCACGTCGGCGGGTGGCCAGTACGCAAACGCAACGAAGCCGGTGCCGGGCCACATGCGGGCCGACGACCTCATCGGCACCCGCGTCTATGGCCAGGACAACGCGAACATCGGCACCGTCGACGACCTGATTGTCGATCCGAAGAGCGGCCGGGTCGAAGCCGCGGTGCTGTCGGTCGGCGGGTTCCTCGGCATCGGGGACAAGCTGGTTTCGGTCCCGATGAACGAGCTGCAGGTGGCCGACGACGGCCGTATCACGATCATGCGGAACCGGGAACAGCTGACCCAGGCGCCCGAGTTCGAGTACGAGGAAGACAACCAGGCCGCCCAGCGGCCGGCGAACGGCGCGGGCGCCGGTGGGACCGGCCCCGGTCCGGTGACGAGCCCCGGCACGACGACCGGCCCGGGCATGGGCAGCACCGGTGCCGGCAGCCCGGGTGCGGGCGCCACCACCCCGACCCGCTAAGGTCGGCCGGACAGGGAACTGGGCCGGAGCCGACCGCTCCGGCCCTTTCTCTTGGCGGCTCCCCCGCCTTCGGCGACGGTGCATGCCAGCCTTGCGCCGAAGGGCATGCATCAGGGCTGCGCTGGAATGTTAAGCAGCGGACATGAGCAGCCCCTCCCGTCAGATGTCCGGCCGGTTTGGCCTCGGCTTGGCCTATGCGCTTGGCGCCAACCTCGTCTGGGGCTTGTCCCCCATCTACTTCAAACTGCTCTCCCATGTGCCGGCGATCGAGATCCTGGCCCATCGCGTGCTGTGGTCGGTTCCCATTCTGCTTGCCCTGTCGCTCGTGATGAAGGGGGGCTGGCGGGGCGTGCGGGCGGCACTGGGCGGAAGGGGCCGAGGTCCCACATACCTTCTGTGCACCTTGTTGGTGAGCTTCAACTGGGGCCTTTTCATCTGGGGAGTCGGGGCCAAGCGGGTCATGGAGGTCAGCCTCGGCTACTACATCAGCCCGCTGGTGATGGTCGTCCTGGCACTGCTGTTCCTCCGCGAACGGCTGAGTCTCCTGCAGCAGATCGCGGTCGGCATGGCCGCCTGCGGCGTGGCCGTGCTCGCCATCGGCGCCGGAACGGTTCCGATCGTCTCTTTCCTCCTCGCGTTGTCCTGGAGCACCTACGCCCTTATCCGGACCAAGGCCGGCGTCGATCCACTGGTCGGCCTCCTCGTCGAAACGACGATGATGGCCCCTGTGGCAGCGACCTACCTGGCGTGGATCCATGGCAATGACGGCGGCGCCTGGGGTGCCGCCGGTCTCGACCAGGACCTTTTGCTGGCGGCTGCCGGCGTCGTGACCGTGGTGCCGCTCATGCTGTTCATGAACGCGACCCGGCATGTCGCTTTTTCCACTGTCGGGCTTCTCGGCTATCTTGCCCCGACGCTGCAGCTCCTGATCGCCATTGTATACGGCGAGCCGTTCACCCTCTGGCACGGGATCGCCTTCGCCAGCATTTGGTCCGGCCTTGCGGTCTACAGCGCCGATGCCTGGAAGCGGCAGCGTGCGCGAACCCAGGCCGCGCTCGCCGCCGCGGAATGACAGCCGATCCCCCGATCACACCCTTGACCCCCATCCAGGACCTCCGTCCAATCGGGGCATGAACCTCGCCCATCTCCTCCACCGTGCGGGGCGGAGCGATCCCGACCGGCCGGCCTTGGCGCTGGGCTCCCGCGTCGTGGCGGATTACCGAACCCTGTCCACCCGCACCGCCACCCTCGCGGGCCGGCTGTTCGAAGAGTACGCACTGGCGCCAGGCGACCGTGTCGGCATTCTGATGTGCAATACGCCGGCCTATGTCGAGGCGGTTTTCGCGTGCTGGCATGCCGGGCTGTGTGCGGTCCCGATCAACGCGAAGCTGCATGCGGCGGAGGTTGCCTACATCCTCCGCCACAGCGGCGCACGGATCTGCCTGGTCACACCGGACCTGCGGGAGGCTCTGTCCGCCGCTCCGGAGACGCTGGAAGCCGTGGTGGAGGTCGAGCGGCCGGACTGGCGGCGCCTGTTCCACGGCGACCCCGTACCGATGGCCCCGGTCGAGCCCATGGATCCGGCGTGGTTGTTCTACACCTCGGGCACGACCGGCCGGCCCAAGGGGGCAATGCTGACCCACCGGAATCTCCTCACCATGCTGGCGGGGTATTTCATCGACGTGGACGGCATTGCGCCCGGGGACTGCATCCTGCACGCCGCCCCCATGTCGCACGGGTCCGGCATCTACATGATCCCCCATGTGGCGGCGCGCGCCTGCAACGTGGTGCCCGAGAGTGGAGGCTTCGACCCGGACGAGGTGTTCGCACTTTGGCAGTCGCATCGCGGCGTCACGATGTTCTGTGCACCGACCATGGTTCGACGGCTGGTGGATGCGCCGGGCGCCGGTGACCCGGCGGGACTGAAGACGATCGTGTACGGCGGCGGACCGATGTACGTGGCCGACCTCAAACGCGCGATGGGCGCGTTCGGTCCGCGCTTTGCGCAGATCTACGGCCAGGGCGAGGCGCCCATGACGATTACGGCGCTTGGCAGGGCTTGGCATGCGGACCGGAGCCACCCGCGCTACGAGGAGCGCCTGGGATCGGTGGGAATGCCCTTCGCCGTGGGCGAGGTCCGGGTGGCGGATACGGACGGCGCTCCACTGCCTCCCGGCGAGACCGGGGAGGTGCTGGTGCGCGGCGACGTCGTCATGGCGGGCTATTGGGACGATGCGGAGGCCACGGAGCGAACACTGCGCGGCGGCTGGCTGCATACGGGCGACGTGGGATGCCTGGATTCCGACGGGTTCCTGACACTGAAGGACCGGTCGAAGGATGTGATCATTACCGGCGGAAGCAACGTCTACCCGCGCGAGGTGGAGGAAGTGCTGCTGGCCCACCCCGATGTGGTCGAGGCGTCCGTGGTTGGTCGGCCGGACGCGGAGTGGGGCGAAAGCGTGGTCGCCTTCGTCGTGCTGAAGCCTGGCACGCACACCGGCCCGGCGGATTTGGATCGGCTTTGCCTGTCGCACATCGCGCGCTTCAAGCGGCCCAGGGAATACCGATTCCTCGACGCCCTTCCCAAAAACAATTACGGCAAAGTGCTGAAGCGCGAACTCCGCGAATTGCTGGCGGGTGAAGCGGCGGCCGGCAAGGGCGCGTGATCTGCGTCGCCTATCCCCCTTGTCCCAGCCAGGAAGCGATGCCATAGGCCGCGCCGGCGGCCGCGGCCCCGACGAACAGTGTTTGCAGGCCGGATTTCAGGGCGGACATTCCGGTCATCCGCCCCTTCATGGCGCCGAACACGAACAAGGCCACGAGGGTAACCAGGACGGATACCACGAGCGCGTCCGAAAGCCGGGCCATCATCATGTATGGAGCCAGCGGAATCAGGCCGCCCACGACATAGGACGTCCCAATGGTGGCGGCACTCACGGGCGCCCGCTTCGGGTCCGGCTCGTTCAGGCCGAGTTCGAACCGCATCATGAAATCGACCCAGCGTTTGCGGTCGGACGCGATGGCCTCGACGACCTGGGTCAGCGCGTCGCCGTGCAGGCCGTAGCGACGGAAGACGGCCGCCACCTCCCGACGCTCAACGTCCGGCACGTCGACGGTCTCGCGCATCTCGCGCCGGTATTCGGATGCGTAGTGCTCGGCCTCGGACCGGGCCGCCAGATACCCCCCCAGCCCCATCGCGATGGCGCCCGCCGCGATCTCGGCCAAGCCGGCCGTCACGACGATACCGGTCCCCTCGGCAATGCCGGCGAGGCCCGCCGCCAATGCAAACGGAACCGTCAATCCGTCGGCCATGCCGATCACCACGTCCCGGACGCTCTCGGGCGCGGTGAAATGCTCCTCGTGATGCGTGTGGTGGGAATCGGTCATGGCCGGATCGCCGGGATGTGGATGGGAACCCGCGTGGAAAAAAAGAAAGGCCGCGTCCAGGGGACGCGGCCTTCCCAAAACATCGAACCTCGGGGCCGGATCAGCGCGAATAGAATTCGGTGACCAGGTTCGGTTCCATCTGGACCGGGTACGGCACGTCGGCCAGCTTCGGGGCACGCACGAAGCGGCCCTTCTTGGCGGCGGCGTCCACATCCAGGTAGTCGGGCACGTCGCGCTCGCCGGACTGGGTGGCCTCGATGATGAGGGCCATCTCCTTGGCGCGCTGACGGATTTCGATGACGTCGTTGTCCTTGACCATGTAGGACGGGATGTTGACCCGCTTTCCGTTAACCATCACATGGCCGTGGCTGACGATCTGGCGCGCCGCGAACGGGGTCGGGGCGAACTTCATGCGGTAGATGACCGCGTCCAGCCGCCGCTCCAGCAGCTCGATCAGGTTCTCGCCGGTGTCGCCCTTGCGGCGGACGGCTTCGAAGTAGAGCTTGCGGAACTGACGCTCGCCGATGTTGCCGTAGTAGCCCTTCAGCTTCTGCTTGGCCATCAGCTGCAGGCCGTAGTCCGACGGCTTCTTGCGGCGCTGGCCATGCTGACCGGGGCCGTACTCGCGGCGGTTGATGGGGCTCTTGGCGCGGCCCCACAGGTTTACGCCGAGGCGGCGGTTAATCTTGTACTTCGAGCTTTGACGCTTGGACATGTCGTTCTTCCAGCATGTTGTCCCGATAGTCCCACCGGAATAGATCCGGGGGCGGGGCGTTATGAAAGGCACGCCCACGTTCTCGGGAAGGCGCGCACCATATGGCAAGCGGCCCCGCCAAGTCAAACGAAGCGCAGGCAGGTGGCCGATCCTTGATCCCGGAACGGCATGGTTCCAAAGACGCCATGGCACCCGACGCAGGAAACAACAGTAACGACGACGAAAACCCGACGGAACTCCCGCGGATGCGGGGTCCCGGCAACCGCCCCCGCCCTCCGGCGTCCCGCAACGATGGGATCGTCGTGATGGGCCCGGGCATTCCGGAGGAGTCGGAGGCCGAACCCGTGCGCGAGGAACCGGGTCCCATCCTGCCCGCCACACCCCGCGCCCGTTCGGAACCTGTGATCGAGCCGGGCTTCGGCCCCTCCACGGCCCTGACGAAGCGCACGGACGAAGGCGGACCTCCACTGGCCGACCGGCAGGCAAAGGGGCCGACTTGGCGCTTCCTACTCTGGTTCACCGCGTCGGTTGCGGCATTCCTCGCCGGTGCGGCCGGCGCAATCATCTGGATGAGGGGTGACACCGGGCCACCGCTGCCCGAAACGGCGGCAACCCTGGTGGTTCCCCCAAGCCGCGCCCCGCCTCCGGACCCAGGCGCTCCCGCCCCTGCGGGCGAGGCGCCCGCATCAATGGAGCCGGAACCCGAACCACCCTCAACGCCGCCAGGCCCCACGGAATCCGCGGCGGCACCATCGCTGCCCGTCCCCCCTCCGGCCGAGACGGTCCCGACCCGGACGGTTCCGTCCCCGACCTTCTCGACCGGGCCTTCCATGGTCCGCCCGCCACCACCGGACCAGCCGGTCATTTCGGACAGGAAGCGGATCTTCATCCACCACGAGGCCGGGGACGCGCGCGGGGCCGAAAGGGCCAGAACCCTGGCCCGGCGGCTGGAAGCACAGGGCCACGCGGTACCCGATATCCGCGAAGTCGGGATGCGGATCGGTGAATCCCGGGTCCGTTACTTTTTCGATGCCGATGAAGGCATCGCCCGCGAAGTCGCCGAGGTCGTGCCAGGGGCACCGGGTCCTGGCGCGCGGGTGCAGGATTTCCGCCGGTCCGAGCGGAAACCGGCGCCGAACACGATCGAGGTCTGGCTCGCGTCGGGCCGGTGATGGGGCCATCCTAAGCGTCCGGAGCCAGGATGAATGTTCGTGCAATGCGCCCGGGCCCGGGTGCGCCACGGGTTTCGAAAGCCAACGCGGCAGATCGGACGTCCCGATCCCGGGCCGAATTCCTGGACCGATCGCCGGACCGAAACCGAATATTAACCATGTTTCGGCATCTTGGGGGCGGACATTCGAAGGATCGAACGCCATGAACACCCCCGCAAGCCTGCGCCGGGATTTCCGGGACTCGGTGGCGGGCTACAAGGCCAACCCCGCGGCCGCCGACATGATCGCCTTGGAAGACCTTTGCGCCAAGCTCGACGGGTGCACCGATCCGCTTCCCGCCGACACCTGTGCCGATGTGACTGGCATCGCCTTCCGGGCTCGGCACGGCTCGCCCCTGCATCTGTACCTTGACGACCAGCCGACCTACGGCAGCGCGGCCTTTGTCATTGCCGCCCACATCGCAATGCAGAGGACGTTGGCGGAGATGGCGGTCGTTCGTGCCGGCACACGGATTTTCGAGGGCACGGTCTGCGCCGGGCGGGCCTGAAGTCCCCCTTTGCCCCTCCCCGGCCCCGCGTCAGCTTCGCGAGGGCTTCTTGCGTCCGGCCAGCCCCGCGATGATGCCGTGGAAGGTGCGGACTTCCTGTTCGGTCATGTGGGCGCGCTGCAGCATGTTCCGGATGTTCCGCACCATGCTCGGCCGCTTGTCGGGGGTTGAGAAGAAGCCGCAGTCATCCAACTCGGCCTCCAGATGCTCGAACAGGTTCAGCAGCTCGTCCTTGGTGCACGGACGACTGTTCCCGGTATGCAGGTATTCGTCGGGCGTGCGATTGCCGGTCATCCACCATTCGTATCCGACGACAAGCACCCCCTGCCCCAAATTGAGCGAGCTGAAGTCAGGATTGAGCGGGATTGTGATCAGGGTATCGGCGAGCGCCAGGTCGTCGTTGAAAAGCCCGGTCCGTTCGGGCCCGAACAGGATACCGATCGAGCGGCCGACCGCGTGGTGGGCGCGCAATTCCTCCGCGGCCTTGCGGGCGGTCACCACCCGTTGCGTCATGTCGCGCTTGCGGGCGGTCGTGGCGTACACCTTCTCCAGATCCGCAATGGCGGCCGCCGTGCTGTCGAACACCCGCGCGTTCTCGATCACGATGCTGGCCCCCGACGATGCGGCGTCGGCCTTGGGATTGGGCCAACCATCACGCGGGTTGACCAGCCGCAGGTCGGTCAACCCGCAGTTCAGCATGGCGCGCGCAGCGGCGCCGATGTTCTCGCCCAACTGCGGTTCCACCAGGATCACCGCGGGGCCGCCCAGTTCAATGTCGCTCATAGCTCGGCAGAATCAGGTTCCGGCGCGGTAGAGGCGCCATGTCAGGCTGTCGTGCAACGCATTGTACGATGCGTCAATGACGTTGGCGGAAATGCCCACCGTTCGCCAGCGGTGCCGTTCGCCATCTTCGCTTTCGATCATGACGCGGGTGACCGCCCGGGTGCCGTCGTTCGGCGTCAGGATGCGAACCTTGTAGTCCACCAGGCGCATGCCGGCCAGGATCGGGTAGACGGGGACGAGCGCTTGGCGCAACGCGGTATCCAGCGCATTCACCGGACCGTTTCCCTCGGCCACGGTCATGGTGCGCTCCATCCCGCCGCCGGCCGGCACGTCCACCTTGATCGTCGCCTCCGACAGGGTGACCAGTTCCTCCCTGGCGTTCCATCGCCGCTCGTCGATGACGCGGAACGAAGCCAGCCGGAAATATTCCGGCACCTGCCCCAGCGCCCTGCGGGCCAGCAGTTCGAAGCTGGCCTCGGCCCCGTCATAGGCATAGCCTTCGAACTCGCGGCGCTTCACCAGATCGACCAGATCGCCGATGCGGGGATCCTTGGGATCGACCTCGATGCCGACGTCCCGCAGCCGGGCGAGCAGGTTCGACCGGCCGGCCTGGTCGGAGACCACGATCACCCGTGAATTCCCGACCCGGGGCGGGTCGATGTGCTCGTAGCTCGACGGATCCTTCTCCACAGCCGAAACGTGCAGGCCGCCCTTATGGGCAAAGGCGCTCTCGCCCACATAGGGTGCATGCCGGTTCGGCGGGCGGTTCAAGCGCTCGTCAAGTGACCGGGACAGGGCCGTGAGGCCGCGCAAGCCATCCTCCGTCACGCCGGTCCTGTAGTCCATTTTCAGCATCAGCGTGGGCAGCAGCGTCACCAGGTTGGCGTTCCCGCACCGCTCACCCAGGCCGTTCAAAGTCCCCTGCACCATTCGGACCCCGGCCCTCACGGCGGCAAGGCTGTTGGCAACCGCATTGCCGGTGTCGTCGTGGGCATGGATGCCCAGGCGGTCGCCCGGGATGACCGTCGCCACCTCGGCGACGATCCGCTCGACCTCGTCCGGCAACGTGCCGCCATTGGTGTCGCACAGCACGATCCAGCGTGCCCCAGCGGCCTCCGCGGCGCGCAGGCAGGCCAGCGCATAGTCCCGGTTCGCCTTCCACCCATCAAAGAAGTGCTCGGCATCGAACAGCGCTTCGGATTTGCGGGCACGGGCGGCGGCGATGCTGTCGGCGATCAGGTCCAGGTTTTCGTCGCGCGGAATACCCAGCGCCACGTCGACATGGAAATCCCACGTCTTACCCACCAGACAGGCCGCGTTGGCGCCCGATCCCAGGACCGCGGACAGGCCGGGATCGTTGGCCGCACTGCGCCCGGTCCGCCGGGTCATGCCGAAGGCGGTGAGCACCGCGTTCCTTAAGGGCGGCGGATCCGCAAAGAACGCGTCGTCGGTGGGGTTGGCCCCCGGCCAGCCGCCTTCGACGTAATCGATGCCGATCCGGTCCAAGGCCTCCGCAATGGCGATCTTGTCGGCAACCGAGAAATCGACCCCCTGGGTCTGCGCCCCGTCGCGCAAGGTGGTGTCATACAGGTGCACGCGGCGATCATCGGCCATGGCATCGCTCATGAGGGCGGAGCGCGGAAACATCATGGGAGGTCGCGACAATGGCGGACGCTCCCGGCCGACTCAAACGAATCCGCTCAACGGCCCGCCCTTTGTTGCAGGTCGGTTCGACAAACCGCCGGGCCGCGGCATGGAACGCCGGCCGCAGGTCGAGGCATGGCGGGACCGGATCAAGGCCCGGCGCGGCCGGATCCCTCCCTACGACTTGATGTGAAGGGGCATCGGCCCTGCTCGGAAGGGGCCACGTTCGATCAATGCCGGGTCACGGCCTCGTGGAAGCAGCGCTCGATCGAGGTCGGGCGCAGCCTCGGGTCGAAGCCGTAGACGTGGATGGACAGGGCGGGCACCCCGGTCCGGTTTTCCATGCGGTGGATGTTGGGCTGGTCCGGGCAAAGGGCCTGCGTCATGCCGGGCTTGTACACCCGCTCCCACACGCGGCGGGCCTGGCATTCGGATACGGGCTCGTAGCCGACTTCCACGATTTGTCCTTGGACCAGCCCCACGACACACCAGCAGTGGTGACTGTGGATCGGTGTCGCGGATTGGGGTGACCAGACGATCCCCCAGACGGAAAACCGGCCATCCGGGCAGGCGAACAGGCATGTGCGTTCGTAGCCGCCGGATTTCGGCTGGTTCAGGTGCGCCATCTCGATCGCCGGATGGTTCAGCAGCGACCTGAGACGGACGGCCATCGTCTTCGGCAGCGGGTCACGGCCCCCCATGACGTCGGCCATGAGTTCCGAAAAACCCACCGGATCCGAGGTCCATACCCGCATGGCGCCCTCCCCCTCGACGCGGAGCGACACCGGACGGCTGACCTGTCGCCCGAATTGCCCGGCGCAGAGGCCAGCCGCGAGCCGAAGGCTCTTTCCTGGCGCTCGCACCCGCTCCATATCAGGCGAATGTCTGGACGAGCCTTTATGATCCTTCTGGCCGCCGCCGCCTTGGCCGCCGCAATCGTGATTGCCGGCCGGGTGCTGTTCGGCGCGGACGCGGCCCCCGACGGGGGGAGCATCAGCCTGCACGGCTTTCTGGCGCTGGGCCTCGGCATTCTGGGTACGCTTGCGCTCGCGGGCCTCCTGCTCGCGCTTGTGTTCCACAGCCACAAGGCGGGCTACGACGACAGGGCCAGCAGAACGGACGATTGAGCCGTCACATCGGCGGGCGGGATAAGCACCCCGCCCATCCGGTCAGACCCGCTTCCAACTCGTCCCCTGGGGACCGTCTTCCAGCACGACGCCACGCGCGACCAGATCCTGGCGGATTTCGTCCGCGCGGGCGAAATCCCTGGCCTTCCGGGCGGCCTGCCGCTCGGCGATCAGCCGTTCGATTTCGTCCGCCGTGGGCTGGTCGGCCCCTTTCGGCGCCCACCGGAACCATGCGTCCGGCTCCTGGCCGAGGAATCCGAGGACACGCCCGGCCGCAAGCAGGGCGGCCTTCGCGGCCGGGCGCTCCGCCTCGCCCGCCTTGTTCAGCGCCGCCGCCAACTCGTGCATGTGCGTGATCGCCAGCGGCGTGTTCAGATCGTCCTCCAGGGCCGCCAGCACCGGAGCGGGGACCTCCTCCACCTCGGCCCCGGCGCCCGGCGTCGCGGAGCCGGCGGAACGCAAGGCGCCGTACCACTTGTCCAGCGTCGCCTTGGCCTGGGCGAGCGCCTCGCGCGAGAAGTCGGCCGGCTGCCGGTAGTGGGATTGCAGCAGGAGCAGACGGATCGCCTCGCCCGGCGCTTCGTCCAGCAGCTCGTGCACGGTGAAGAAGTTGCCAAGGGACTTGGACATCTTCTCGCCGTTGACCGTCAGGAACCCGTTGTGCAGCCAGTAGCGCGCCATGACCGGCGTGCCGTGGGCGCAACGGCTCTGCGCGATCTCGTTCTCGTGGTGGGGAAAGACCAGGTCCAACCCGCCGCCGTGGATGTCGAAAACCTGCCCGAGATGCGCCTCGGCCATGGCCGAGCACTCGATGTGCCAGCCGGGGCGGCCACGGCCCCAGGGACTGTTCCACCCGGGTGTTTGATCGTCGCTCGGCTTCCACAGCACGAAATCGGACGGATCGCGCTTGTAGGGGGCCACGTCCACCCGCGCGCCCGCGATCTGCTCGTCCCGGTTCCGGCGCGACAGGCGCCCGTAGTCGGGCATGGACGGGACGTGGAACAGCACATGCCCCTCGGCGGCGTAGGCATGGCCCTTTGCGATGAGCGTCTCGATCATCGCAATCATGTGCGGGATATGCGCCGTCGCCCTCGGCTGGATGTCGGGCGGCAATGCGCCCAGTGCGGCCATATCCTCCTGATAGGCCTGCCCGGTGCGGGCCGTGATGCTGTCGATGGGTTCGCCGGTCTCGCGCGAACGGTCGATGATCTTATCGTCAATGTCGGTGATGTTGCGAACGTAGGTCACCCGCCCGTGCGCATGGAGTTGCCGCAGCAGGCGGTAAAGGACGTCGAAGACCACCACCGGCCGGGCGTTCCCGATGTGCGCCCAATCCCACACCGTCGGTCCGCACACGTACATGCGCACGTGGGAGGGATCCAGGGGCGCGAACGCCTCCTTGGCACGGGTCAGCGTATTGTAGAGAACGAGCGGCACGAGGTGGCACTCCGGGACAGACGATCAGGCAATGCGAACGGACGAGGCGGGCGTGTCAGCGCATGCGGCAACAGCGGACGATCCACCGGCGTCCACTGTTGCCATGCGCAGCGCTCAATCCCGTCGTCCGGGGCATCGGACACGTCTCCGAAGGCCGATCTGCGGGAACGTTATGCGTCGGCATTCCACCGCGCAAGCCCTCAGTCCCGGCCGTCTCCGGAGCCGGCCTGCGCCGCCGACGGGTAGGGCTGGTCGCCTCCGCCCCCCTCGCCGAACCCGGCCGGCATCAACGACGCCAGTACGCCTTCGACGAAACCAAGACGGTCGCGGTTCCCGTGCAGCACATCCGCCCATGCCTCGGCGGACCAGCTCAGCCCCTGGCGGGTGGCCAATTGGATCAGATACCGGTCGTGCAGGTCGCGGAACGCCTGGGCGTCCTTGTACTGGGGCTTCAAGAGGAGTGGCGCATTGCGCACCCCCATCCCGGCGAATCGCTGGAAGGCGTGCGCGCGATAAAAGATGTGGAAAATGCTGTTCAGGGAGTCGAACTCGAAGTCCGTCTCCGGCATCAGGTCGCGCAAACGGTAGCGGAGATGCTGGAGCGCCTCGGACCGGGTGAACGGCTCGGTTCGCGCGGCGAGCAGCTCGAACAGGGCGTCGAGCACGACGCGCTGGACCCTGGCCCCGAGGAACACGAGGTTCTCGGCGGAGATGGCGGCGTTCAATTCCGCCTCCGGCCCGCTTTGCGCATCGGCCGTTTCACCCGGCGGCACCACCGTGACGAAGGCTTCGTCCCCCTCCACGTCCACACGGATGCGGGGATGGCTGGACAGCCAGGCGCGCAAGGCCGGGCCGCTGGGCAGGCCGGTGCCGGTATCCATGCGCAGAAGGCGCGTGCGGGCGGCCTCCTCGGGCATGTTCTCAACCACGCCGACCTCGTCCACGAACCGCTCGAGAACGGGATCGACCTGTTCGTCCGCATCAACCTCCACAATGGGACGGCGAATGACGGGTCTGCGGACTTGAACCGGTGCCCGGTGCGCCGGCGCCTCGAAGCCGGCGGTGCCCCGCATCGGAATGCCGGCCAGATGCTCGTAGAAGACGATGCGGTCGCAATGGGCGCGGAGCAGTTCGCCCAGTGCACCGCTCCAGGAAATCCCAACGACCTCGCGGCCGCGCCGGCGCAGGCTGCGCACCAATGGACAGAAGTCGCTGTCCCCCGACACAAGGTACACACGCTGGATCTGCGGAGAGGTCAGGACGATGTCGAGCGCGTCCACGCTCAGCAGAATGTCGGCGGCGTTCTTTTGGCCGTTGGCCGGTGTCACCTGCAATTGGTCGAAGGCGTGCTCGTTGAACGCGTCGACGTGCGGCCCCACCGAACGCCAGTCCGCATAGGCGCGCCGGACGATGGGATTGGCCTCGCGCAGAATATGCTGCATCAGCCGGTCGACCTGGAAAGAGACCGGGCTTTGAGCAAAGGCCATGTTCTCGACATCGACGAAAACCGCGGCATTGGGCATGCCCTGCGCGGCGGATCGGTAATCCATCAAAATTGCTCCACCATCTATAGCTCGAGGACCAAACGCCACAATGTATACAATACATGGGCGCCTGCCGCCGCAGCGGCAGGTGCGTCCGAATACAAACCTATTCCGTTTTCCCCAGGGGACCAGATCCAATCAACCGTTTCTCGGCGCGCTCCCGTCCGATCAAGGGAAGCAGGGTTGCGAGATCCGGGCCATGCTCCCGCCCGGTCAAGGCCAGACGCAGCGGGAGGAACAGGGCACGCCCCTTGGCACCGGTCGCGGCCTTGACCGCCGTGGTCCATTCGCCCCAAGTGCCGACGTCCCAGGGCTCGGGCGGCAGGTGCACCGCCGCCGTCCGCAGGAAAGCGGGATCCGGGCGGACCGGGGTCATCGGGCCATGCACGGCGTGCCACCAGTCCACGGCATCGGGCAGCCGTTCCAGATTGCCGCGGACAGCCTCCCAGAACGGCGCATCCGCATCCTCCAGCCCCAATGCGTGCAGGCGCCCGGCCACCGCGTCGAATGGAAGCATATGGAGGACCCGGGCGTTCAGGCGCTTCAACTCCTCGGGATCGAACTTGGGCGGGTTGCGCGAAATCCTGGACAGGTCGAATTCCTCCGCCAGGACAGCAAGCGACTCCCGGGGCTCGATCGCGTCCGATGTGCCCAGCTTGGCCAGCAGGACGGCCAGTGCCAACGGCTCCACACCCTCCTCGCGAAGCGACGCGACGCTGAGGCTGCCCAGACGCTTGGACAGCCCCTGCCCCTGCGCATCGGTGAGAAGGGGCATATGGGCGAAGGTCGGGACATCCCCCCCGAGCGCGCGGAAGATCTGGATCTGGACGGCGGTGTTGGCAACGTGGTCCTCGCCGCGGATCACATGCGTGATCGCGAAGTCGATATCGTCGACAACCGAGGTCAACGTATACAATGGACGCCCGTCCTCGCGGAACAGGACGGGATCACTGAGCGCGACCCCATCGAAATGCTGCGGCCCGCGGACCAGGTCGTCCCATTCGACCGCCTCGTGATCCAGGCGGAAGCGCCAGTGCGGCGGTCGCCCGGATGCCTGCAGGGCCGCCTTCTCCGCCTCGCTCAGGCGCAGGGCCGCCCGGTCATAGACCGGTGGCAGGCCGCGGCCGAGCTGGGTACGGCGTTTCAGATCCAATTCCTCGGCGGTTTCCCAGCACGGATAGAGACGGCCCATCGCCTTCAGGCGGGCGGCGGCCTCCTCATAGCGGTCCATCCGGTCGGACTCGCGGGCAAACCGGTCCCAGTCCAACCCCAACCACCGGAGGTCTTCGAGTATCGCGTCCGCGTATTCCGGCCGCGAGCGCTCGAGGTCGGTGTCGTCCAGCCGCAGCATGAACGTGCCGCCGTTCCGGCGGGCGAACAGCCAGTTAATCAGGGCGGGACGGATATTCCCGACATGGAGTCGCCCGGTGGGCGACGGCGCGAAACGGACGGCGACGGGCATCGGATGGCTTCGTGGTTGCGGACGGAACAGGACCGTGGGCGGGTAAACCACCCCATTGTGCCGCCGGCCGCAAGCCCCATCAGTTCATTCGCGACCAGACCCGTCCCGTCATATAGCGCTGGGCCAGGAACTGGTATGTGCGCTTCAGCAAGGCTTCGATCTCGGTCGACCGCGCCGGTCGCACATGCTCCCACTGGCGGATCACGTCGTCCCAGTCACTCAGGCCGATGTGCAGCCTGTCGCGCCCTTGACGAGCGCTGTTCACAGCCGCTTGGAAGTTCCGCATCAGCTTGGCAATGTCGACGGATTGCCCGTCCACGTCGCGGAAGATGGTTTCGAACTCCGTCAAGGGCTCCTTGAAGAGATTGATCATCTGGTTGAGCTCTTCCAGCATCAACCGCTCTTTTGGATAGAACTTCTTGACAAGCTGTATATTACCGACAATCGCCTTCACTTGGCCGTATCGCTCGCGCAGGGCTTCGATGTAGGCCAACTCGTGCCCGTACGCATCGATCTTATCGACGACTTCCTGCCGGCGTTCGACCGGCAGGCCCATGTTTTGCGCCAATTGGTCGATGGCGGCCTGGACCCTGGCTTTGACCTCGGGATTGTCCACCATATCCTCGAGCGCAAGCCCCTCGGCCCCGACGTTCGTCGACCCGGATATCCAGGCCATGAGGCGCATGGCCAGACGCGCGCGGGCGATCAATCGGTGGCGGTCGCTGACCGACCAGGACGCCGTGCCGTCCAGCAGCTCGCGCGGGATCGACTCGCCGGGGCGGATGACCTTCACGAATCCGAGGCTACGCTCCACAACCCGAAGCAGCGCGAAGTCCTGGCTGTCGTCGGGAATTCCGAAGTTCGCGCACAGCGTTTCGAACGACAGGGCCCCTCGCATGTCACCCAAAGGGACATTGAATACGGGCTGCTTGGTGATGTTGGTCAGCGAAAAATATGCGCCGGCAATTTTGAAGACCTTGTTTTCGAACAGGAAATGGGTCGACGGGTCAAGCCCCTCACCATCCTGTACTTCGCTTTCCGGCGCGCTTGTCATGCCCGTGGGGACCTTATCTGCGTGACCAGGAGTCGGGTTCGTCCATACCGCCTACCGAAAGGGGTGCGCGGCTCGCCTCCACCCTACCCCAAACGGGGCATATCAAATGTCCCAGAATTCCGTTCGAAGTCAATCGTACGGTAAACGGGCTGAACCTACAGATAGGGGGCGAATGCGTTGGTGATGGGATACCTGCGCTCCCGCCCGAAGCTTCTACGGGTGATCTTCACACCCGGCGGAGCCTGCCGGCGCTTGTATTCGGCCCGATCCAACATGCGCCAGACACGTGCCACCACATCGGGGGAATGGCCGCGACCGGCGATTTCGTCCAGGGACAGATCCCGTTCGATCAGGCCGTGCAGGATATCGTCCAACTGGTCGTAGGGGGGAAGCGTATCCTGATCGGTCTGGTTCGGCTTCAACTCGGCCGTGGGCGCCTTGGTGAGCACACGTTCGGGCAGGACTCGGCCGGACGGCCCGAGCGCGCCCGCTGGCCGCGTCCCATTGCGCCAGTGGCACAGCGCATAGACCATCGTCTTGTAGACGTCCTTCAGGATCGCGAAACCGCCGCACATGTCGCCGTACAGGGTCGCGTAGCCGCAGCTCATCTCCGACTTGTTGCCCGTGGACAGCACCATGCCGCCGAACTTGTTGGACAGTGCCATCAGGGCAACACCGCGCGCGCGCGACTGCAGGTTCTCCTCGGTGATGTCGGGATCCCGACCGGCGAAGGACGGTGCCAGCATGTCGGCGAACGCCCGCATGGCCGGCTCGATACCAATGGTATCCAACCGGCAGCCGAGCAGGCGCGCGGTTTCCGCGGCATCCTCGAGGCTTTCGCGGCTGGTGTAGGGCGACGGCATCATGACCGTGTGCACGCGGTCCGGGCCCAGCGCATCGACCGCGAGCGCGGCGGCGAGCGCACTGTCCACACCGCCCGACAGGCCGAGGATCACGCCGGGAAACCGGTTCTTGCCCACATAGTCGCGCAAGCCGAGCACCAGGGCCTGGTAGACCGCGGCCACCTCCTCGCTCGGTGCGTGCAAGTCGCCCGTCTCACAGACCCAGCGGCCGTCGCGCCGCTGCGGGTCGGCAACCCGACGCCATCGGGTCAGGAGGACGGTTTCCCTCCAATCGGGGGCACGCGCCATCAACGAGCGGTCGCCCGCCAGAACGAAGGAGCCCCCATCGAACACCAGCTCGTCCTGGCCGCCGATCTGGTTCACGTAAATGAGCGGCAACCCGGTCTCGGTGACCCGGGCAACCGCGTGCTGGAGCCGCAGATCCACCTTTCCGGTTTCGAACGGGCTGGCGTTCGCGACCACCAGGATCTCCGCGCCGCTCTCCTCCAACGTCTCCGAGACGTCCGGCGCCCACATGTCCTCGCAGATCATGAGACCCAGGCGCACACCCCGGAACACCACCGGACCGGCCGGCGAAGCCGCAGCGAACACGCGCTTTTCGTCGAAGACGCCGTAGTTCGGCAGATCGTGCTTGAACCGCAGGGCGGCGACGCGGCCACCGTCCAGCAGAAGGGCGGCGTTGCAGAGTCGGCCGTTGTTCCGCCAAGGGGCGCCCACGATCACGGCCGGTCCGCCACCCGCCGTCTCCGCGGCCAGGGCCGCGACCCCGGCCTCCACCGCCTCCAGAAAGGCCGGTTTCAGCACCAGGTCCTCGGGCGGGTAACCGCTGACGACCAGTTCCGGGCAGACCACCAGATCGGCGCCCCCCACCCCGGCCTCGGCACGGGCCTTGCGGATCCGGTCCAGGTTGCCGGCCACATCGCCCACGGTGGGGTTGATCTGGGCAAGCGCGATGGTCAGTCGGTCGGCCGGGAGGTCGTTGGGCATGGCTCTCGGGTGGTCGCGTTCGGTCGGCGGACCGCACGTTACCAACCGGAACGCCGGCCGGAAAGACGAACCCTCGTCCTCGGGCGAGGCCCTACTTCCGGAACAGGAATTCGCGGCCGACCTTGACCCGGGGGACACCGTCGTACTCGATGATGTCCGCGGTGGCGTAGGTCTCGCTCCAGCGTTCGGGCAGATAGCTGCCGGTGCCGATGATGTCGACCGGCGCCTGGGCTTCGGCCATCAGCTTGCACTTGGCGGGACTGAAGCCGCTCGACGCGACGATCTTCACCTCGTTGAAGCCGGCCGCATTCAACTGGTCGCGCACATGCCAGACGGCCGCCGCCGACACGCCCGGGCCGATCAGGTACTGCAACTGCTTGTCGTCCCGGTAGCCACGGATCGACGCCGGCGCGTGGCGTTCGAGCACGGCATAGGAGCGCGGCGGGTCCAGCCCCTCGACGAACCGGCCGCCGGGCGTGTCCAGGCGGATGGCGAGCCGGCCGGCCTTCGCCAGGTCGGGGAAACGGCGGCAGACGGCGAGGCCGTCGGTCACCTCCTGCCCGAAGTAATCGACCAATACGGTCAGCAGCGGCAGGTCCGGAAACGCCTCGTGGAACATCTCGGCGGCGCGCACCGTGCTGCCGGCGTAACCGATCAAGGCGTGGGGCATCGTGCCCTGCCCCCGCTCCTGCCCGAAATAATGGGCGGTCGCGTCGGTCGCGTTGCCGACGAAGCCAACCGCCCCCACCTTGCGCTTCGCCCGCGCCGATCCGACGCTGGCCGCATAGGCCATGATCTCGGCCATTTCGGTTCCCGCGCAATGGCGGGCATCCATTGCCAGGAACGCCACGCGGGGCAGGTCCGCGCACATCTGGAACGCGTTCGACGCGGCAACGCAGGCCGGGCCGAGGCGCATCAGCAGCATCGTCTCCAGTTCGACCAGGTGCACGAAGGACCCGGTGACATAGAGCATGGGTTCGCCCGCCCCGACCCAGCTGCCTTCCGGGTGGACGACCTCGATATCGAACGTTGTGCCGCGGGCCTTGGCCACGGCCTGCAACCACTCCACAGCCAGACGCGGGGCGCAGACCACCGGGCGGCGCATGAACACCGCATAGGTCACCCGGGCATCGCCGAAACGTGCGACGGTCGCCTTGGTCCGCCGGAAATAGGTGTCCGTCCACGCCGCGATGTCGGCGTCCGACGTCAGCCCCATCAGCGGTGATTTCGGCGGCGCCTTGCCCATGGGCCCCACCTCACTCCGCCGCGCCGCGGTGCTGGGCCGCCAAGCCCGCCCGTTCGCGTTTCAGGTTCTCCGCCACCAGGAAGGCCAGTTCCAGCGCCTGGTTTGCGTTCAGCCGCGGATCGCAATGGGTATGATAGCGCTCGGACAAGGTGCTGTCCGTGATCGCGTGGGCGCCGCCCGTGCACTCGGTGACGTCCTGGCCCGTCAGTTCCAGGTGCACGCCGCCGGCATGGGTCCCTTCGGCCTGATGGACGGCGAAGAAACGCTCGACCTCGCGCACCACCCGCTCGAACGGCCGGGTCTTGTAACCCGACGACGACTTCACCGTATTGCCGTGCATCGGGTCGCAGCTCCAGACCACCATGCGGCCCTCGCGCTTCACCCGCCGGACCAGCGGCGGAAGCTTTTCGGCCGCTTGGTCGGCGCCCATGCGTGCGATCAGCGTCAGGCGGCCCGGCTCGTTGGCGGGATTGAGGATGTCGATCAGCCGGATCAGCTCGTCCGGATCGGTGGTCGGTCCAACCTTGAGGCCCAGCGGGTTCTTCACCCCGCGCAGGAACTCCACATGCGCGCCGTCGGGCTGGCGCGTGCGGTCCCCGATCCACAGCATGTGGCCCGACACGTCGTACCAGTCGCCCGAGGTGCTGTCGACGCGGGTCAGCGCCTGCTCGTAGGGCAGCAGCAGCGCCTCGTGGCTGGTGAAGAATTCGGTCTCGCGGATCTGCGGCGTGGTTTCCGCGGTGATGCCGCACGCGGCCATGAAGGCCAGCGTCTCGTCCAACCGCTGTGCAAGATCCTCGTAGCGCGCCCCCTGGGGCGAACGCTCGACGAAGCCCAGCGTCCACTTGTGCACCTGGTGGAGGTCGGCGTAGCCGCCCTGCGCGAAGGCCCGCAGCAGGTTGAGGGTGGCCGCCGACTGGTTGTACGCCCGCTCCATCCGTTCCGGATCGGGCTTGCGCGCCTCCGGCGTGAATTCGAAGCCGTTGATGATGTCGCCGCGGTAGGTCGGCAGCGTGGCGTCGCCAACGGTTTCCGTGTCCGCCGAGCGGGGCTTGGCGAACTGGCCCGCCATCCGCCCGACCTTGACCACGGGGGTGCCGGCGCCGAACGTCAGCACAACGGCCATCTGCAGCAGCACGCGGAACGTGTCGCGGATGTTGTTCGGATGGAACTCGGCAAAGCTCTCGGCGCAGTCCCCGCCCTGCAGCAGGAAGCCCTGCCCCTCGGCGACACGGCCGAGCGCCGCCTTCAGACGGCGCGCTTCGCCCGCGAACACCAGCGGCGGGTAGTTCCGCAGACGCGCCTCGACGGCCTCCAACTTGGCCGCGTCGTCATAGGACGGCACCTGCCGAACAGGCTTCGAACGCCAGCTGTCCGGGGTCCACCGTTCCGCCATCACCGGGTCTCCTCCGATCACGCACTCCGCCACGGCTCGGCCAGATCGCCGAAGCCGCGGGGACAAAGGGTATACGGCTATACGCCCGCGACCGGGTTTTTGCCACCCGTTTCCGGGCGGATCCTAGAGCACGGCTCCATCCCATGGATCAAGCGGTCGTGCTCTATCTGCCAATTTGCTCTAGCCCGCGGCCTGTGGCGTCGGCCGCTTCACCGGCTCGCGCATCAGGACGAATTCCTCGGCGGAGGTGGGATGGAGCGCGATCGTGCGGTCGAACTGGGCCTTGGTCGCCCCCATGTTCACGGCGATCGCGATGGCCTGGATGATTTCCGGGGCATCGGCGCCGACCATGTGGCAGCCGACGACGCGATCGCTGGCCTTGTCCACGACCAGCTTCATCAGGATGCGCTCGTCCCGGCCCGATATCGTGTGCTTCATCGGCCGGAATTCGGCCTTGTAGATGTCGACCTCGCCGAACCGTGCGCGGGCCTGGGCCTCGGTGCAGCCGACCGCCCCGACCGGCGGCGTGGTGAACACGGCGGTCGGGATGTTGGCGTAGCTGATCTCGACCCGATTGGCGTTGAACAGGGTCTCCGCCAAGGCGCGGCCCTCGGCGATCGCGATGGGCGTCAACGCCACCTGGTTCGTCACATCGCCGATCGCGTAGATGTTGGACACCGATGTCTGGTAGCGGTCGTTGACAACGATACCCCCCTCGGCGTCCATCTCGACGCCAACCGCCTCCAGCCCCAATCCCTTCGTATTGGGCGCGCGGCCGGTGGCGGCGAGAACCTGCCCGCAGGAAAATTCCTGCCCGATGTGGGTGCGGACGGTGAAACCGCCGGCCCCGGCCTCGATGCCGGCGACCTGCGTACGGGTGTGGATCTCGATGCCCCGCTTGCGCAATTCCTTGGACAGATGGACCCGCACATCGTCGTCGAAGCCGGTCAGAAGGTCCTCGCCGCGGACCAGCATGGTGATCTTCACACCCAGGGCATTGAAGATGGACGCGAACTCGACGGCGATGTACCCGCCGCCGATGACGACCATCTCCCTCGGCAGCGTCTCGATCTCCAGCAGCTCGTCCGACGTGATGCAATGCTCCGCCCCGGGGAACGGCGGCAGGGTCGGGCGACCGCCGGTGGCGATCAGGATGGTCCGGGCGGTGAAGCGGCGGCCGTCCACCTCCACCGTGTGGCGATCGATCAAACGGCCATAGCCGTTCAACAACTCCACGCCGGCATTCGCCAGCATGTTGATGTAGATGCCGTTCAGCCGGTCGATCTCACGGTTCTTGTTGGTCAGCAGGCACGTCCAGTCGAACGACGGCATGCTCCCCGCCCAACCGTAGTTCACGCTGTCCTCGAAGGCGTCGCGGAACTGCGCCCCGTACATCAGGAGCTTCTTGGGCACGCAACCACGGATGACGCAGGTCCCGCCCACCCGGCTGCCTTCGCAGATGGCCACCTTGGCCCCGTACGAGGCGGCCCGGCGCGACGCCGCGACCCCGCCGGAACCGGCACCGATGGTGAAGAGATCGTAGTCGTAGGTGACGGCCACCGGGCGCCTCCGATGTTGATTGAGTTCGGACGGGAGGGCCGGCGGGTTGACCGCCGCCGGCCGGATCGGGTCGCCTTCAGCCCCTCACGCCGCCGAAGGCCAGATACTTGATCTCGACATACTCGTCGATCCCGTACTTGGAGCCTTCGCGGCCGAGACCGCTTTCCTTGATCCCGCCGAACGGCGCCACCTCGGTCGACATCAGGCCGTCGTTGATGCCGACCATGCCGTACTCCAGCGCTTCGGCCACGCGCCAGGCGCGGGCGATGTCGCGGGTGAAGAAGTAGGCGGCCAGCCCGTACTCGGTGTCGTTGGCCATGCGGATCACGTCCGCCTCGTCCTTGAAGCGGAACAGCGGGGCCAACGGACCGAACGTCTCCTCGCGGGCGACCTTCATGGCGGGGGTCACACCATAGAGGACGGTCGGCTCGAAGAACCGCCCGCCCAGCGCATGCCGCTTGCCGCCGGTCATCACACGGGCGCCCTTGGAAACGGCGTCCGCCAGATGGTCCTCCACCTTGGCGACGGCGGCGTCGGTGATGAGGGGACCGACCTGGGTCCTGTCGGCGAAACCGTCGCCCACCTGCAGCTTCGCGGCCGCCGCGGCGAACGCCTCGGCGAAGCGGTCGTAGATGCCGTCCTGCACATAGATGCGGTTCGCGCACACGCAGGTCTGGCCGGCGTTGCGGTACTTGGAGACCATCGCGTTCGCCACGGCCGCATCCAGGTCGGCATCGTCGAACACGATGAACGGCGCGTTGCCACCCAGTTCGAAGGACACCTTCTTCATGGTCCCGGCCGACTGGGCCATCAGCAGTTTGCCCACGCGCGTCGAGCCGGTGAAGGTCAGCTTGCGCACGATGGGATTGGCGGTCATCTCGCCGCCGATGGCCTCGGCGTCGCCGGTGACCACCGACAGGATGCCCGCCGGCACACCCGCCCGTTCGGCCAGCACGCAAAGGGCGAGTGCCGAGAAAGGCGTGCTGGGGGCCGGCTTGATCACCATCGGGCACCCCGCCGCCAGCGCCGGGCCGGCCTTGCGGGTGATCATGGCGAGCGGGAAATTCCAGGGGGTGATGGCGGCGCACACGCCCACGGGCTGCTTCACCACCACCAGCCGCTTGTCGGCCCAGGGCGAGGGAATGGTGTCGCCGTACAGCCGCTTGCCCTCTTCGGCGAACCAATCGATGAACGCGGCGGCGTAGGCGACCTCGCCCCGCGCTTCGGCCAGCGGCTTGCCCTGCTCGGCCGTCATGATGCGGGCCAGGTCCTCGGCGTTGGCCATCATCAGATCGTACCATTTGCGCAGGATGGCCCCGCGCTCCTTGGCCGTCTTCGCCCGCCAAGCCGGCCACGCCGCCTGGGCCGCCTCGATCGCACGCCGGGTTTCCGCGACCCCCATCTCGGGCACGGTGCCGAGGGCATCCCCGTTCGCCGGATTCGAAATCGGCATGACCCGGCCGTTGTCGGCATCGACCCAGCGGCCGTCGACGAAGGCCTGGTGCCGCAGCAGGTCCGGATCCTTCAGACCCAGCTTTGCGATGACGCCGGCGACGTTGAGCTGCATGGCTTCCTCCGTGGATGGCGCCCGGGACATGACGCTCGAATTTATGCGCCGAATATAGACCCTGCTCCGGCGAAAGCGAGCCCGGCCGGACATCCGGTCATTGGACGAGAAGGTAGGGGCCGGCCAACACCTTGAAACGGCGCCGACCGTCGGGGACATAGATGGCGATCCGGAAGGCACCCGGACCGACCTCGACGGGGACGGTGCCGAAAGGGCTCGGCCGTGCAAGCGCCGCATCCGGAGCGTCCCGCACGAACGAGAAGCCGACCGGCCGGCTTCCCGCCGCCTCGCGCATGTCCCCGGGGACGATCCGGATCCGTTCGCCCCGGCGCACCCGCACCGGCACCGGAACGGCCAGTCGGCCGGCGACGTCCGCGAAGTTCTGCGCGATGTTCACCCGATCACCGTCCAGCGCCATCCCGACGCCGAGATGGCTGAGATCCGGCTTGAGGATGTTCGCCCGGTGGCCGGGGCTGTCCATCCATCCCTGGACCGCCTCGACGGCGAGGTCGGAGACCGCCTCCCGCCAGGGTCCCTCCGCGCCGTACAGGTTTTCGGCCGTGGAGGCCAGGACGAGGCTCCGGTTGGCCCCGGTGATCCGGTCGTGCGGGCTCAGCCCCTCGGGCGTCCCATGGGCGAAGTAGCGCCGGCGCAGCATGTCCCGCGCATGCGCGCGTGCGGTGTCGGCGAGCATGTCGTCCCATGCGAGGTCCGACAAGCCATGCCGCCGCCGTTCCTCGTTGGTCAGGCGCAGGATGTCCCGTTCGACGCGCGCGGCGAACGCGCGTTCGGGTCCGGGCCGCTGCCGCACCTCCTCCACCAGGGCGGCATAGTCCGCGGCTTGGCGGGGCGGTTGTTGACCAATTCCCGGAACCGGAACCAAAGCCAGGCAGAACGCCAAGGAACGGACAAGATTTCGCACCATACGCCTCATCGACGCTCTCCACGACGGTGGCGGCATGGATCCCAACCACCAAGCCATCGGTTCCGCTCACCTTTAAGGACCGGGAAATGCGCCAGCGCACAGGCCCCACCGCTTCCGTCGTCACCCTTGCCGCGGTTTTGGCGATCCTTGCCCCTGCCGCGCCCCGGGCCGCCGGTCCGACGGACCCGACACGCGATGGACCGCGCCTCCGCCTGCCGCTGGATTGCCGGATCGGCGAGACCTGCTTCGTTCAGAACAACGTGGACCTCGACCCGGGACCCGGCGTGCGGGATTGGGCATGCGGACACCTGGGTTACGATGGCGACCGCGGCGCAGACTTTCGGTTGCCGGACCTCGCAGCCATGGAACGGGGTGTCGCGGTCGTGGCCGCCGCCGCCGGGACGGTGCATCGCGTCCGTGACGGCGAGCCCGACACCGGCAAGGCGGGCCTGGCGCCGGGCCGCGAGGCGGGCAACGGGGTGATCATCGACCATGGCGGCGGATGGGAAACCCAATACAGCCACCTGAAGCGCGGCAGCATTCGCGTCCGTCCCGGCCAGCCGGTGGCGGCGGGGACCCCGCTGGGGCTCGTGGGGATGAGCGGCAGCACCGAGTTCCCCCATGTGGAAATGCAGGTCCGCCACAACGGGAAGATCGTCGATCCCTGGGCGGGTCCCGTCGAAACGGCGGTCTGCGGCGACACGTCCCGCAGCCTCTGGGAGCCGTCCACCCTGGCGTCCCTCGCCTACCGGCCGACCGGCGTCCTCACCGCCGGCTTCGCATTCGACCGGGCGGACCCACAAGCCGCGCGGCGCGGCGCCTATGCCGACCTGCGCCTCGCCCCGGATGCCGGCGCGCTGGTGTTCTGGGTGGATCTGTTCGGCGTCCAGGCCGGCGACCGCACGCGCCTGCGCATCCGCCGCCCCGATGGCGCGGTGTTCGCGGATTCCGAGGACGCCATCGAGCGCAACCAGGCCGTCCGGTTCCTGTTCGCGGGCCGCCGCCGTCCGGCCGAGGGCTGGATGCCCGGCGCATGGATGGCCGAGTTCACATTGACCCGTGGCAACTCCACAGTGGTGGAAACCACCCGACGGATCGAGATGCGCTGACCGGCCGGGCGGCGCATCTCGACACCACGGGTCAGGCCAGGGCGGGGCTCAGCCGGCGCCGCCGCGAAAGCTGCGCCAGCACGACCATGCCCAGCAGCGCCGCCGCCGGGATGTAGAGCCAGTACTCGGACGGTCGTTCCGGGTTCGGGACCAGGACGCTGCCGATGGTCCAGCCCTGCTCCAGCCCCAGCTTGTTCGCCTGGCTGCCAAGCTGGACCTGGACGATGCGGTACTGGTCCCCCGACCGCATGACCCGCAGCCCGGCGGCCTGCAACCGCTCTTCCACCGGCGCCGGCGGGCCCAGGCGCAGGCTGAGGGTTCGGTTCACGTCCTCGCCCTCGATCGACAGCCCTTCCACCCGGACGGCCACGCGGCCCTTGTCCGGCACATCCCCCATGACCTCGCCGAGGCGGCCCGCCGGCAGTTCCTGCCAGCGCGGGTAGGCCAGGTCCATGAAGAACAGAGGGTTCATCAGTATGAACGAGGCCAGCAGCAGGACCACGATCTCCCAGACCTTCGTCCGGATGTAGAGGAACCCGAGGGTGGCCGCCGAGAACGCGCACATGGCCACCAACGCACCGGTAATGACCAGCGCGGCCTCGAACCAGCCATGGACGTCGACCAGCAGGAGCTGGGGATTGTAGATGAACAGGAACGGCAACAATGCCGTGCGCAGGCTGTAGAACGCGCCCTGCAAGCCGGTCTGGATGGGATCCGCCCGGCTGATCGCGGCGGCGGCATAGGCGGCCAGGCCGACCGGCGGGGTGATGTCCGCCATGATGCCGAAATAGAAGACGAACAGGTGGACCGCGATCAGCGGGATGATCATTCCCCCCTGGGCGCCCAGTTCGACGATCACCGGCGCCATCAGGGTGGCGATGATGATGTAGTTGGCGGTGGTGGGGACGCCCATGCCGAGCACAAGGCTGATGACCGCCGTGAAGACGAGCATCAGGAACACGTTCCCGCCGGAAATCATCTCCACGAACTCGGTCATCATGAAGCCGAGGCCGGTGAGCGTGACGGTGCCCACGATGATGCCGGCGGTGCCGGTCGCCACGGCGACACCGATCATGTTGCGGGCGCCGAGGATCAGCCCGTCCATCAGATCAAGCCACCCCTGCACCGCGGCCGGCCCGATCGGCTGGCCGCGGAACAGCGCGATCAGCGGGCGCTGGGTGAGCAGGATGCCGATCATGCTGAGCGTGGCGTAGAAGGCGGACAGGCCGGGCGAGTACATCTCCACCATCAGGCACCACAGCAGCACCACGATGGGGATCAGATAATGGATGCCCGTGCGCACCGTCGGCCATGTCTCGGGCAGGTTCAGGACGGGTGCGTTGGGGTCGTCCAGTTCCAGGTCCGGGAACCGCGCCGCGTACCAGATCAGGCCAACATAGCCCACGGCGCAGGTCGTCAGGATGATCCAGGTGGCGGCCGGGCCGAACACGTCGCGGGTCCATCCGATGCCGTAGTAGATGACACCGGACAGCACGATGATCGAGGTCAGCCCCGTGGCCCACCCCAACAGCGTGTCGCGCACCGGCCGCGGCGCCTTGGGGATCGCCTTCATCCCCAGCTTCAGCGCCTCCAGATGCACGATGTAAAGAAGCGCCACGTAGCTGATGGCGGCGGGCAGGAAGGCGTGGCGGATAATCTCGGAGTACGGGATGCCCACGTACTCCACCATCAGGAAGGCCGCGGCCCCCATCACGGGCGGCATGATCTGCCCGTTGATGGACGAGCTGGCCTCGATGGCACCGGCCTTCACGCCGCCCAGCCCCGTGCGCTTCATCATCGGGATGGTGAAGATGCCACCCGAGACGACGTTGGAGATGGACGAGCCGGAGATGACGCCGTTCAGCGCCGACGACACCACGGCCACCTTGGCCGGCCCGCCGCGCAGGTGGCCCAGCAGCGCGAACGACACCTGCATCATGTAGTTGCCGGCGCCCGCCTTCTCCAAAAGCGAGCCGAACAGCACGAACAGGAAGACGAAGCTGGTGGACACGCCGACGGCGACGCCGAACACGCCTTCCGTGGTGATCCACTGGTGCTGGACCATGCGGCCGATCGAGGAGCCGCGGTGCTGGATCACCTCGGGCATGTAGGGGCCGAGGAAGGTGTAGGCCAGGAACACCAGGCCGACGACCATCAGCGGCGGCCCGAGGGCCCGCCGCGTCGCCTCCAGCAGCACGACAAGGCCAATGGCGCCGACGGTCAGGTCCAATTGCGTTGGAATGCCCGAGCGCGCCGCCAGGTCGCGGTAGAAGACGAACAGGTAGCCGGCGCACACCAGCCCGGCGATGGCCAGGATCCAATCGTACCAAGGCACGTACCCGCGCGGCGCCTTGGCGAACGCGGGATAGGCGGTGAAAGCCAGGAACAGGGCCAGCGCCAGGTGGATGGCGCGCGCCTCGGTGTCGTTGAAGACGAATGCGTTGACCGCGAACGGGAGCGGCGAGGCGTACCAGAGCTGGAACAGCGACCAGATCAAGGCCACCGCCGCCATCACCCTGCCCGTCAGGCCCATCGGGGACCGGGCGCCGGTGTCGGCTTCGACCACCATCTGCTGGGCGCGCGCGGCGCCGTCGTCCACCGTCTGCTGGGCCGGTCCAGTCATGGGTCGGGTTTCCTCGATTGCTCGCAACGCGAAGCGCCCCGGGACGAACCCGGGGCGCCTGCCGCATTTACTTCAGTCCATCGCTCCTGCGGAAGAGCCTCTGTTACTTCAGCAGGCCGCGCTCACGGAAGTACTTCTCCGCGCCCGGATGCATGGGCGCGATGTTGCTGTTCTGGACCATGGCTTCCAGGGTCAGCGTCTCAAGCGCCGGATGCAAGCGCTTGAACTCGTCGAAGCCATCCCCGACGGCCTTGACCACGTTGTAGACCACATCGTCCGGCACCCGCGCCGACGACACCAGGGTGGCGCGAACACCGAACGTCTCGGTCGGGTTCGGATTGCCCTGGTACATGTTCGCCGGGATGGTCGCCTTGGAGTAGTAGGGGAACTGCTGCACCAGCTTGTCGATGCCGGCGCCGGAGACCGACACCAGCTGGGCGCCGCACGCGGTGGTCGGATCCTGGATGTTCGCCGACGGATGGCCGACCGCATAGAAGAAGGCGTCGATGCGGTTGTCGCAGAGCGCCGGCCCGTGCTCGTCCGGGCGCAGCTCGCCGGTCAGCGCGAACGAGGACGTGTTGATGCCCAGCGCGTCCAGGGTCACGCGGACCGTCGACACGGTGCCCGAGCCCGGATTTCCGATGTTGACGCGCTTGCCCGCGAGATCGGCCACGCTCTTGATGTTCGCCTCGCGACGGGCCACCAGGGTCAGCGGTTCGGCGTGCAGCGAGAAGACCGAACGCAGATCCCCGAACTTCCCGCCCTCCTGGAACGGGCCGGTGCCCTGGACCGCGTGGAACTGGGTGTCGGACTGGACCACGCCGAAGTCCAACTCGCCCGCCTTCAGCGTGTTGATGTTGAACACGGAGCCGCCGGTCGATTCGACCGAGCAGCGGATGTTGTGGGTGCGACGACCGGCGTTGACCAAGCGGCAGATCGCACCGCCCGCGGCGTAGTAGACGCCGGTCACGCCGCCGGTCCCGACGGTCACGAACTTCTGCTGGGCCTGCGCCTGTGGGGCTCCCGCCGTCAGTGCCAGGGCCAGCGCGGCCATGGTTGCGAAGCCGCCTGCAATCCGGAAAGACATCCGTATTTCCTCCTGAAAATTTCTTGGTTTTGTTCAGCCCAGCAACGCGCGCACCATGGCCGCATCGGCCGGGGTACGGCCGACGGCCGGAAGCGCGCGCACGAGTTGATCAACCAGTGCGGCGTTATTGGGTGCACGGTTGCCGTCCGCCATCAAGGTATTGTTTTCAAATCCGATCCGGGCGTGTCCACCCAATGCCGCGGCCGTCAGGCAGCAGGCGGATTCCAGCTTTCCGAAGGCGCACAGGAACCAGTTCCCGGCCGAATCATGTCCGGCCCCCATCGCCGCGAGGAAGGGCAGAAGGTCCCGGGGGTCGCTTTGCTGCCCGGCCGTGTAACGCCCGAGGACGAACAACACGCTCGGCCGGTCATCCGGAATGACCCCGCGGGCCTGCAATGCCAGGAATCGCCCCACGTCCTCGGCATCGTAGAGGATGTACTGGGGCAGGATGCGCTCGCGGTGTACCCATTCGATCCATGTGCCGAACGCCGCCACCGCCGAATCGTCCCCCGCGGGAAGGAGTTCGCGGATGGCGAGCGACACGCTGTCGGGACGCGACCGGGGCCGGGCACCGGCGCACAGGCCCCGGATCGCCGCCATCTGCTGGGCCGGTGCGTAGATCCCGGCGGCCTCGGTCGTGGCCTGCACCACCATGCGGTCGCCGACCTCGGCCCGCACGGCGGCGATCACCTCGCCGTAGAGGCCGGGGTCCAGCGTGTGCCGGCCATCCGGACCGCGCGCGTGGATGTGCAGCATGGACGCCCCGGCTTCCAGGCAAGCGGCGGCATCCCGCGCGATCTCCGCAGGCGTCATGGGAAGGGCCGGATGATCCGTCTTGGTCCGGCGCGCACCATTGGGGGCGGCGCAAACAGCAACCGGCAGGGGGACATCCGGACCACCGGTCATGCCACCCTCCCCGTCGGCAATGCGGCGACGACCGCATCGATGGCGCGGCCCAGCTTGTCGACAACCTCGTCCACATGGGATGGCGTCAGGATGAAGGGGGGAGCCAGGAGAATGTGGTCCCCGTGCGTGCCGTCGACGGTGCCGCCCATCGGGTAGCACAGCAGGCCGAGCTCCATGGCCGCCTGCTTGATCCTGGCGTGGACCCTCAAGGCGGGATCGAACGGCGTTTTGGCGCCGCGGTCCCGCACCAGCTCCAATCCCAGGAAGAGGCCGCGGCCGCGGATGTCGCCCACGTGGCAATGGTTGCCGAACCTGTCCTCCAGCGCGCTCCGCAGTGCGCGCCCCTGGTGCACGACGTTCGCCAGCAGCCCGTCCACCTGGAGGATGTCCTGGACCGCCAGTGCGGCCGCACAAGCCACCGGATGCCCGATATAGGTGTGGCCGTGCTGGAAGACCCCCGAGCCGTCCTCGAACGCCTTGTAGACCCGGCCGGAGACGAGGACCGCGCCGATCGGCTGGTAACCCGCGCCCAGGCCCTTGGCCACCACCATGATGTCCGGCGCCACCCCGTCCTGCTCGCAGGCATGCAGGGTGCCGGTGCGTCCCATGCCGCACATCACCTCGTCCAGGATCAACAGCACGCCGTGCCGGTCGCACACCTCGCGCACGCGCTTGAAGTATCCGGGCACCGGCGGCACGGCGCCCAACGTCGCCCCCACCACGGTTTCGGCCACGAAGGCCGCCACCGTCCCGGGTCCCAACGCCCGGATCGCGGCATCCAGCTCCTCCGCCAACCGCACCGCGTACGCCTCCTCGGTTTCCGATGGGGACTTGTCACGGTAGGCATAACAGGGGGACACGTGCGCCATTTCGACCAGCAGCGGCTGGAACGGAGCGCGCCGCATGGCGTTGCCCCCGGCCGCCAGCACCCCCAGTGTGTTTCCGTGATAGCTCTGCCGCCGGGCGATGATCCTGTGGCGATCCGGCTGCCCGGCTTCCAGGAAGTACTGGCGGGCCATCTTCAGCGCGGCCTCCATCCCTTCCGAGCCGCCGGACACGAAATAAACCCGCTCGATGCCGGGCGGTGCCCCGGCCACCAGACGGTCGGCCAGGGCCTCCATCGGCCCATTGGTGAAAAAGGACGTGTGCGCATAGGCGAGCGTCGATGCCTGCGCCGCGATCGCCTGCTGCACCCGCCGTTCGGAATGCCCGAGGCAGGACACGGCCGCACCGCCGGACGCATCGAGATAGCGGCGCCCCTCCCGGTCGATCAGGTAGCAGCCATCTCCGGCCACCGCGGTCGGATAGCGGGCGCGCACGCTGCGATGGAAGACGTTGGACATCGGCGGGCCTCCCGGTCCCGGCACATCTTGCGACGGCGCCTGCCAAAGCCGCAATTGCGGTCCTGGTGCCACCGCGGACGCCGGGAAACATTGCCGGTGTTTACCCGGAATGCGATGGGACGATTGACGCCCACACGATTTCACGGCATCGCTGCCCCACACGAACAGGATCCGGAACGGCGCAGATGGGCCAGCGTCGCATGATGACGTCGAAACCGCGGCACCGCCGGAGCATGGCGGTGCTGGCGGCGGCCTTGATCCTGTACTCCACCGCCGCGTGGGCCGAGGACCTGACCGAGGCCTTCCGCAAGGCGTGTCAGGCCAGCCTCGAATATTCGCCGTTGGAACAGCATCTCCAACCGCCGGAGGGCTCGCCGCTGGCGCCCTACGCCCGCTTCTGCCACGCGCTGGTCCGCGAGCCGGTGCTGAAGTTCCTGGGCCGCGTCCAGGGATACGCATGCACGCTGGTTCTGGCCGAGACCGAGGACGGGCTGGCACCGCGCCCGGTCGAGGAGGCCTCCCCCGACGACGCGGGCGCGGAGGCCGCGCAGGAGCGCGGCGACCCGGCCCCCATGACGCCCGAGCAGATCGACGCCAATCGCGCCGCGTTCGACGCGCTGTTCGGCACCCCGGTCCGCGAACGCATCGAAGGCCACGTGCGCGACGAGTTGATCCGCGCCTTCCCGGGATACGGCGGACAGTTCGTGGACGTGTACCTGCTGCTCGACGCATCGGGGCAGGTAAGGGTGGAATACGACCGCCAATCCCTTTTGGCGCGTGTTCGCCGCATCGATACGCCCGCCGAAGCCATGCGCGTCCTGTCCATGAAGGCCGGGGTGATGTTCGGCGGCTGCGACGCGCTCGAACTCCACCGCGGAAACCGGAGCTTCCTGGTGACCGGCGTCAGCTACCATCCCGGCGGCTGCGCGCCGATCCAGAAACTCCACCTCCGCATCACCTCCGACGCGAGTGTCACCGAGGTCTTCCGGGAAGAGGGGATGGAGGCCGTCTGCCTCGACCCGTCCGCACAGCGGTGATGCGCATCGTGGGGTGACTGCGCATCGTGGGCGGGACGGGTGTGGCGTTGACGCTGTTGCAGCACGGTGCCACCGCAAGCCCGGAGCTGCCCATGCCACAGCTTGAACAGACCACAGTCGTCATCACCGGCGCATCCAGCGGCATCGGTCGTGCGACGGCCCGGGCCTTTGCGGCGCGAGGGGCCAACCTCGTCCTGGCCGCCCGCCGCGACGACCTCCTGGAAGAGGTTGCCCGCGAGTGCCGGCAGGAGGGCGTGCAGGCGGTCCCGGTGGAAACCGACGTGGCCGACCTCCACCAGATGAACCGGTTGGCCCGGACCGCGGTCGAGCGGTTCGGCGGGATCGACGTCTGGGTGAACAACGCCGGCGTGGGAGCCGTCGGCCGGTTCGAGGAGACCCCGATGGCGGCCCATCGCCGCGTCATCGAGACCGATCTGATGGGCCCCATGCACGGGGCCTATGTGGCATTGCCCCACATGCAGCGCCAACGCCATGGCGTGCTGATCAACACGGTCTCGCTGGGCGCCTTCGCCGCCCCGCCCTTTGCGGCCGCCTATGCCGCCGCAAAATTCGGCCTGCGGGGTTTCATCGACAGCCTGCGGCAGGAACTGCGGGATTGGCCGGACGTCCACGTCTGCGGCGTATACCCCTCGTTCGTCGATACGCCCGGAATTGCCCACGGCGCCAACTACACGGGCCACCAACTCCGTCCCAAGGGGCCGGCACTGACGCCGGAACACGTGGCCGCCGCCATCGTCCGCTGCGCCGAGCACCCCCGACGCGAAGTCCTGGTGGGCGGCATGACCCGTGTGGCCAAGGTGGCGCACGCGCTGGTTCCGGGCTTGGTCGAGCGCATCGGTCCGCGCCTGTTCGGCGGTGCCATCGCCCGTGCCCCCCGCGGTCCCGTCCACGACGGGACCCTGTTCCACCCGATGTGGTCGGGCCGTGGGGTCTCCGGCGGACTGAACGCGGGCTTGGGCTGGGTCAAGCCGGCGGCGGTGGCCACGGCGCTGGGCATGACGGCCTTGGGCGTGGCGGTGGCCTCGGCAAGGATCCGGCGGAAATGACGGGGCCGCTGCGCATCCTTGTCCTGCTGCTGGCGGCGATCACGGTCCTGATCGGACTTGCGGGCTGGGCCGCGTTCCGCCTGACCGCGCCCATCGCCGGCCAGGACATGGGGCAGGGCCCGGTCGCCCTGGGTTTGGGCGCACTCGGCCTGCTGGTCCTGATGGGACTGTTCATCTGGCTCGCGCACCGGGGCGGGCAGAAGGATCCCTGACCGGTCTCACCTCGGGATGCCGGGAGAGCGCCAAGGGGCCGCCAGCATCGTTGCACCTGCGTTACCGGCAGGTTTACCTGAGTGCATCAAGCAATGCCCTGGCCTCCCCGAGGTCGCGCGTTTCAAATCCCTCGGTGAACCCGTCGTAGACCGGCCGCAGGACATTGCGCCCGTCCTCGTGGCGCCCCGTCTCGGCCAGCCAACGCGCCAGCCCGGTTGCCGCCCGCAGTTCCAGCGCCGGCGCCCCCTGCTGGCCCGCGAGCCGCAGTGCCGCCCGATACTCCTGCTCGATGGCTTGGCGGCCCGAGCCCAGTCTGCGGAGGGCC